>NZ_JBFTZE010000061.1:0-505 GCF_056406935.1 Pseudomonas sp. P1_A1 | reverse complement strand
GTATCTTGTACTAAGACGGGTGTACGCAGTTACGGATGAACTTAATGTATTGAACAGCTTCATATCAGAAATGCAAAAAGAGGTTCAATTAAAAAAAGATATAACTTTTTGAAATACAATCACTTACAACAATAATATTTCTAAAACAGCATAATCCGGATTCTGAACATATATAGCTGAAATCAGAACACCCGCTTTGCCCAAACTTTACAACCTTCAAACATTTCCGCATTACAACATCTCACTCAAACTCCTATCTTTGCAGCTGATATGATTATCCAGCAATTCTACGATAAAGGGTTGGCGCATGCATCTTACGCCGTGATCCGTTCAGGTAAAATGATCGTTATTGATCCGGCGCGTAACCCGCAGCCTTATTATGATTTCGCGGCCCAGCATGATGCCGATCTTGTGGGCGTTATTGAAACTCATCCCCATGCGGATTTTGTCAGCTCGCACCTCGAAATACATAAAGCTACCAATGCTGTTATCTATTGCAGTAAGC
>NZ_JBFTZE010000060.1:0-509 GCF_056406935.1 Pseudomonas sp. P1_A1 | reverse complement strand
GTGCTGTTGTTATCAATAGAGGTGCGGTAAGATACATTTAGCCATTTGGCTAATTTTAAATTTAACTGCAAGTTAGCCTGGATGTGATTCTCAGTGTTCAAATTTCTTTGTTGCTGAATCATCTGGCCCGGGCTGATATAATAATCATTATAATAAGCATCCGGAGTACCATATTTACTTGTAGGATCTAACAGATCTTTTATAGGAACATTAAGAGGAGACTCTAACAAGTCATTATAAACTGTACCAGTGTTGGTTTTATTGGTAGTTAAGTATGTATAAGCAACAGAGTATTGAGTTGAAAATATACCATATTTTTTATCGCCACCTACACGGAATACATCTCTGCGGCCTTCATCTTTAGGCATAACAGATTTACTTTTTACATCCTGGCCTGACATGTAGAAACTACCTGTTTCATCACCAGAGTTAAAAGAGAAGTTGTGCTGGGTTGTAATACCTGTATCAAAAAAATCTTTCTTTTGATTTTTTACAGCAGAGTAGGGAAC
>NZ_JBFTZE010000059.1:0-521 GCF_056406935.1 Pseudomonas sp. P1_A1 | reverse complement strand
CCTCAGGGAAGTAGGCGCCAAAGTGCTGCTCTAAATGCGGAATCACATTAAGCGTTGCCGGTGCCGAATACGGGTTTGAACCATTGTAAGTGGCATAGCGGTCATAAAACTGCACCAGCCTGTCATCCTTAAAAAAAGTCTCATTGGCCTTATGCATGGTGCGAAATGCATCGATCTTTGAAAAGTTGAAGACCGACTTTATGGTATCCCAGTTTAAATAAGTTTTAAGCCTATGCAGCGATTTCTCCAGGAAAACATGATTGGTGATGCGGTAAATTTCGGCGCTGCGGGCCAGGTATTTTTTTATGGATTCTGTAGATTCATCTGTGTTCAGATACACGTCTTCGGCAAACAGTTTGGTGTTTGCAAAGGCCATTATCTGGGTCCCGTCTTCGTAAAAGTATTGGCATACTTTATCCAGTTTCTGGTACCTAAAAAAGTCGGCAGTTTTTTTACCGGCAAGGGTAAACAGTTCATCAACATAGGCCGGCATGGTGAACAGGCTGGGCCCGGCATCAAAC
>NZ_JBFTZE010000058.1:0-533 GCF_056406935.1 Pseudomonas sp. P1_A1 | reverse complement strand
TATTGGCATTATCTTTTTATCAACTACCAGCCTAAAGGCACAAACAACTACCGATTCATTTACGCCATCGCATTTAAAAGCAGCAGAGCAATATTTAATTGCAACCGGTATAAACACGCAGTTTGAAGGAATTATAGATAATATGATCAGCGCATCAAGTGCGCAAATTCCAGAAGCACAACGACCAACATTTTTAAAAGAAATGAGGGTGTTTATGAGCAAATATTACACCTGGGATACGCTGAAAGATCGCTTTGCCAAACTGTATGAATCTGAGCTTTCTGAAGTGGAGCTTAATCAACTGTCCACCTTTTATAATTCACCGATTGGTAAAAAAATAAGCTCAAAAACACCCCTCTTAATGCAAAAAAGCATGGCTATTGGGCAACAAACAATTGCTGTTCACAGGTCAGAACTTGAGCAAATGATGAAAGACGCTTTTCAAACGATAGAAGCCCCTGCTAAACAATAAATTAACCGGTAACAATTTGTAACTAATAATTTCGTTTAGCATCTTAGCATAAAATATTCCC
>NZ_JBFTZE010000057.1:0-535 GCF_056406935.1 Pseudomonas sp. P1_A1 | reverse complement strand
CCGCCCAGTTAAAGTATAATGATTTCCACATGGATAGGTCTATTTATGTGGTGGGTAACGAACAGGATTATCACTTTAAAGTACTATTCCTGATACTTCATAAACTGGGTAAGGCAGGTGCTAATGGCTTGTTCCATTTATCATACGGGATGGTTGATTTGCCATCGGGGAAAATGAAATCCCGTGAGGGAACGGTAGTTGATGCCGATGACCTGATGGACGAATTGGAGACTACGGCAAAAGTGCATACGGAGGCCATGGGTAAGGTAGACGCGTTTTCTGAAGAAGACAAGCTTGCTTTATACAATACCATTGGTATGGGAGCGCTTAAATATTTCTTACTTAAAGTTGATCCTAAAAAAAGGTTGCTGTTTGATCCTAATGAATCGGTAGATTTTCAGGGGCATACGGGGCCATTTATTCAATATACCCACGCCCGGATTAAATCGGTACTGAGCAGGGCAGCATATCAGCCAAATAAAAATATTGAAATAACAGAACTGGCCGGGGTAGAACGTGATGTGATTGTGTTACT
>NZ_JBFTZE010000056.1:0-538 GCF_056406935.1 Pseudomonas sp. P1_A1 | reverse complement strand
GGCGATGACTGCGATTAATGTTATAAAAGCCTTCATGAATTTTTATGTTGAGATTAAAATTATTGTTCCCCAAGCATCTTTTTTATTCCGTCAATATCAAAAGTATTAGCGGCAGTCATCACTTCCTGCTCGTTGGCAAAGTTGATACATTCCCAAACAATCATGGAAGCTTGGCCAATGGACACTATCAATGTATATCCCTTACTGTCTTCGTATTGAATGATTGCCTTGTTGCCTTTAACTCTTACTTGTTTAAAATTTTGTTTAGCGCCATTGGCTTCGATCATACCGGCATTTGAAAAATATAAAGCAGCTAAACCTGCATAGATCCCTGCATTTCCAATAGTAATTGTCAACTGTTTATCGGCGTTGTTTTTCCACACCCGGTGAATGTTCAGGTTACTCCAGCCCCATTGGGTACTCATTACTATGTCCTGTAGTGTATCTACTTTTAAAGCGGCTACCGAAGCGGGTAAAGATTTCAGAATCTGCCGACCCAATTGAAGCTCTACCCCCATGAGCGCCTGCTGTAACGAAT
>NZ_JBFTZE010000055.1:0-561 GCF_056406935.1 Pseudomonas sp. P1_A1 | reverse complement strand
GCCTTAACGGCTGCGTCCTTAAATGGCCAGCATCTGTGCTCATAAAGAGCAACCCACGATCTTTCTCATTCCGGAAATAGCTGAGTGGGTCTTTAGCTCCTTCGGAGGTAATTTGCTTAATCAATGGCTCGTTACTACCATAGGGTAACGGAAAAAGATAAAACGTGCTGTTATCTGTATTATATGTGATAAGCGCAAGTCCGATTTTCCAATAGTCAGGATATATAATGGCTTTGACCGCTTTGAATTCATGATCGAGCAAACCATTAAGTTGATCCAAAAATATTTGTAAAACTTTAATGGTATCTTGAGCTATGGAAGATGGCAGGATCAGTTTTTTCCGGAATCCGGTTAATTCATTTTCCATTTGATCATGTTTCGCTTTCAGATCGTCATAATTCCTGATCCGGGTAGCATATTCCTGCACTATCGCCGTCCATTGCTGGACATAATTTTCATTAAGGCCATCAATTTTATGTTCCAGGGAAAAATGAATCGCACATGATGCCCCCTTAATTCTTGTTTGGACATCCTCGATCACTTGCTCATTGATGTGTAACC
>NZ_JBFTZE010000054.1:0-568 GCF_056406935.1 Pseudomonas sp. P1_A1 | reverse complement strand
GTTTATTTTCTCAATACTAACATTTTCAAATTTTTGATTTGTATCAATATTTGATATTGGTTTGCTTATAATTTCGGCGATAGCTGCTGTACCTACGCATGTTATCATGAACATGGCCATACCTTTGCCAGATATTTCATCAATATCAACCTTTAAACCTAATACACAATTAGCTCCGATTTCAAAAGCTGATATCTTTATGCGTTCAATGGCCTCATCATAAAGAGATGACAATTGTCTTTGATAGCTTCCGGATCTGCCACCAAAAAAATCGGTAACCAAAGCGGATATGTCACTAAAAACATTAGTTCCAGCTACAACGTGGGCAGAAACAGGTTTTAAATATTTGATGATTTTAATTTCTCCCAAATCGGAAGTGGTTACCACAAGGACTTGTTTAGGTGAGGACATCGATTTAGTTTGGTTCTTTATAAAATATATACTGGTTACTTACCGCTCAAAAACCCGTTCTCTTCCAGCCAGTTCGCGGCCCAATCAAACCACTTGTCTTTGTTTTTTGAGTTAACCATCCCAAAGCCGTGGCCTCCCTCCTGGAACAGGTGCATCT
>NZ_JBFTZE010000053.1:0-580 GCF_056406935.1 Pseudomonas sp. P1_A1 | reverse complement strand
ATATGTATGTTAATCAAAAGAAACCTAAGAGCCTTTTGAAAAACCTGCGGATAGCGGCTGAGTTTACCGTGAAACAAACATTAAGTAAATTGATGGGAAAAAAGGTTAGCGAACAATTTGCAAACGCTTATACCGTTTTGTGTAAAAAAGCCAGTCAGCAACCAGAATTATTTTGATTTTTTTGATCGATGCAAAAACTTGCCCCAATAGCCTTGTTTGTGTACAACCGGCCCGATCATACGCGCCGGACGCTTATACATTTACAAAAAAATGTATTGGCCGATGAATCGCGTTTGTACATTTTTTGCGATGCTCCCAAAACAGAGGCCGACCGCGCCAATGTTGATGAAGTGAGGCAGGTAGCTAAGGAAACAACAGGGTTTAAATCGGTAAAAGTTATTTTGCGCGATCATAATTTGGGTTTAGCAGAATCGATCATTAGCGGCGTTACTCAATTGGTATACGAGTATGGTAAAGTGATTGTATTTGAGGATGACCTGTTATCATCGCCCTATACTTTGCAATATTTTAATGAAGCGTTAACGCTGTATGCTAACCAACCCAAAGTGATGCATATAGG
>NZ_JBFTZE010000052.1:0-586 GCF_056406935.1 Pseudomonas sp. P1_A1 | reverse complement strand
ATCCCTGAGCGCGCAACGTATTGGCGAAACCATTAAAACGCTTTCGGCATTTCCGCATAATATAGGTTCGCCGGGTAGCAAGGCCGTAGCCGAAAAAATATTGGCCATGTATAAAAGCTATGGGCTTGATGCACATATAGAAACCTATACTGTACTTTACCCTACGCCCAAAACAAGGGTATTGGAACTTTCAGGCCCGGCAAGCTATACCGCTTTATTAAAAGAGCCCACGTTGGCAGAGGATGCAACATCGGGGCAAGCCAACCAGTTGCCAACCTATAATGCCTGGAGCGCGGATGGTGATGTGAATGGTGAGCTGGTGTTTGTAAACTATGGGCTGCCCGATGATTACGAGAAGCTGGCTGCCATGGGTATTGATGTAAAAGGTAAAATAGTAATTGCCAAATATGGCCGCTCATGGCGTGGCATAAAGCCAAAGGTAGCCTATGAGCATGGGGCCATTGGCTGTATCATTTATTCAGATCCTGCTGATGATGGTTACTCGGCGGGTGATGTGTATCCAAAAGGAGCCTATAAAAATGAATTTGGCGTTCAGCGTGGTTCCGTGATGGATATGGTGATCTAT
>NZ_JBFTZE010000051.1:0-607 GCF_056406935.1 Pseudomonas sp. P1_A1 | reverse complement strand
CGGCTGCTTTAAATGCCGGGAAATAAATTTCGCGCAAGGCTCTTTCATCAACTATGGTGTTTACGCTATCGCGGTTAAGTTCCTGGTTATTTGCGGCAAAGTGTTTTACACAAGCTGCCACATGCCGGCTTTGAATTCCTTTTACAGCTTGAACCGCCAGCAGGCTGTTTAAATAAGGGTCTTCCGAATAATATTCATAAGTACGGCCGCAAAGCGGCATCCGGCAAATATTGAATGCCGGTGCAAGCATTATATGCTTTTTACGGGCATTCGCTTCTTCGCCTATAACTACGCCATACCGGTTGGCCATTACGGGATTCCATGTGGCTGCTATTGCCGAGCCATTTGGTAAAAACGTGGCAGAATCGGTTGTCCAGTTAGCCGACGCCCAATCAAAGCGCTTTATTTCTTCACGTACGCCTAAGGGGCCATCATCGCAGGTAAGTTCCGGGATACCTAAACGGCTTACACCTGCCGAAGAAAACAACGCGTTTCCATGAAGCATGTCTATTTTTTCTTCCAGCGTCATTTTGCTGACGATGCTGTTGATCTTCGCATTAAGCGCAACCTCACTTTTATTTTGTGCCGAAACTCCGCCGGATAGTAA
>NZ_JBFTZE010000050.1:0-626 GCF_056406935.1 Pseudomonas sp. P1_A1 | reverse complement strand
TCATACAGTGGGCTTGGATTTGATACTATTATACCATTCATATCAAATAGCGCGTAGTTGGTAAATAAGGTTACAATGCTGGTTTCAAAGTTCTCCATATCCAGCGGGCGATACACATCCTTAAACTCCGTAAGCTCATGCTTTTTGGTATATACCACATACAAAAAATGAGGAAACATCAATGCATAAATTCCAGGCTGCGGTGTTTTACGCAGGATCTCGATAGATTGATATGGTATTTTTACCACATTTTCATCATTCCATTTGGTGAGGTTACCTAACTTGTACCAGGCATTAAGGGAATCGCGGTTTAACTCCCTGAATCTTTTAATTTTTTGCTGAATGAGTTCCTCAGGCGGGCGTTCCCTGTTTAGCGCGCGGGTAAAATCATGAGCTTCAAACCCCTCCTCTTTTAACCTGTCTTTATACAATGAACGGTAAAAATGCTGCGCCGAGCCATAATAAGCCTGCTCACGTTTTAGTTTCCACAGGCGTTTTTGTTCGGCTGTGCCCAGTAATTGTTCAAAAAGTGCCTTGCCTGAATATTCAATAGTATGTTCAATACCGTCGCTTAAAAACTTCTTTAGTAAAAATTTGGTGCGATAACCAAGCGCACGGTTCTCCAC
>NZ_JBFTZE010000049.1:0-629 GCF_056406935.1 Pseudomonas sp. P1_A1 | reverse complement strand
TATTAAAGGTATTAATAATATTTAGCCAAATTAATAATAAAACCAATATCGTATTATATCGAATCGCTGCCAAAGGCGGCCAAGATTAAGTTTAAGAAGGGTCATTTAAAACACCATACAAAACAGTTCATTCTCAATGGGTTATGGAGCACGTATTAATACAGTTTTGAATGCGTAGAAATACGTAAAAATATAAATTTTAAGAGCATTAAAATTTATAAACTATTATAAATGAGTTAATTATGATATTGTCGTGTCGTTTAGTTTTACTCTCTACGTTTTTTGATCATTGAAATAATAACTAATTAATGTTAGTTTTAGCCAAACTTATCCCTAACCCTCTATTAAAATTACTTATGGAAACAAAACCAAGAGACCCTAATCCAATTACCGGTGATGAAGGTGCACCCATTGATCTTGAACTTGCCGCCAGCTGGACACGTAACCACAGACACAGACATCCTGATGGAGTTGTATCTCAATTTTTTGGACAAAAGATATTGAACACTATATTGCAACAAAATGGCTGTTTAGGCATTCGCATTTATTATGCTAATAAACAACAGCTTAGCGGCTGGCAAAAGTTTTTTGTAAGCGTAGGCAATTTCTTTATCAAAGTAGTTGCCAAT
>NZ_JBFTZE010000048.1:0-642 GCF_056406935.1 Pseudomonas sp. P1_A1 | reverse complement strand
CTTCGGTCACCGTGCACATCCTCGGTACCAACGATGCGGCCGTGCTGTCCACCGGCGTCGCCAACCTCACCGAAACCAATGCCGCCGTCGACATTTCCACCGCCGGTACCCTGACCATCAGCGACGTCGACAGCGCCGCAATCTTCGTCGCACAAACCAACACCGCCGGCAGCTACGGCCAATTCTCCATCGGCACCGGCGGTGCCTGGACCTACGTCGCCAACTCCGCGCACAACGAGTTCGCCGCCGGTACCACCTACACCGACACCTTCGCGGTGAGCAGTGCCGACGGCACCCTCACTTCGGTCACCGTGCACATCCTCGGYACCAACGATGCGGCCGTGCTGTCCACYGGCRTCGCCAACCTCACCGARACCAATGCCGCCGTCGACATTTCCACCGCCGGYACCCTGACCATCAGCGACGTCGACASCGCCGCAACCTTCGTCGCSCAAACCAACACCGCCGGCAGCTACGGCCAGTTCTCCATCGGCACCGACGGAGCCTGGACCTACGTCGCCAACTCCGCGCACAACGAGTTCGCCGCCGGYACCACCTACACCGACACCTTCGCSGTGAGCAGTGCCGATGGCACCCTCACTTCGGTCACCGTGCACATCCTCGGTACCAACGAACCAACGA
>NZ_JBFTZE010000047.1:0-673 GCF_056406935.1 Pseudomonas sp. P1_A1 | reverse complement strand
GATCAACTTACTGATACCATAGGGTTTATGCGCTATCAGGTCAGGTCATTCAATCATCGCTCAGTAATTTATGTAAACGTCGGGGAGGAGCCGCTTGAACCAGAAGAGATCATAGGTTTTAGTGAAGAAGAGGTTTTTTCAGCGGATGAAGTAAAAGTCATTGCTGTTGCGATCCGGGAATACAACAGCACCCGCAAATTGAATTTCGACCAGATGCACTTTGMTTTTTAGACGACGATTATGAATGCGACAAAAGAAGAGATTATCAGTAAGCTGCGTCAGGATATGATCTGCTGGGAGGGTTTCCGCCCCCCGCAGCCGGGAACCGGCAACGACCTCGGACTTGGTGTGGTCGCTGACGCTTTTGCCGACGGTGTGTTTCCGACCGGCGCTATTCACGAGTTCATCAGCAGCAGTCCCGAGGATACTGCCGCGAGCGGCGGTTTTATCGCAGGCCTGGTACAGCGGCTGCTCGCCGGTGGCGGCGCATGCCTTTGGATCAGCTATACACGACGCATCTATCCACCTGCGCTGAAACTATTCGGTTTGGATCCCGACCGGGTCATTTTCCTGGACGTACCGGCACAGAAAGACGTGCTTTGGGTAACCGAAGAAGCGCTGAAGTGTGAAGGTGTAGCCGCTGTCATCTGCGAAACAAAAGATCTCAGTTTTA
>NZ_JBFTZE010000046.1:0-673 GCF_056406935.1 Pseudomonas sp. P1_A1 | reverse complement strand
GTGTAGGTGGTACCGGCGGCGAACTCGTTGTGCGCGGAGTTGGCGACGTAGGTCCAGGCTCCGTCGGTGCCGATGGAGAACTGGCCGTAGCTGCCGGCGGTGTTGGTTTGSGCGACGAAGGTTGCGGCGSTGTCGACGTCGCTGATGGTCAGKGTGCCGGCGGTGGAAATGTCGACGGCGGCATTGGTYTCGGTGAGGTTGGCGAYGCCGGTGGACAGYACGGCCGCATCGTTGGTACCGAGGATGTGCACGGTGACCGAAGTGAGGGTGCCATCGGCACTGCTCACGGCGAAGGTGTCGGTGTAGGTGGTGCCGGCGGCGAACTCGTTGTGCGCGGAGTTGGCGACGTAGGTCCAGGCTCCGTCGGTGCCGATGGAGAACTGGCCGTAGCTGCCGGAGGTGTTGGTTTGCGCGACGAAGGTTGCGGCGCTGTCGACGTCGCTGATGGTCAGTGTGCCGGCGGTGGARATGTCGACGGCGGCATTGGTTTCGGTGAGGTTGGCGACGCCGGTGGACAGCACGGCCGCATCGTTGGTACCGAGGATGTGCACGGTGACCGAAGTGAGGGTGCCATCGGCACTGCTCACGGCGAAGGTGTCGGTGTAGGTGGTGCCGGCGGCGAACTCGTTGTGCGCGGAGTTGGCGACGTAGGTCCAGGCTCCGTCGGTGCCGA
>NZ_JBFTZE010000045.1:0-728 GCF_056406935.1 Pseudomonas sp. P1_A1 | reverse complement strand
AAAAAAAGCAAGCTAATGCCAGTTTATACATGGCGATGAATAAGCTAAGCGATGACAACCGGGAAATACTGACGCTGAGCCGTTTCCAGGAGCTGAAATACCAGGAGATAGGGCAAATTTTAGGCATTACCGAAGGTGCCGCCAAGGTACGCGCCTTTAGGGCAATGCAGGAGTTAAAGGATATTTATACCAAAATGGAACGTTAAACAGGATGAAGATGAATTGTGAGCAATACGAGGAAAAATTTAGCGATTATATAAGTAAACGGCTAACTACAGCTGAACGTGAGGAGTTTGAAAAACACCTGGCAGGCTGCGAAAGCTGCCTGCAGGAATTTACCGCTATACAACAGGTTTGGGATTTGATGGATGAAATTCAGGTGCCCGAGCCAGGTGCCCACATGCCGGTAAAATTTAAGGCGATGCTGGATACCTACAAGCAATCTGTTGATGAGAAAAAAGAGGTGTTTAGTATTAAAGAGCTGCTGGCCCGTTTATGGCAATGGCAGCCACGCTGGCCATTGGCTTACAGTTTGGTGATAGTGCTCATCAGTTTTGGCAGCGGGTACCTGGTTTTCCATGCCAGTACCACTGGTAAGCAGGATGAGCAGTTGCAGGCCCTTACCTCGCAGGTGCATGAGCTAAAGCAAACCATGATGCTTGCCCTGCTGGAGAATCCTTCCGCATCTGAACGGATCAAGGGGGTGAGTTATACCAGCGAGATCAAGC
>NZ_JBFTZE010000044.1:0-879 GCF_056406935.1 Pseudomonas sp. P1_A1 | reverse complement strand
GTGCAGGTCAGTGATGGCCTCGGTGGCATCGACACCCAGCAGGTGACCGTCACTGTCACCGGCAGCAACGATGCGCCGGTGCTCAGCTTCGCGTCGGGCAATGATGCCGGTGCGGTGCAGGAAGACAGCATCCTCAGCGTCAGCGGCCAGTTCAGCTCGAGCGACATCGACCATGCGGCCACCGCCACCTGGTCGATCAATGGCTCGGCAACCGGCACTTACGGCTCGATCGCCGTCGACAGCACGGGCCAGTGGACCTACACCCTGGCCAACGGCAGCGATGGCGTTGCCAGTGCCGTGCAGTCGCTGAAGGCCGGCGAGACTCACAACGAAGTGTTCAACATCCAGGTCAGCGATGGCCTCGGTGGCGTCGACACCCAGCAGGTGACCGTCACTGTCACCGGCAGCAACGACGCGCCGGTGCTGAGCTTCGCATCGGGCAACGATGTCGGTGCCGTGCAGGAAGACAGCACGCTTAGCGTCAGCGGCCAGTTCAGTTCGAGCGACATCGACCATGCAGCCACTGCCACCTGGTCCATCAATGGCTCGGCAACTGGAACCTACGGCTCGATCGTCGTCGACAGCACGGGCCAATGGACTTACACCCTGGCCAACGGCACCAATGGCGTCGCCAGTGCCGTGCAATCGTTGCAGGCCGGCGAGAGCCATAACGAAGTGTTCAGTGTGCAGGTCAGTGATGGCCTCGGTGGCATCGACACCCAGCAGGTGACCGTCACTGTCACCGGCAGCAACGATGCGCCGGTGCTCAGCTTCGCGTCGGGCAATGATGCCGGTGCGGTGCAGGAAGACAGCATCCTCAGCGTCAGCGGCCAGTTCAGCTCGACCGACATCGATCACAATGCCACCGCCACCTGGAGC
>NZ_JBFTZE010000043.1:0-1187 GCF_056406935.1 Pseudomonas sp. P1_A1 | reverse complement strand
GGTTGAGGGGAAACCCTCAACTTGCTTTCGGCTGGTATTCGCTCTGCCCCTTCAGTAGCGCGAATACGACCCGAGCAAGTTTACGGGCCAGAATCACCAGTGCCTGAGTGGTGCTGAACCCTTTAGCTCGTTGCTCTTCATAAAAACCTTTCCAGGCTGCTGTTCGGCTGGCCGACATGGCTGCATTGTGCAAAAGTCGGCGCGCCTCCGGATCACCTCGTTTTGTCAGACTGCGGCGACCGTCCTTCTGTCCCGACTGTGAAACCCGTAAATCCATCCCCAAAAAAGCGATGAATGCGTCAGCGTTTTTAAACTCGCCCCGTTGAAACGCCGCGATCAGGCGAGCTCCAGTCAAAAAACCTATGCCTTCAACTTTCATGCAGCGCCTTAGATGGGCAAGTAAACCGGCCTCTTTAAGGAGGTCGTTGATCATCTTCTCGACCAGCACTTCAA
Organism: Pseudomonas sp. P1_A1; assembly: GCF_056406935.1. Taxonomy (NCBI): domain Bacteria; kingdom Pseudomonadati; phylum Pseudomonadota; class Gammaproteobacteria; order Pseudomonadales; family Pseudomonadaceae; genus Pseudomonas; species Pseudomonas sp. P1_A1. Next base: position 734 of record NZ_JBFTZE010000043.1, on the reverse strand, counting down.
GCCTCTGCATTGAGGCTATTTGCTCGGCAAAAGCGGCTTTGAGCAGCGGCTCATTTGCCCAGCTCTGTACCAGGCCAACTCGTGCCTGAACCAGCGCGGCGCGCCGGCGGAAAAGGCTCAAGAGCTGACGATACAGCGGCGATGGTGGAGTCCATGGGTGAAGCTCTTCATATTCGTTTTTCAGATAACGGGCGAGCAGCTTTGCATCCAGCGCGTCGGTTTTGGCGCGAACCTTCACACCTTTGCGGTAGTGACTTAGTTCATAGCCACCGACCATGTAAATTGTGCAGCCGGCATCATGGGCCAGATCGGCGAATTCCAAGTGATAGATATTGGTCGACTCAATTGCTACGTCGACCGGTGCCGGCAAGGCTTTCAGCCATTTCTTGATGGCTGGCTTGTTATTGGGAAGCGTCTCCAGCAGATCCAGTTCGGTCTGGTAGATCACCAGTTCATTTTTGGCGACATCCACGCCCACGATTGGCTTGGAAACAGAAACCGACATTGCCATTGAACACCCCCCGAGATATGGTTTTGAGCACTTGAAGGGCTCACCCAGAGGCGCAGGCTTGTTCCTATCGTCGGTCTAGCCAGATGCATTCTTTATCGGCGCTTGGGTGAAAGGAGGAGGGGCGAAATCTCCCACGGATCTGTACTGCGCCAACAGTCAGAATCGAGCCTTGTCCCTCCTCCTCCCTTCAAGTACCAGCATACAAGCGACAGCATACAAGCGA
>NZ_JBFTZE010000042.1:0-1299 GCF_056406935.1 Pseudomonas sp. P1_A1 | reverse complement strand
GATGTGATGATCGGCGGCAGCGGCAATGACACCTACAGCGTCGATAACCTCAAGGACGTGGTCACCGAAACCAGCACCCTGGCGAGCGAAATCGACACCGTGCGGTCCTCGGTCAACTGGCTCCTCGGTGCCAACCTGGAAAACCTGACCCTGACCGGCAGCGACAATATCTACGCGGTCGGCAACGCCCTGAACAACGTGYTGATCGGCAACAGCGGCAACAACATCCTCAACGGCCAGGGCGGTCTGGACACCATGAGCGGTGGCGCCGGCGACGACACCTATGCCCTCGACCAGTTCGGCGAACTGGCGCTGCTGCAGGAAACGGCCGACCAGGGCCGTGACCTGCTGTACATCAACTACGCYTCGACCCCGACCACCAGCAYCGTCGACCTCAGCCAAAGCAACCTGCAAAACGTCGAAAACGTCACCCTCACCGGTGCCGGCGCCTTCACCGTGATCGGCAACGATCTGAACAACACCCTGCAAGGCAACGCCTACGCCAACACCCTGCAGGGCGGCGCMGGCAATGACTGGCTGGATGGCGACGCCGGTGCCGACACCCTCGTYGGCGGCACGGGTGACGACACCTACATCGTCGACAACGACGCGGATAAAATCACCGAACTGGCCGGCGAAGGCCGCGATCAGATCCGCACGACGGTGAGCTACATCCTGTCGGCCAACGTCGAAGACGGCGTGCTGCTGGGGACTGCGGCACTCAATATGATCGGCAACGCCCTCGACAACAGCCTCACCGGCAACTCTGCTGCCAACATCCTCAATGGCGGTGCCGGCGCCGACACCCTGAACGGCGGTGCAGGCAACGACGTTTACGTTGTGGATAACGTGGGTGACGTGGTGGTGGAAACCAATACCTCGYCGACCGAAATCGACACGGTACTGTCGTCGATCAGCTACRCCCTGGGCAACAACGTCGAGAACCTGACCCTCACCGGCAACGACAACCTCACCGGGGTCGGCAACGCCCTGAACAACGTGTTGATCGGCAACAGCGGCAACAACGTGCTGGAGGGCGGCACCGGTGCCGATGTGATGATCGGCGGCAGCGGCAATGACACCTACAGCGTCGATAACCTCAAGGACGTGGTCACCGAAACCAGCACCCTGGCGAGCGAAATCGACACCGTGCGGTCCTCGGTCAACTGGCTCCTCGGTGCCAACCTGGAAAACCTCACCCTGACCGGCAGCGACAATATCTACGCGGTCGGCAACGCCCTGAACAACGTGCTGATCGGCAACAGCGGCAACAACATCCTCAACGGCCAGGGCGGTCTG
>NZ_JBFTZE010000041.1:0-2399 GCF_056406935.1 Pseudomonas sp. P1_A1 | reverse complement strand
GTGTAAGTGACGGTGCCGCCTTCGGCTGCTGAAGCGGTGGCGTTCAGGGTCACGGTCGAGGTGTCGATGGTATCGGTGACGGTGGTCACTGCCGGGGCAGTGCTCGGCACCAGGTTTTCGAAATTGCCACCGGTGGCGGTGGAGATGGTCGCCTGGACCGTACCGGTATCTTTGTAAACGTCATCGGATGGAGCTGGAACGGTCACGGTGCCGGTGGTTTTGCCGGCGTCGATGGTGATTACAGCGCCGTTGCTCAGGGTCACGGTGACTGGTGTGCCGGCGGCGTTGGTCAGGGTTGCGGTGTAAGTGATCTGACCGCCTTCGGCGACCGAGTTGGATGCGCTCAGGCTGAGATTGGTGGTGTCAGCGGTGTCGGTCACCGAGGTGTCGGCCGATTTGCCGTCGACTTCCAGTTTCTCGTAGTTGCCGCCCTTGGCATCGTCGATCTTGACGCTCAGGGAGTTGCCGCCGGCTAGGGCATCGTTGGGTGCAACAAAGGTAACAGAGCCGCTGCTCGCGCCGACCGGAATGGTAATGGTCTGCCCATTGGACAGGGTCACAACCACTGGCGAGCCGGTGACCGGTGCCGACACCGAAGCCGTGTACACCACGGTGCCGCCTTCAGCCACAGTGCTTGTCGCAGTCAGATTGACGGTCGAAGTGTCGATGGTGTCGGTGACGCTGGTGACTGCCGGAGTGGTGCTCGGCACCAGGTTTTCGAAATTGCCACCGGTGGCGGTGGAAATGGTTGCCTGGACCGTGCCGGTGTCTTTGTAAACGTCATCGGATGGAGCCGGAACGGTGACGGTGCCGGTGGTTTTACCGGCGTCGATAGTGATCACGGCGCCGTTGCTCAGCGTTACGGTGACCGGTGTGCCGGCGGCATTGGTCAAAGTGGCGGTGTAAACGATGGAACCGCCTTCGGCCACCGAATCGGTCGCCGACAGGCTGAGGGTGGTGGTGTCAGCGGTGTCGGTCACCGAGGTGTCGGCCGATTTGCCGTCGACTTCCAGTTTCTCGTAGTTGCCGCCCTTGGCATCGTCGATCTTGACGCTCAGCGAACCGCCACCGGCCAACGCGTCGTTCGGCGCGGTGAAGTTGACACTGGCACTGCTCGAGCCGACCGGGATGGTGATGGTCTGGCCGTTGGACAGGGTCACAACCACTGGCGAGCCGGTGACCGGTGCCGACACCGAAGCCGTGTACACCACGGTACCGCCTTCGGCGACGTTCGCGGTCGCACTCAGCGAAACGGTGCTGGTGTCGATGGTGTCGTTGACGGTAGTGACTGCCGGGGCAGTGCTCGGAACCAGGTTCTCGAAGTTGCCACCGGTGGCGTCTTTGATGGTGGTTTCAATGGTTCCGGCGTCTTTATAGACGTCGTCCTTCGGCGCATCGACGGTTACGGAACCGGTGGTTTTGCCTGCTTCGATGGTGATGACGGCGCCATTGCTCAGCGTCACGGTCACTGGCGTGCCGGCGGCATTGGTCAGGGTCGCGGTGTAAGTGATCTGGCCACCTTCGGCTACCGAGTCAGTTGCGCTCAGGCTGAGGTTGGTGGTGTCCGGAGTGTCGGTCACCGAGGTGTCCGCCGACTTGCCGTCGACTTCCAGCTTCTCGTAGTTGCCGCCCTTGGCATCGTCGATCTTGACGCTCAGGGAGTTGCCGCCGGCCAACGCGTCGTTGGGTGCAACAAAATTAACAGAGCCGCTGCTGGCGCCGACTGGAATGGTGATGGTCTGGCCGTTGGACAGGGTCACAACCACTGGTGAACCGGTGACCGGGGCCGACACCGAAGCCGTGTATACCACGGTCCCGCCTTCGGCCACGTTCGCGGTCGCAGTCAGCGAAACGGTGCTGGTGTCGATGGTATCGGTGACGGTGGTGACCGCTGCCGCTGGGCTGGTGGCCAGGTTTTCAAAGTTGCCGCCTGCGGCATCCTTGATGGTGACTTCGACTTGCCCAGCGTCCTTGTAGACGTCGTCCTTTGGTGCATCGACAGTCACGCTGCCGCTAGTGGCACCGGCGGCGATGGTGATCACCGCACCATTGCTCAAGGTCACGGTGACCGGTGTGCCGGCGGCGTTGGTCAAGGTTGCGGTATAAACAATGGAACCGCCTTCGGCCACCGAATCGGTCGCCGACAGGCTGAGGGTGGTGGTGTCCGGTGTGTCGGTCACCGAGGTATCCGCCGACTTGCCGTCGACTTCCAGCTTCTCGTAGTTGCCGCCCTTGGCATCGTCGATCTTGACGCTCAGGGAGTTGCCACCGGCCAGGGCATCGTTGGGCGCGGTGAAGTTGACGCTGGCGCTGCTCGAGCCAACCGGGATGGTGATGGTCTGGCCATTGGACAGGGTCACAACCACTGGCGAACCAGTCACCGGCGCGGACACGGACGC
>NZ_JBFTZE010000040.1:0-3471 GCF_056406935.1 Pseudomonas sp. P1_A1 | reverse complement strand
CGCCTCGACGGCTTTGATCCATGGCCGGCGAAAACCCGCATCAGCGACAAGGATCGGAACGCAGTCTTTGGGGAGCATTTCGGCCAACGTTTGCAGCAACCGTTTTTGATATTTCGGACAACCCTCGCGCTCATGAACGCTCTCGTAAATGGGGAACGAACGTCCTGCCAAAGGAATGGCCGCGCGCAACAAAAAGAACTCTCCAGCCGCATCGATCGGTGACCAATCGACCAGGATCAACGGATGTCTCAACGACCCCAGCAAGGCTCGCAACATGACCCAGTAAAACAGTGAGCGCTCGGTTTGCAGATGCCGATTACCCAGCAACCGATCGACTCGTTTGATGGCGTGTTTGGGGTAGGCCTTACCTGACATGAATCGACCAAGCCCCGTCAGAGTGAGCCTACGTCCTTGGAGTAATGCGCTGACACAACACATCAATGTTTTCAGACGACGAGAATGGACAGAGGGAAGTGCTTGGGCGAGCGCGCTGTGTAAGAATCGGATGGCCTGCATGGGTTCGGGATCTTGTTTTTGTGTGGTGCAATACAAGCTGCCGCCCCATGCAGATCTCTACAATTCCCAACTTCTTGATTTCTCGTAGGAAAAAGCGGAGATTTCTCAGGGTCAGATCACCATTATTTTAAATGTAGTCTGTCCCTTATTTTCCCTCCGCTGAGGTCATAACTGAAGTTTCAATCTGCCGTCAGGTTGATCTACCAAGGGACGCGAGCCTGCCGCTTCCGCGATGCCAATCGGTGCTTAGGTGTATTGACATTTACCCCCGACAGATTTAAACAGTACTCGCTTAAATTTGATGGCTTTTAGCCATAAGGAACGGGATTTATATGAGCAAGGAACAACCACGTCGTCACCGCGATGCCCGTAAAGACGCATCTGTGGGTAGCATTGAAAAAACCATTGAGGAGACTTTTGGTTTGCCGGAAGGCTCCGTTCAAATCAACAACGAAGATGGTTCCAACGCTCGAAGTGACCAGAAAATCGGCACTCTTCGTAAGCGTTACGAGGACTGAACCGTCTGGAAAAGGAACGATTTCAATGTTCTCATTCCTGACGTCTAAGGAAGATAAGAGTCCCGGCATGTGCCCGAACTGTAAGGAGACTGTCAAAGCGCAGGTCATTGAGTCTAATCGTTTTCGTCGGGACGTATGTAAATGTCCCAATTGCCAGGTCCATATACTGATATGTCGAGGCGCCGAGTGTGATGATTACGCACTTGGTGGGGAGCGTTATGATGATGAGTACTGTGATGCGTGCTGTAAAAAACCCTTGAACTCATGCAAGGAGTACATAAAGGGGCTTCCTGAGTGGATACGTGCAGGCGCGGAAAAACGAAATCGAAGTAAATCTATAAGTAAAGCTTAATCACCGCTAGGGGGGATGTTTTTTGAGAGAAGCTTTATTTGCCTTTGATAAAGTATCCCCCCCCCTCTGCTTGGTTGGTCTTTACGAATTTCAATCTAGTTCGCGGTCTGGCGAATATTAATGTTTAAGGGAGGACGTGTTGTGGGGTTGATATTGTCGCTGGCGTCGCATATTGCAGGAACCATTACGGCCGCTATTTTAATATATTTTATTACGCCGTATTTTTCTAGCCTTATTGAGGCTGAGGCTGGGTTTGTCTATCTTGTATTGTATGCGTTGCTGGCAATTTGGAGTGTGAGGACAGGGCGAAAGATAGAGAAGGGCAAGGATAATGTCGCAAATAATCTTGAGAGGATTATTTTTCCGGATGACGATAAATGAATTCTGTCATGTTGGGTGTGGCAGGCGCTGTCGTTTGGGTTGTTTTTTACTATCTTAAAGTGATGAGTGTTCTTATTGATGAGAAAAAGAACGTTGAAAAAGACCTTGAGTCCAAAGCGAGACACCGGTGGCTTTATTGGGTGTCCGACAAAATGGAGTCAGCTTGGCCGTTCGTAAAATCTATTGAGGTAGATAGGTGGGCTAATTATCTCGCCAGTATTGCGCTATTGCTCGTGTTTGGGATTTTGATCTTTGCAGGCTTGTTTCAGAGGTTTATGACTGATCATGCGGTTTTTTTCTTGGTTGTGATATTTGTTTTTATGTCAATATCTAATGGCCGCAATGGGGTGGATCTATATGAAAAGATCAAGCCTTATCTGCCGGTTATATTTCCAGCTGCAATGTATCAAGGGTTGTCTATGATGGAAGTTCAGAATCCAATTGCGGCTCAGCAGCTTGTCATTCCGGGGTATGATTTTTTTCAAACTAAGTTGTTTGCAGCCTTTATTGGGTTTTTTATGGCTTTTTTGATCCCGTATCCTATGGCTCTGTTTGATAGTTGGTTTTCTAGATTTGTAGCAAAAGGGACGTTGTATTTTATTCGAGATTTTATGCGTCTTGGGGTAAAGCCTGATGGTGATATTGAGATATCACTTAGAAAAGTGGCAAAGGAGTCATTAGCAGCAACACTGAAATTGATATTGGCTTTTATAGGCTTTTTGACCTACTTGTCATATCGGTCATAAGTGGCTGCGAGATAATTCGGGGCAGATCACCAATTCCTTGCTTAAATGAATATGCAGACGCTAAATTAATCGTGGTCTGTCCCCGATCTCATTACTTCTTCTGCACTTGGAGGGAACTATGATTACAGTTGATAATGGCAGAATATCTTTTGTAGAAAAACATCTTTTTGATCTCAAGATTGAAACCTTCGAAGGGATTATTGAGCGATACGAAAACTATAAGGTTGAGTTGTTTTTGCATGTGATCAGTGATCCGTCATGCAGGTATGAAAAAGGGCCGGGCTCAGCTCGAGTATTTAGAGATATAGCCGGGCTTTCAGCAAAAAAAAGGTTCTTGAGTCTATTGAGGAACAGGAGGCTTAATGCAAGTCCGAAAGGATTTTATGCCAATAAATTCAAGAGGGAAGAGGATCTTCCTAAAGAAATAAAATCTGTTAGCTTTGCTCACTGCAAACAAGAAGAAGTCCACCTGCATTTTAAGGCGCGAAGTTCAGAGTATGGGTTAGTGTTTTATCATGATTTTCTTCAATCCCTGGGGATGATACCTGTAAGGTATGTGAATGAAGAGGATGAGGGTTCAATTCGCCGATTGGTTTTTAATGAACCATTTGCACTGGAGGCTTACGGGAAAAATTATGATATGCGCTGGGAGAAGGAGTGGAGAATAAACAAAGATGTCTCATTTGATGAGGATGATATCGCCTTTGTAGTTGTCCCAGATGGTGAGTACGGGGAGTTTGTCAATTTAGCAGTTAACGAGGGACTTGGGTATTTGGTTCTTCCATCTTCGGTATTTACCGATCCCTTGAAATTCTTCCTTATAGCGCACGGCATGGACCACCACTCATGGAATCAAATTAGAATATTCGGCGATTGGAAAGTTGATTTTGATATGTTTCCCGACTTCACTGAGGACGAGATTGAGAGATTCTTAAAGGAGTGCGGGTTGTATGTTGAG
>NZ_JBFTZE010000039.1:0-4771 GCF_056406935.1 Pseudomonas sp. P1_A1 | reverse complement strand
CGCCTGTACTACGGCAGCGGCCACTTGCACCAGATCAACCTCGACGGCCAGGTCATCAGCGACTTCGAACGCGACCGCCTGCACCGCGAAGTGCTGCGCACCCAAGGCCAGATCAGCACCCGCAGCGAATACGACCGCAGCGGACGTTTACGCTCACGCCAACGCCGTCACAGCAGCCAGCCATCGCTGATGCCGGCAGCGGTGCAGAAACATTTCGAGTACGACCCCGCTGACAACCTGATCGGCAAACTCGACCAGCAACCCGCCGCGCAACACCGCCAACTGCTGCACTACGACGCCACCGGCCGCATCATCGCCAGCCAGGACAGCCTGCACGGCCAGCGCGAAACCTTCGCCTACGACGCCGCCGCCAACCTGCTGGACGGCCCACAACCCGGCACCGGGTTGGTGGTGCACAACAAACTGCTGACCTATCAGGACAAGCGTTATCGCTATGACGCGTTTGGCCGGATGATCGAAAAACGCAGCGCTAAACGGGGCCTGCAGCGCTTCGGTTACGACGCCGAAAGCCGGTTGATTGAAGTGCACAATGAAAACGGCAGCGTGGTCAGGATGACCTACGACCCACTGGGCCGGCGCATCGAAAAAACCGAGCACGACACCAACGGCTACCCGCTCGGCGAAACCCGCTTCACCTGGGACGGCCTGCGCCTGTTGCAGGAACATCGCCATCAACAGACCAGCCTCTACCTCTACGAAGACGAAGGTTACGAACCCCTGGCCCGCGTCGACGGCACCGGCCCGCTGCAAAAAATCCGCTACTACCACAACGACCTCAACGGCCTGCCGGAACAACTCATCGAAGCGGACGGCCACAACGTCTGGCAGGCAACTTATCGGGTGTGGGGCAACACGTTAGAAGAGGTGCGCGAGCCGTATTACATTGAAGAGCAGAACCTGCGGTTTCAGGGGCAGTACTTGGACCGGGAGACGGGGCTGCATTTCAATACGTTCAGGTTTTATGATCCGGATGTGGGGCGGTTTACTACGCCGGATCCGATTGGGTTGGCGGGGGGATTCAACCTCTATCAATACGCACCGAATCCGATTGGGTGGGTGGATCCGTGGGGGTGGGAAGTTTGTCGACTCAGCGCCTCACAGAAGAGAGCGATGGGGCCTGCACCTAAGGGTATGGTAAAGCCGCATTACCATCATATCGTCCGCGAAAAAGCTCCGAAAAGCTGGAAAGCTCAAAATCAAAAGTACATTACCGACTCGCAAAAAATTCTGGCCAAACACAAAATTGGCCTAAACAACGACCCGCGCAACTTCACCTGGGCCCAAAATGGTGGAGGGAATCACTCGATAGCCAGCGCCAAAAAAGTCTATGAAATACTACAGAAAGCAGACGTCGGCGGGCTGGCCAGTGTCCAAAACGCATTGAAAAACATGGGTGCTCAAATGACAAAAGGTATTTTTTAAATGAACAACCCAGAAGAAATTTATGAAAAGAACATTAAAACTTTATTAGCCATTCACGCAGACATCGCGTCGGGAAATGCAGCCTCACTAAAAAAGTGCCTAGAGAAAAATTCCGTTCTATTGCACTTGCCCATGTATGGTCTTGATGGGCATGAAACCCTGCTGCACATGGCCGCTGAACAGGGGCAAACCGAAATTTGCCGCTTATTGGTGTCTTTAGGTATTGCGCTGGACCAGCCTGCCGCCAGTTCCGGCAATAGCACGCCACTTGCCGCAGCCGCTGGCAATGGACACTTACAAACATGCCAATGGTTTCTTGAGGCCGGTGCTTTGGTGGATGGGTGGCCTAACAGCATAACCACCCCGCTGATTGACGCGATTACCTTTGGGCATCAGGACGTCGTCAATCTTCTTGTAGAACACCATGCCAACATCAATCGACTGCACACCAGACTGAATACTGCGCCATTGGACATCGCCAACACCTGGGGATTTACAGAGATTGCGTCCACCTTAAGAAAATCCGGGGCGGTCAGTATCATGGACGTTGAAAGCCAGCCTGAGGAATTTGGTGGTTCTATAGTCACTTTCGTGCACAACACCGCTGGCTGGGTTCTACCCGCGCAACTGAGTCCCATCACTAATGAAGAGGGGCTGGAGCTGCGTATCAGCTGTATTGATGGCAAAAGCAAGTTCAAGTTACTCTTCACCATCGGACTTTTTGCCAAAAGTCCTCATACCGAATTATTCGTATGCTTACCTGGCGACTGGCCTCTTACGCAGCATGGTTTTCCCCCCCACAGTCCTTGGGTTTTTCCGGTTGAGTTGCTGTCTCTGCTCGCTCACCACACGTTCGATAATGGCCCCTTGTCGGAAGGCTTCTTGATTCGTCGTTCCGATGCCATGTATGCCAACCTGGCCTGGCCAGACGAAGTGGATGCTTTCGTGGCCGTGGATAAAGCCTGGGATACGAAAACTGAAAAAGAGATCATCCCCGACGATGAAAAGGTGATGCTCTATGTTTTGGTGCCTGTCAAATTCACGAAAAAAGGCGAACCCGACGCAGCAGCATTGCGTGTTCTGACACAACGCAAACGTACAGCCAGTTGGGCGAGCGTGGTCATTCCGGCTCCGGATCCAGGGATAATGCAGTAGAAAAGTGGAACGGCAAAGAATCAGCCAAATACCTGTTGGCCCCAAACTTGGACGCTGCTCATGACCGGAGATAACGAGTGCTTGAAAACACATTCTCAAATGACGAAGCGACCATTACGCCAGCGGATCTGGATCATCTGGAATCCGCCATTGGTAAGAAGCTACCGACGCCCTTTAGAAACCATTATCTCAAGTACAACGGCGGCGTACCGGAGCGGACCTATTGGGTCAGCGAAGATTTTGACGAGCCACTGGAAGTGGCTGCATTCAAGCCGATTACCGGTGGCGACTCCACGCTGCTGTCCACCTACCAGTTGATGCTAAAAAAACAGGTACTTCCTGCACACCTCCTGCCTTTCGCGAACGACTGGGGTGGCAACTTCTTTTGCTTGAATCTTGATACGGAGGCCGTTAGTTATTTTACGACTGATAGCTTTGATAGCGACCTAAGCCCTGAAGAAAATTAGGCTGAATCCGAAAAGCTGGTCTGCTCGAATTTCCTTCGGTTTGTTCAAGGGCTGATTAATGAAGAGGATGTATACGAGGAGTAAGCGAAACAACGGGGCTCAGTTTTGAGCGTCCGCATCTGGAGTGAGCCCCATGGCCAAACGCATAACCTGGAAGAAAGGCGATTTAGTCAGCCTCAAACTGCGAGACGATTTATATACCGTAGGCCAGATGATCAAAAATTCCGTCATGCGTTTTTACAACGTGAGGAGCGTGAATGGAATCTGGAGCGATCTCGTGCTGAACGACAGCAAAATTCTGTTCAGCGGTTTTGTAGGGGAGGTCGTTACCCAACGACTTGCCGTCGAAAAACTACAGCCTGCGACTCCACTGGTCCTGCCAGACCACGAACGTTACTGGTTAAGACCGCACGTTAACTTTGAAGGTGGATTCCCCTTTCGCGGTGCCGACCTGATCGATACCGGCAAAGACTGCGCTATCGATTACAGCTTGGCACCCGTGCGTCAAAAAGAGCTGAAGCTTTCAAAAAATCGCGATGCTATTGAACAGTATGAGCTTACCAACATGTGGGGGGACGAAGACTTGAGCGACAGATTGTGCCGCTATTTCGATACTGGACTTAACCGTGACGATTTGAAATTTGAAGTATTTCCGGGGCTGTGGACGGATCGTGAGAGTCTGCGACCTTTAACCCGACGTTTACCTGTACCACTAAGATAAATAGCATGCAGCGTTTAATGCACAGCATGTGGTAACAGCTGTGAAGGTGCTCGATCAACCGACTTAGAAGAAAACCTCGAACGGTTCTTTGATTATTTTTATGGTTAGTCTTCTGGTTCTGGATCTGACCCGACCAATGAGCGCAAAAGATGGAACAGCTGGAAGACGATTACCCCAGCGATGCCGATTGGCAAGTGCTTGTGCGGTTATACAAAGAGGACTATCTCGACGACAATGCCCGCACCCTGGCGAAACAACTGGATGGCAACCTCGATACGGCCGTCATCCTCTATGGTAAAAGAGGACTTAAGGAAGGGTTGTGGTGGATCGAACAGCAGGTACCGGCCTTGGATGACATACGGCCAGCCGATTGCTTCAAGGATCCGAAGCTGATCAAACGCCTGAGGACTGCGCTGATGCGCATGCCGTAATCGACAAGGAGAATGGTGCAATGGAAGGCATCGAACGACTCAACAAGCGCAACGATTGCGCGGCGGCCAGACGCTTGCGCCGGATAAACATCCCGCATGTCTGACGCACTCTGGGCCGCCCGGCTGGGCGATGCACTCAGCCACACCTCGATGATGGCCGACATTCTTGGCGGCGTGCTGGAGGTGGCGGCCAACATCGCGATCACCGCGGTGGTGGCGGCAACGGCCTGGCCGTCGTCCCCGAGGCGCCCCCCGCTCCCATCGTTCACCGACTGGAACGCGACGCCGTCGGCCGGCTGATCGCCAAAATCACCGACGATGGCCGCACCGACTACACCTACGACCCACTGGACCAGCTCACCGCCGTCACCTTCACCGACCACCAGGGCAACGCACAAACCCTGAGCTTCGCCTACGACGCCCTCGGCCAGTTGCTCGAAGAACAAAGCGCGGCCGGCAACCTGCACTATCACTACGACGAACTCGGCAACCTGATCCAGACCCAACTGCCCGACGGCCGCTGGCTCAATCGCCTGTACTACGGCAGCGGCCAC
>NZ_JBFTZE010000038.1:0-5681 GCF_056406935.1 Pseudomonas sp. P1_A1 | reverse complement strand
ATTTAATCTTGACGATGACCTACTCTCACATGGGGAAACCCCACACTACCATCGGCGATGCATCGTTTCACTTCTGAGTTCGGGATGGGATCAGGTGGTTCCAATGCTCTATGGTCGTCAAGAAATTCGGGTACCGAACCGTCTTTCGACGCTTCAGCAAATTGGGTATGCGATAGTTTGTGCGGCTTTTGTGAATGGTTGCGAACTTTCGGTTCATTGCGTCTTCACACACCGCAATCTGGTGTCCTTYCGGATCARCAAATTGCTTGGGTGTTATATGGTCAAGCCTCACGGGCAATTAGTATTGGTTAGCTCAACGCCTCACAGCGCTTACACACCCAACCTATCAACGTCGTAGTCTTCGACGGCCCTTCAGGGGACTCAAGGTCCCAGTGAGATCTCATCTTGAGGCTAGTTTCCCGCTTAGATGCTTTCAGCGGTTATCTATTCCGAACATAGCTACCCGGCAATGCCACTGGCGTGACAACCGGAACACCAGAGGTTCGTCCACTCCGGTCCTCTCGTACTAGGAGCAGCCCCTCTCAAATCTCAAACGTCCACGGCAGATAGGGACCGAACTGTCTCACGACGTTCTAAACCCAGCTCGCGTACCACTTTAAATGGCGAACAGCCATACCCTTGGGACCGGCTTCAGCCCCAGGATGTGATGAGCCGACATCGAGGTGCCAAACACCGCCGTCGATATGAACTCTTGGGCGGTATCAGCCTGTTATCCCCGGAGTACCTTTTATCCGTTGAGCGATGGCCCTTCCATACAGAACCACCGGATCACTAAGACCTACTTTCGTACCTGCTCGACGTGTCTGTCTCGCAGTCAAGCGCGCTTTTGCCTTTATACTCTACGACCGATTTCCGACCGGTCTGAGCGCACCTTCGTACTCCTCCGTTACTCTTTAGGAGGAGACCGCCCCAGTCAAACTACCCACCATACACTGTCCTCGATCCGGATAACGGACCTGAGTTAGAACCTCAAAGTTGCCAGGGTGGTATTTCAAGGATGGCTCCACGCGAACTGGCGTCCACGCTTCAAAGCCTCCCACCTATCCTACACAAGCAAATTCAAAGTCCAGTGCAAAGCTATAGTAAAGGTTCACGGGGTCTTTCCGTCTAGCCGCGGATACACTGCATCTTCACAGCGATTTCAATTTCACTGAGTCTCGGGTGGAGACAGCGCCGCCATCGTTACGCCATTCGTGCAGGTCGGAACTTACCCGACAAGGAATTTCGCTACCTTAGGACCGTTATAGTTACGGCCGCCGTTTACCGGGGCTTCGATCAAGAGCTTCGCGTTAGCTAACCCCATCAATTAACCTTCCGGCACCGGGCAGGCGTCACACCCTATACGTCCACTTTCGTGTTTGCAGAGTGCTGTGTTTTTAATAAACAGTCGCAGCGGCCTGGTATCTTCGACCGGCGTGGGCTTACGCAGTAAATGCTTCACCCTCACCGGCGCACCTTCTCCCGAAGTTACGGTGCCATTTTGCCTAGTTCCTTCACCCGAGTTCTCTCAAGCGCCTTGGTATTCTCTACCCAACCACCTGTGTCGGTTTGGGGTACGGTTCCTGGTTACCTGAAGCTTAGAAGCTTTTCTTGGAAGCATGGCATCAACCACTTCGTGTTCTAAAAGAACACTCGTCATCAGCTCTCGGCCTTGRAATCCCGGATTTACCTAAGATTCCAGCCTACCACCTTAAACTTGGACAACCAACGCCAAGCTGGCCTAGCCTTCTCCGTCCCTCCATCGCAATAACCAGAAGTACAGGAATATTAACCTGTTTTCCATCGACTACGCTTTTCAGCCTCGCCTTAGGGACCGACTAACCCTGCGTCGATTAACGTTGCGCAGGAAACCTTGGTCTTTCGGCGTGGGTGTTTTTCACACCCATTGTCGTTACTCATGTCAGCATTCGCACTTCTGATACCTCCAGCAAGCTTCTCAACTCACCTTCACAGGCTTACAGAACGCTCCTCTACCGCATCACCTAAGTGATACCCGTAGCTTCGGTGTATGGTTTGAGCCCCGTTACATCTTCCGCGCAGGCCGACTCGACTAGTGAGCTATTACGCTTTCTTTAAAGGGTGGCTGCTTCTAAGCCAACCTCCTAGCTGTCTAAGCCTTCCCACATCGTTTCCCACTTAACCATAACTTTGGGACCTTAGCTGACGGTCTGGGTTGTTTCCCTTTTCACGACGGACGTTAGCACCCGCCGTGTGTCTCCCATGCTCGGCACTTGTAGGTATTCGGAGTTTGCATCGGTTTGGTAAGTCGGGATGACCCCCTAGCCGAAACAGTGCTCTACCCCCTACAGTGATACATGAGGCGCTACCTAAATAGCTTTCGAGGAGAACCAGCTATCTCCGAGCTTGATTAGCCTTTCACTCCGATCCACAGGTCATCCGCTAACTTTTCAACGGTAGTCGGTTCGGTCCTCCAGTCAGTGTTACCTAACCTTCAACCTGCCCATGGATAGATCGCCCGGTTTCGGGTCTATTCCCAGCGACTAGACGCCCTATTAAGACTCGCTTTCGCTACGCCTCCCCTATTCGGTTAAGCTCGCCACTGAAAATAAGTCGCTGACCCATTATACAAAAGGTACGCAGTMACMSAACAAAGTSKGCTCCCACTGCTTGTACGCATACGGTTTCAGGATCTATTTCACTCCCCTCTCCGGGGTTCTTTTCGCCTTTCCCTCACGGTACTAGTTCACTATCGGTCAGTCAGTAGTATTTAGCCTTGGAGGATGGTCCCCCCATATTCAGACAAAGTTTCTCGTGCTCCGTCCTACTCGATTTCATGACYAAGAGATTTTCGCGTACAGGGCTATCACCCACTATGGCCGCACTTTCCAGAGCGTTCCGCTAATCTCAAAGCCACTTAAGGGCTAGTCCCCGTTCGCTCGCCACTACTAAGGGAATCTCGGTTGATTTCTTTTCCTCAGGGTACTTAGATGTTTCAGTTCCCCTGGTTCGCCTCTTGCACCTATGTATTCAGTACAAGATAACCATCTTATGATGGCTGGGTTCCCCCATTCAGACATCTCCGGATCAAAGTCTGTTTGCCGACTCCCCGAAGCTTTTCGCAGGCTACCACGTCTTTCATCGCCTCTGACTGCCAAGGCATCCACCGTATGCGCTTCTTCACTTGACCATATAACCCCAAGCAATCTGGTTATACTGTGAAGACGACATTCGCCGAAAATTCGCATGCTCAATTAAGAGCMACTCACAAATTTTACCTTAGCCTGATCCGTTACCAGTGAAAGTAACGTYCAGTCTATCTTTCTATCACATACCCAAATTTTTAAAGAACGATCTAGCCAAAGACTAGAAATCAAYATTCACCATCATCACGATGGAATGCTCATTTCTAAGCTTTCAACAACAGAAGCAGTAGTGGTGGAGCCAAACGGGATCGAACCGTTGACCTCCTGCGTGCAAGGCAGGCGCTCTCCCAGCTGAGCTATGGCCCCGTATTTCTACAGGTGTTCCCACACAAAATTGGTGGGTCTGGGCAGATTCGAACTGCCGACCTCACCCTTATCAGGGGTGCGCTCTAACCAACTGAGCTACAGACCCAATTTCGAGCTACTAAGGCCGACCTCACCCTGCTCTTTACCACACAGCATGGGGTGCGCTCTAACCAACACAGCTACAACCTGATACAGGCTGCTTCATATCGTCTTCTTCAATGAATCAAGCAATTCGTGTGGGAACTTATGGAGCAGCTGATGTCGTCGATTAAGGAGGTGATCCAGCCGCAGGTTCCCCTACGGCTACCTTGTTACGACTTCACCCCAGTCATGAATCACACCGTGGTAACCGTCCCCCCGAAGGTTAGACTAGCTACTTCTGGTGCAACCCACTCCCATGGTGTGACGGGCGGTGTGTACAAGGCCCGGGAACGTATTCACCGCGACATTCTGATTCGCGATTACTAGCGATTCCGACTTCACGCAGTCGAGTTGCAGACTGCGATCCGGACTACGATCGGTTTTRTGGGATTAGCTCCACCTCGCGGCTTGGCAACCCTCTGTACCGACCATTGTAGCACGTGTGTAGCCCAGGCCGTAAGGGCCATGATGACTTGACGTCATCCCCACCTTCCTCCGGTTTGTCACCGGCAGTCTCCTTAGAGTGCCCACCATTACGTGCTGGTAACTAAGGACAAGGGTTGCGCTCGTTACGGGACTTAACCCAACATCTCACGACACGAGCTGACGACAGCCATGCAGCACCTGTCTCAATGTTCCCGAAGGCACCAATCCATCTCTGGAAAGTTCATTGGATGTCAAGGCCTGGTAAGGTTCTTCGCGTTGCTTCGAATTAAACCACATGCTCCACCGCTTGTGCGGGCCCCCGTCAATTCATTTGAGTTTTAACCTTGCGGCCGTACTCCCCAGGCGGTCAACTTAATGCGTTAGCTGCGCCACTAAGAGCTCAAGGCTCCCAACGGCTAGTTGACATCGTTTACGGCGTGGACTACCAGGGTATCTAATCCTGTTTGCTCCCCACGCTTTCGCACCTCAGTGTCAGTATCAGTCCAGGTGGTCGCCTTCGCCACTGGTGTTCCTTCCTATATCTACGCATTTCACCGCTACACAGGAAATTCCACCACCCTCTACCATACTCTAGCTCGACAGTTTTGAATGCAGTTCCCAGGTTGAGCCCGGGGATTTCACATCCAACTTAACGAACCACCTACGCGCGCTTTACGCCCAGTAATTCCGATTAACGCTTGCACCCTCTGTATTACCGCGGCTGCTGGCACAGAGTTAGCCGGTGCTTATTCTGTCGGTAACGTCAAAACAATTACGTATTAGGTAACTGCCCTTCCTCCCAACTTAAAGTGCTTTACAATCCGAAGACCTTCTTCACACACGCGGCATGGCTGGATCAGGCTTTCGCCCATTGTCCAATATTCCCCACTGCTGCCTCCCGTAGGAGTCTGGACCGTGTCTCAGTTCCAGTGTGACTGATCATCCTCTCAGACCAGTTACGGATCGTCGCCTTGGTGAGCCATTACCTCACCAACTAGCTAATCCGACCTAGGCTCATCTGATAGCGCAAGGCCCGAAGGTCCCCTGCTTTCTCCCGTAGGACGTATGCGGTATTAGCGTTCGTTTCCGAACGTTATCCCCCACTACCAGGCAGATTCCTAGGCATTACTCACCCGTCCGCCGCTCGCCACCAGGTACAAGTACCCGTGCTGCCGCTCGACTTGCATGTGTTAGGCCTGCCGCCAGCGTTCAATCTGAGCCATGATCAAACTCTTCAGTTCAAACATCTTTGGGTTTTTAAGAAACCCTAAACTTGGCTCAGCAATCGTTGGTTACATCTTTGATTTCTCGCGGAGYAACTTGTGATGCTGATAATCTTGTTGACTATCAGTCTGACYCCACAAGCACCCACACGAATTGCTTGATTCAGTTGTTAAAGAGCGGTTGGTTAAGAGCTTTCRTCTCAACCGAGGCGCGCATTCTACAGCAGCCTCTGTTGCTGTCAAGCGGTTATTTTCAGAAGTTTTCAAAGTTTCCCGTAAGAAACATCAGCAACTTCAACCACTTGCGCTTCCGATCTCTCGTTAGCGGGAGGCGAATTCTACAGCGTTAGTCGCTGCTGTCAACACCTCTTTTTCTCCGCTTTCGACCGAGAAGATCGAA
>NZ_JBFTZE010000037.1:0-7261 GCF_056406935.1 Pseudomonas sp. P1_A1 | reverse complement strand
AGCGTGTAGGGCACCGTCTGCTCGGCGTTGTAGACGCGGCCGGTGATGATCGGCCGATCCGGGTCGCCTTCGAGGAAACTGACAATCACTTCCTGACCGATTCGCGGGATCTGCATCGCCCCCCAGTTCTTGCCGGCCCAGGCCTGGGAGACGCGCATCCAGCAGGAGCTGTTCTCGTTGGATTGGTCGTGGCGATCCCAGTAGAAGTGCACTTTGACCCGGCCATACTGGTCGGTCCAAATCTCCTCGCCCTCGGGGCCGACCACCACCGCGGTCTGCGGCCCTCGGACAATCGGCATGGGGGTCAGGGGGAGAGGGTGGAAAACCTGGCTGGCATCCATGCAAGCGAGTTCGCCCACGAACTGCTCGGAGAGATCCTGGGTGCCACTTTCATAGGGCTCCTGGTGGATGTGGTAGCGCGCGCTGACCACCAGGTATTCGCGGTTCTGGTCGTCGCGCTCGTAGCCGGTCAGCGTGAACAGGTGGCCGGAGCCCAGCCCGCGGGCACGGCCGCGCAGTTGTACGCGCTCGAACTGGCTGTGGATGGCTTCGATGCGGGTACGCGCATAGTGCTCGCCGTCGTTGCTCTGTGCGTATTCACCGGGGTAGTCGTAGAGCGGGTAGTCGCCGTTGCTGTGGCTGCGCGACACACTGGAGCGCACCCCAAGGTTGGCGCGGGGGCGCTGGAAGTCGTAATCGTTGAGCTCCAGCGAACCGGGTTGGACTTCCCGCGCCAGTTGCCAATCGTAGAAATGATCGCGCTCGCGCATTTGCCGATCGGGTGGGTAGAACGGCACTGAGTGGTAGTCTGCCACCGTGGAGTGGGCGCCATAGGCGTCGGCCAACACCAGTACATGACGTGTTTGCTCATGGCGGAAGTAGTAATAGATCCCTTCCTGTTCCATCAATCGGCTGACGAAGTCGAAGCTGGTTTCGCGGTACTGCACGCAATATTCCCACTGGCGGTAGCTGCCGCTCAGGCTGTCTTCGAAATCGGAAAAACCGAGGTCGCGGAACACCTGCTTGATGATGTCCGGCACCGTATTGTTCTGGAAAATCCGGCAATCCGAGGTGCGCGTGAGCAGCCAGAACCAGGGCCGCAGGCTGACGTGGTAGCCGGCGAACTGGCCATGGCCGGTCAGTTGTCGACAGCTGCAGGCAATGCCGTGGAAGTAGCGTTTGCCGCCGTCATGCAGCTCCAGGGTCAGGCCCATCGGCTTGCCCAGCAAATGGTCGAACGTGATCGCCCGGTCTTCGGAGGTGAGGTTCAATTCGTAGTGGAACAACCGCCCCAATTCTTCGCTGCCTTCCATGCTCCGCAGTAGCAGGACATCGCCGCCGAGGGGACAGTCGACCTGCACCAAGCGGTTGTTTTGCGTGATTGCCATGCACGGCTTCCTCTGCCTCGTGTTTGGGCGTCAGTCGGCCGTCTCGAATACATGACGCACCGTACGACTGAATCCGTTTCCTGCGGATTAACCTTTTGCCCAACGCCTCTTTGGCGTTATCTCTAATCCTTACAATTCAAGGAAGTGTTAGCGCTGTTCAATTCTTGTCAAGAAACTCTCCGACCAGTGGGGTGAACACTGAGGCGTTTCAAGATCGGTGATCGGAGGTCATTATTTAGTTTCTTTGGTTATAGGCTTTATTCTAAAAAGTGAGTACCCGCGCAATTTATTCAGGCGCGAATTCAGTCGTGCTCATGAAGAACATCTTTCAATGTTGCGTAAAGGATGAGTACTGTAAAACTAAAGTTCGCGCACTTTTAACCACCGAAGACCTGATGACAGCAGAACCGACTATCCTTTCGGATAGTGAACGCTGCACTCTTGGCAAAAAGGGACGCCATGCCAGACTATGATTGCGCCATCGGCTCCACACCCGGCATTACATACGGTGATCGAACCTGTCTGATCGGGCCCTGGTTACTCAGGCCCTGGCTACTCTGGATGGCTTCAATTACGGTTTTCTGTCTTTTCACGGCAACGCCCGGATACGGCCAGAACCTGCCAACCGCGGCGGGTGTCGAAAGCGCCACGGTAACGGTGATTCAAGCGCAGGAAATCGTTTCCAGGGCCACCCTTGAAGCCGTTCGCTGGAGCGGCCCTGAGTCCGGCCCGAAAGCCCAGCGGGGCAAGAGCATCGCCCTTGTCGCAGAGGATTTGCGTAACGGAGGCATCGTCGGTGTCGCGCAGGGCGCTCGCGAGGCAGCCAAGGCGATGGGCTGGACGCTGAAGATATTCGATGGCGCTGGATCAGCGGCCGGGCGCGCAAAGGCCTTTTCCGATGCCCTGGCAGCGAAACCCGACGGCCTCATTCTGTGCGGTTCCGATGCCCTTGAGAACAATGCGGCGCTGATCCTCTTCGCCAACAGGGATGTGCCGGTGGTTGGCTGGCACGCCGGGGCACGCCCCGGGCCGATTGACGGCACGCCGGTGGCCATGAACGTCACGACCGACCCGCTCGAAGTGGCTCGCCTCACGGCCATGGCGGCAGTGGCACAGTCAAACGGACACGCCGGCGTGGTCATCCTGACCGACTCCAAGTACAGCATCGCCATGGCGAAAGCCAAGGCCATGGAAAACGTCATTCGGGCCTGTCGGGAATGTACGTTGCTGGAAGTGCGCGATGTGGCGATCTCCGAAAGTGGCGAGAAGATGCCGGCGCTCACCAAGGAGCTGCTTCAGCGCTATGGCAAGCGCTGGACCCACACGCTGGCCATCAACGATATCTATTTCGACTACTCGATTGCCTCATTGACCAACGCCGCAATGCCCAGTGACGGCATCAGTCTGTTGTCTGCCGGTGATGGCAGCGCTTCGGCTTTCTTGCGCATACAGGCAAAAACCTACCAGACCGTCACCGTGGCCGAGCCGCTCAACCTGCATGGCTGGCAAGTGATGGACGAATTGAACCGGCTGTTTGCAGGTCAGCCGGTGAGCGGCTTCGTAGCGCCGATTCACCTGGTCAATGCCGACAATATTGCCTTCGACGGCGGGAAGAAATTCCAGTACGACCCTGACAATGGTTATCGAGACATTTATCGCCACCAATGGAATCCCTGACATTGGACGTTATTTCCCGGCTCGGACGCCGGCTATTGCCGCAGTCGTTGCGCGCCCAGTTCACACTGGCGTTCCTGACGCTGGCGCTGCTGATCCTGGCGGGTGGTGCCACAGCGGTCTACGCGTTGCGCACGTCAAACAGCGCCACCCGCCAGCTGACGGATGAACGACTGGTGCGCATGCAAAATGGGCAAGACATGGTGCAGCGGACCTTGCTGATCGAACGCCAGACCGATCAGCTTCTGACAACCCGTTCCCCCGACGCCCTGCGTTCAAGCTATGCGGCGACCGTCGAACAGCTTGAAGCCCTTGATCAACTGGTGCAGGAGCTGACTGCCGCGAACAGTGGCGAGGCGATACTCGACATGCATCRGTCGAGTCAGATGTTCCGTAATACCGCCAACATCGTTGCGCAGTTGCGAGAAAGCCTGCTGCAAACCGAGGTCACCTTCGAGCAAGCCCTGGAGGATCACGCTGCCCGGTTAACCGCGACCAAGACCCGGGCCAGCCTGGAACTGGCGGTGTTACTTTTCGATCTGCCGCAGGCTAATGACAGTGATGCCGTGCAACGGCTGCGGATCCGATATGAGCGCCTGTCACGCGCCGCTGGCAAGTTACCCGACGCCGATGGGGAAACGCCCGACCTCTTCTCCCTGCGCCTGAGACTCATCAATCAGCACAACGTCATCCAGCGCTTCAATGAGGAGTTGAAGAATGAGGCCGGGGTTCTGGTCGCGGTGGCCCGTGCGCAATCCAGTGCTTACACCGAAGACTATCGCGAAGCCGTGCAGCGCCTGGTCGAGGCCTCAAATCGTAGCCAGCAATGGGTGCTGATCATGTTGGGCGCCAGCCTGGTGTTCGCCTGGTTCGTGACCCGGGTCTTCATGGGCCGTCATGTGCTCGTGCGCCTGAATGAAATAAGCCGGCAATTGCGTCAGGAACGCACTGACAAAACGCATTTGATGATGGTGGAGCATGGGAAAGACGAGATCGGCAACATGGCTCGCGCGGTGAATCAATTCCTCAAAGACCGTCTTCAGCTTGAAAAAAAAACGGTCCAATTGAGTATCGCCACAGAGCGGCTCGCCCTGCAAAACAACCGATTAGAGCAAGAAGCCATCATCCGTGCCGGACAAGGTCATGTCCTGGAGCTGATCGCCAGGAGCACCGAGCTTGCAGAAGTCCTCGATAGTCTGGCTCACCTGGTCGAGTCCCAACTGGAGGGGATGATGGTGTCCATCCTGGTGCTGGATGAGGATGGCAAGCACCTGCTGCACGGGGCTGCCCCCAGTTTGCCGAAAGCCTATAACCAGCTCATTGACGGGATTGCGATCGGTCCAAACGTCGGCTCTTGCGGCACCGCGGTGTATCGACGAGAACCGGTCATCGTCACGGATATCGAGCTGGACCCGCTGTGGGAGGAGTACCGATCAGCCGCTGCGCCCTATGGGTTTCGTGCCTGCTGGTCGACGCCGATTCTGTCCCATGAGCGCAAGGTATTGGGTACGTTTGCCTTGTATTCCAACACCGTACGCAGCCCTAGCTCGACCGAGACGCGACTGATCGACATGGCGACACCTCTTGCCGGTATTGCGATAGAACGCCAACTGACCGAAAAGCGCATTCGCTATATGGGCGACCATGACGCACTGACCGGGCTGCCGAATCGCACCCTGCTCGAAGACCGTCTCAAGCAGGCAATACTTTATGCCCAGCGCTACAGCCGGCTGGTGACGGTGGTGTTTCTCGATCTGGACAAATTCAAACTGGTGAATGACAGCCTTGGGCACAGCGCTGGAGACGTACTGCTGAAAACCGTCGCCCAGCGCATGCAGGAGTGTGTGCGCCGCACCGACACCGTCGTGCGACTGGGTGGCGACGAGTTTGTGATCATCCTGTTCGACCAGCCCTCAGACCTCGACGGCGTTACTCCAGCCCTGCACAAGATCCAGGAAGCCATCCTGCGGCCGATTCAGCTCAGCGGGCATACACTCCACGTCACCTGCAGCATGGGGTTGGCCACCTACCCAGCCGACGGCAGCGATACCGACACGTTGCTCAGCAATGCGGACGCCGCCATGTACCGGGCCAAGGAACTGGGTCGCAACAGTTACCAGTTCTATACGAGCGAGATGAATAACAAGGATCAGGGCAAGCTCGCCATGCAAGACGGGCTTCGAAACGCGCTCAACCATGACGAGTTCCTGCTGCTGTACCAGCCACAGGTGGATTTGCAGTCAGGTCAGATTATCGGCGTAGAAGCACTGATCCGCTGGCAGCATCCCGAACTCGGCATGGTGTCTCCAATCAAATTCATTCCGCAGGCCGAAGAGACCGGGTTGATCGTGCCCATAGGCGATTGGGTGATTCATACCGCGTGCAGACAGAACAAGGACTGGCAGGATGCGGGCTGGCCGCCGATCACCATGTCGGTGAATATTTCAGCACGCCAGTTCATCGAAAGGGACCTGATCGACCGGGTGAGGCATGCCTTGCAAGAGACCGGACTGGACCCGATGTACCTTGAGCTGGAGCTGACCGAAAGCCTGATCATGCAAGACCTTCAGCAAGCCATCAGCAAAATGAAGGAACTGCAATCAATGGGGATCAGTCTGTCGATCGACGACTTCGGCACCGGCTACTCCAGCCTCGCCGCATTGAAAAGCTTCCCCATCGCAAGACTCAAGATCGACCAGTCTTTCGTGCACGATCTGCCCGACAACGAGAACGACAAAGCCATCGCTACCGCAGTGATTTCGTTGGGGCACCAACTGAACCTCAGGGTCATAGCCGAAGGTGTCGAAACCGAAGAGCAGCAAACCTTCCTGCGTGAAAACGGCTGCGATGAAATTCAGGGCCACTTTTTCAGCAGAGCGGTCAGCGCAGAGGAAATCAGTCTGTTACTGCGTACGCCCCGATTGCCTCAACCGAGCCGCATTACCAGCCCTGACGCGGTAAGGCGAAAACGCGATGTAAAACGTCCACGCAGTCCAATGCCCGGGCATTAATGACTTGGCGTACGGTAAAACGCTGCTGTGTCAGAAGTGGTCCTCGCACTACGAAGACAACGAGCCCCACCCCATTCAAAGGCTGCGCAGGCAGATTACGGGAAGACCGAAAGACATCGAGAGATCGAACAGGGTGTAAGCGTCAGCTCGTAATCGAAGACTGCCTTACGGTTTCCAGATATCGACGTCTCTGGCATCTACCCCCTTGGGCAATAAACCTGCGGCAAAAAAAGCATCGGCGATTTTCTGCTGCTCACCCAACTGGTCACCATTCACAGGCTGTACCTGGTAGCTGCGATGGGTGTTGGCCGATTCGACTGTTGCCACATCGAGGTTGCCCCACAACGGGCTGAGTATTTGTGCCGCGTCACGTGGGTTGGTTTTTACCCAGTCACCTGTCTTGTGCAGTTGTTCGTAAACCAGCTTGAGGACTTCGGGATGCGCCTTGGCGTAACCCGTGCTGGTCAGGTAGTAGCGTTTATAACTGGCCAGGCCTGTGCCGTCAGCCAGGGTGCGCGTCGGCAGCTGACGTTGCGCGCTGGTGAGGAAGGGTTCCCACGTGACCCAGGCATCGACCTTGTTGTTCTCGAAGGCTGCTCGGCCATCGGCGGGTGACAGGTAGGCCGGTTGGATGTCCGAAAACCCCAGGCCTGCTTTTTTCAGAGCAGCGATCAGCAAATAGTGGGAGCCTGCCGCCTTGGTGACCGCGACTTTCTTGCCTTTCAAATCTGCCAGTTGCTTGAGGGACGAGTCCTCGCGCACGACGATCGCCTGGGCGGAAGGCGAGGGCGCTTCTTGCGCAAAGTAGGTCAACTTGGCCTGCGCGGCCTGAGCAAAAATCGGCACGGTGTCCGCCACGTCAGCGCTGATATCGACATTGCCGACATTCAGCGCTTCCAGCAGTGGCAAACCACTTGAAAACTCATGCCAGCTCACATCGATGTTCTTCTGCGCGAGGTTTTTTTCCAGCGTGCCTTGGGTTTTCAACAGGGTGATCAGAGTCGATGACTTCTGGTAACCGATTCGCAGCGTTTCCCGGGCCTGAGCCGGCAGGGTAAATGACAAGGTCAGGGCAACCACCAGAGCGGCCAGCACCGGACGACGGAATTTCGCTTCAGCATTTTTGGTGGATTGTGGCATGGCGCACTCGGCATTCAGCAAGAGAGAAGGGCTATCTGCCATGAAGGA
>NZ_JBFTZE010000036.1:0-8011 GCF_056406935.1 Pseudomonas sp. P1_A1 | reverse complement strand
CACCAGCACCGCAAACAGCGGCGAGAAACCGAACACCAGGCTCGAAGGCCCGAGCAAGTCCTGGACGATACGGAAAGTGAAGCCCACCAGTACGCCAGTGAAAACCCGCTGGCCAAGGGTCACCGATCGCAGCGGACCGAAGATGAAGGAAATCGCCATCAACACCAATGCAGCGGTCACCAGCGGCTGCAACACCTTGACCCAAAACGCCAGCCAGTAACGACTGTTGCTCAGGCCCTGGTCGGCCAGATAGTGGATGTAATTCCACAGACCGCTGATCGACAGCGACTCGGGCGCCATCACCACGGTACTCAGCAGTTGCGGGCTCAGGGCTATTTCCCAGCGTTCCACAGGGGCAGTCACCACTTCGGTACTTTTGTCATGGAACAGCGTGGTCGTGACATCGGTCAGTTGCCAGTGATCGGTATCGAATTCCGCACGTTTGGCGAAACTCGAAGACAGCATGTGGCGTTGATCGTCAAAACGATAACGGGTCACGCCGTACAGCAGACCGTTGGGTTGCACGGAGTTGACGTGAATGAACTCATCACCCTGACGGTGCCACAAACCGTGCTTGGCGCTTTGCGCATCGCCACTGCCCTGGGCCAGCGAGCGGTTGGCTTGAGCGGTGATTTCCGTGGCCGGCGCGACGTACTCGCCGATCACCAGCCCTACCACCATCAGGATCAGCATCGGCTTCATCACGGCCCAGACGATCCGACCGATGGACACACCGGCGGCACGCATGATGGTCAGCTCGCTGTGACTGGCCAGACTGCCGAGACCAATCAGGCACCCGATCAGCGCTGCCATCGGTAACATGTCGTACAGGCGGCGCGGCGCGGTCAGCAACACGTAACTCAGGACATCCATCAGCGTGTAGGTATCGCTGACTTCGCTCATCTCATCGATGAAGGCGAACAGCGTTGCCAAGCCCAGAATGATCCCCAGCACCGCCAGGATCGCGATGAACACGCTGCTACCAATGTAGCGATCGAGCTTATCCACGGGCCACCTCCAGCGCGCTGCGGCGACTCGCCATCTTCAAGTTCAGCGACTCCCAGTACAGCAAGCCCAGACCGATGACCAGGAAGATTGCATGCACCCACCACAAACCCAATGCCGGCGGGATCTTGCCCTTCTCAAGGGCGCCGCGAGCGGCAATCAGGATGGTCAGGTAAGCCATATAAAGAAGAATCGCCGGCAGCAGCTTGAGGAAACGGCCCTGACGCGGGTTGACCCGCGACAGCGGCACCGCCATCAGGGTCACGATGAAGACCAGCAACGGCAGGGACAGGCGCCATTGCAGTTCGGTACGCGAACGGATGTCGTCGCTGGCCAACAAGGAACTGGTGGTCATCGCATCACGATCAGTCACTTCGTCGCTGACGTCCGGTTTTGGCAGTAATACGCCGTACTCGTCGTACTTGATGGCGCGGTAGTCGGCCAGACCCGGATTACCGTCGTAGCGGTAGCCGTTGTCGAGAATCAGGTAACGGTTGCCATCAGGCCTG
Organism: Pseudomonas sp. P1_A1; assembly: GCF_056406935.1. Taxonomy (NCBI): domain Bacteria; kingdom Pseudomonadati; phylum Pseudomonadota; class Gammaproteobacteria; order Pseudomonadales; family Pseudomonadaceae; genus Pseudomonas; species Pseudomonas sp. P1_A1. Next base: position 6,497 of record NZ_JBFTZE010000036.1, on the reverse strand, counting down.
ATTTCCTGACGGCCCTTCTCGGCCACCAATACGGAAATCCCCCGATCCTTGTTGTCGGAACTGACATTTTTTTGCGAAATGAACACGCCGCCCAGATTGATGCGGTCATCCGACAGTTGCTCGGTGTAGGTCACCCGAGTGCCGTCGCGCAAGGCCTGGAAGCGCCCCGGCTCGAGGGTGTCGAACTCGGTCAGTGCGTCCTGTTTGTTCAGCAGCAGCTGGAACTGGTTGGCACCTTGTGGCGCCAGGCTCAGGCTCAGCCACGCCACGACCAGGGCAACCAGGGTCGCCGGAAAAAGAGTCATGGCAAACAGACGCTGCTGGCTCATGCCAGTGGCAGACAACACGGTCATTTCACTTTCGAGGTACAGACGACCGTAGGCCAGCAGGATCCCGAGAAACAGCCCCAAAGGCAGAATCAGCTGCAGGAAACCCGGCAGACGAAAGCCCATGATCAGGAACAGCGAGCTCGGGTCCAGGAGCCCTGAGGCTGCCTGGGCGAGGTATTTGATGAAGCGTCCGCTCATGATGATGACCAGCAGCACGGCGCTGACGGCGCTCAAGGTCAACAGGACTTCGCGGGATAGATAACGGAAGACAATCAAACCAGACACTCCAGGGTTGTCAGGCTAAGCGGCCAAACAAGCAAACATATCAGCCGGCCCGCAGGGCAGAGCCGCCGAAAAAGATGCGCATTATCCTGTGATTGAGTGCGCCTGTCACTGCGCATGCTCAAGCAGGCACCTGAACCGCTGAAGTTCGCATAACCGAGGGTTGTCAGGCGCAGGCAGCGAGGTTCAAACTGCGGCCTTTGTCGCTGGCAATACACCGGCGCCTTTCTACTTATAAGCAAGCCTCTGCGCGTCGCGCAGTTTGACCATTAATTCAGGGACCCGGACATGGAACTGGTTGTAAAAAGCGTTAGCCCGGAAACGTTGAAGACCGCCACGCTGGTGGTCTCCGTCCGCGAAGGCCGCAAGCTCGGCACCGCTGCCAAACAACTCGACGAACTGAGCGGCGGCGCTATCAGCGCAGTGCTCAAGCGCGGCGACCTGGCCGGCAAAGTCGGCCAAAGCCTGTTGCTGCACAGCCTGCCCAACCTCAAGGCCGAACGCGTGCTGCTGGTGGGCGTGGGCAAGGATGAAGAACTGGGCGATCGCCCGTTTCGCAAAATCATCGCCGGCATCCTCAATACCCTGAAAGGCCTGGGCGGCAGCGATGCAGTGCTGGCCCTGGACGAAGTGGTGGTCAAGGGCCGTGACAGCTATGGCAAGACCCGCCTGCTGGCCGAAACCCTGGTGGACGGCGAGTACACCTTCGAACAGTTCAAGAGCCAGAAAGCCGACCCGCGCGCCCTGAAGAAAGTCACTCTGGTGACCATCAAGGCGGCACAGGCTGAAGTCGAACGCGCTGTGGCCCACGCCACCGCGATCGCTAACGGCATGGCCTTCACCCGTGACCTGGGCAACCTGCCGCCGAACATCTGCCACCCGACGTTCCTTGGCGAACAAGCCAAGAACCTGGGCAAAGAGTTCAAAAGCCTGAAAGTTGAAGTCCTCGATGAGAAGAAGATCAAGGACCTGGGCATGGGCTCGTTCTACGCCGTCGGCCAGGGCAGCGCCCAGCCACCGCGCCTGATCGTCATGCAATACAACGGCGGCAAGAAATCCGAGAAGCCGTACGCCCTGGTCGGCAAAGGCATCACCTTTGACACCGGCGGCATCAGCCTCAAGCCGGGCGCCGGCATGGATGAGATGAAGTACGACATGGGTGGCGCCGCCAGCGTGTTCGGTACCCTGCGTGCCGTGCTTGAGCTGAAACTGCCGATCAACCTGGTGTGCATCCTGGCCTGCGCCGAGAACATGCCGAGCGGCAACGCTTCGCGTCCGGGCGACATCGTTACCACCATGAGCGGCCAGACCGTGGAAATCCTCAACACCGACGCCGAAGGCCGTCTGGTGCTGTGCGATGCCCTGACCTACTCCGAACGCTTCAAGCCGCAAGCGGTGATCGACATCGCCACCCTGACCGGTGCTTGTGTCGTGGCACTGGGCGCCCACACCTCGGGCCTGCTGGGCAACAACGACGAACTGATCGGCCAATTGCTGAGCGCCGGCCAATCCGCCGACGACCGCGCCTGGCAACTGCCGCTGTTCGATGAGTATCAAGAGCAGCTGGATAGCCCGTTCGCCGACATCGCCAACATCGGCGGCCCGAAAGCCGGCACCATCACCGCTGCCTGCTTCCTGTCGCGCTTCACCAAGAACCTGAATTGGGCGCACCTGGACATCGCCGGCACGGCCTGGACCAGCGGCGGCAAGGACAAGGGCGCCACTGGCCGTCCGGTTCCCCTGCTGACCCAATACCTGCTGGACCGCGCCAAGGCCTGAAACCGATGACCTCGGACGGCGTCACTTTCGGGTGACGCCGCCCGAGGTTCAGGAACCGCAATGACCAAAGTCGACTTCTATATCCTGCCCAGCGCCGATCCTTCGGCGCGGCTGGATTTCGCCTGCAAGCTCACCGAAAAAGCCTGGCGCATGGGCCACCGCATTTACCTGCATTGCAGCGATGCCGCCCAGCGTGATGACCTCGATGCGCGTTTGTGGGCCTTCAAGGGTGAAAGCTTCGTGCCCCACGGTCCCGCCGAAAGCGAGCCGGAGGGTTTGATTGTCCTGGGTCTTGGCGATGACTGCGGTCAGCATCAGGATCTGCTGGTCAATCTCGACCTGAAAGTCCCGGCTTTCGCCAAACAGTTCACCCGCGTGGCGGAAGTAGTGGTGGAAGATCCGACGATTCGTGCGGCTGCGCGGGAGAGTTTCCGTTTCTACCGCGAACAGGGCTATCCTCTGCAAGATCACCGTTTACAGCGACTCTGAGCACTCCGATGGACACTCCAAAACCGCCGCAAAAGTCCGCGCACCTGCTGGAAGACCTTGAGTCGATCCGCCAACTGCTCGGCGATGACAACCTGCAACCACCCTTGCTGACCGACGCCGTCATTGAAGGCGACCAGGAACAGATTCCCATGCTGTTCGACACCGTCGGCCATGCGCCGCAGGTCGAACCGCCACCACCCGCTCCGGCCGCCCAGCCTGCTCCTGCCGCCAACAAGGGCCCCGATGCCCTGTTGCATCTGGATAGCGAGCTGCGCGCCGCCGCGCAATTGATCATGCAAGACGTGATCGACGACTTCGCCCCGCACATCGAAACCGAAATCAAACGCCGCCTTGATGCACGGATGGAACGGTTGCTAAGCCAGTACGAGTAACCCCCAATTCCCCAATGTAGGAGCTGCCGCAGGCTGCGATCTTTTGACTTTGATCTTCAGTGATCTTGAAGACGCCAAAAGATCGCAGCCTGCGGCAGCTCCTACAAGGGAAGTCACCTTACCCTAAATCTCCCCCACATTTGATCTGCGCCCTGTCCGCCCCTGCTCGCCCTACGCCCCGTGCCCCGCTATACTTCCCGGCTTTTCCTGAATAAATGCCAATAGGGTCCCGCCGCGCATGGATAAGACCTACCAGCCGCACGCCATTGAAACTTCCTGGTACAACACCTGGGAGTCCGAGAACTACTTCGCCCCGCAAGGCGAGGGCGAGTCCTACACCATCATGATCCCGCCGCCGAACGTCACCGGCAGCCTGCACATGGGTCACGGCTTCAACAACGCGATCATGGACGCCCTGATCCGTTTCCGCCGCATGCAAGGTCGCAACACCCTGTGGCAGCCGGGTACCGACCACGCCGGTATCGCCACGCAAATGCTGGTGGAGCGTCAACTCGAAGCCCAGGGCCAGAATCGCCACGATCTGGGCCGTGAGAAATTCCTCGAGAAAGTCTGGGAATGGAAGGATCAGTCCGGCGGCAACATCAGCCGTCAGATCCGCCGCCTCGGCTCGTCCGTGGACTGGAGCCGTGAGCGCTTCACCATGGACGACGGCCTCTCGGAAGCGGTGAAAGAAGCCTTCGTGCGCCTGCACGAAGACGGTCTGATCTATCGCGGCAAGCGTCTGGTCAACTGGGACACCAAGCTGCACACGGCGATTTCCGACCTTGAAGTGGAAAACCACGACGAGAAAGGTTTCCTGTGGAACCTGAAGTACCCGCTGGCCGATGGCGCCAAAACCGCTGAAGGCAACGACTACCTGATCGTCGCGACCACGCGTCCGGAAACCATGCTCGGCGACGCCGCCGTGGCCGTTAACCCGAACGATGAACGCTACAAAGCCCTGATCGGCAAATTTGTCGAGCTGCCGCTGGTTGGCCGCCGCATCCCGATCATCGCCGACGATTACTGCGACCCTGAATTCGGCACCGGCTGCGTGAAAATCACCCCGGCCCACGACTTCAACGACTATGAAGTCGGCAAGCGCCACAACCTGCCGCTGCTGAACATCTTCGACAAAAACGCCCATGTACTGCCTGCGGCCCAGGTGTTCAATCTCGACGGCACACTGAACGAGAGCATCGACGGCAAGATCCCGGCCGAATACGCCGGCCTCGACCGCTTCGAAGCGCGCAAGCAGATCGTGGCAGCGTTCGAAGCCGCCGGCCTGCTGGTCAGCGTCGACGACCACGCCCTGAAAGTGCCTAAAGGCGACCGCTCCGGCACCATCATCGAGCCGTGGCTGACCGACCAGTGGTACGTGTCCACCAAGCCATTGGCCGAGCCGGCCATCGCTGCGGTTGAAGACGGCCGCATTCAGTTCGTGCCAAAGCAGTACGAAAACATGTACTTCTCGTGGATGCGCGATATCCAGGACTGGTGCATCAGCCGTCAGCTGTGGTGGGGCCACCGCATTCCGGCCTGGTACGACGAATCGGGCAAGGTCTACGTCGGTCGCGACGAAGCCGAAGTGCGTGCCAAGCACAATCTCGGGCCGGACGTTGCGCTGCAACAAGACAACGACGTTCTGGATACCTGGTTCAGTTCGGGCCTGTGGACCTTCTCCACCCTTGGCTGGCCGGAGCAGACTGAATTCCTGAAGAAATTCCACTCCACCGACGTGCTGGTGACCGGTTTCGACATCATTTTCTTCTGGGTTGCCCGGATGATCATGCTCACCATGCATTTGGTGAAAAATGAAGGCGGCACGCCACAGGTTCCGTTCAAGACTGTTTATGTGCACGGTCTGGTGCGTGATGGCCAGGGCCAGAAGATGTCCAAGTCCAAGGGCAACGTCCTGGACCCGCTGGACATCATCGACGGCATCGAGCTGGAAGAGCTGGTGCAGAAACGCACCTCCGGCATGATGCAGCCGAAACTGGCGAAGAAGATCGAAAAGCAGACCCGCGACGAGTTCGCCGACGGCATCGCCAGCTACGGCACCGACGCCCTGCGCTTCACCTTCTGCTCGCTGGCGTCCACCGGTCGTGACATCAAGTTCGACATGGGCCGCGTCGAAGGCTATCGCAACTTCTGCAACAAGATCTGGAACGCCGCGCGCTACGTGCTGGACAAGGGCGAAGACTGCGGCCAGAACGGCGAAGCCTACGAGCTGTCCCTGGCGGATCGCTGGATCATCTCGCAGTTGCAACGCACTGAAGCCGAAGTGACCCGTCAGCTCGATCAGTTCCGTTTCGACCTGGCCGCACAAGCCTTGTACGAGTTCATCTGGAACCAGTATTGCGACTGGTACCTGGAACTGTCCAAGCCTGTGCTGTGGGACGAAAACGCGCCGGTCGAGCGTCAGCGCGGCACCCGTCGCACCCTGGTTCGGGTGCTGGAAGTCGCTCTGCGCCTGGCTCATCCGTTCATGCCGTTCATCACCGAAGAAATCTGGCAACGCGTCGCACCGCTGGCCGGCATCAAAGGCAAGACGATCATGCTGCAACCGTGGCCAGTGGCTAACGAGGAACGCATCGATCCGGCCGCCGAAGACGACATCGAATGGCTCAAGGGCCTGATGCTCGGCACCCGTAACATCCGTGGCGAAATGAACATCGGCCCGGGCAAGCCGCTGAACCTGTTCCTGAAAAACGTCAGCGCCGAAGATCAGCGTCGACTCACCGAGAACGAAGCCCTGCTGAAGAAGCTGGCGCGTCTGGAATCGATCACTGTTCTGAAGGCTGGCGAAGAAGCCCCCCTGTCCGCCACTGCACTGGTTGGCGAGATGGAAGTGCTGGTGCCGATGGCCGGCCTGATCGACAAGGACGCCGAACTGGCGCGCCTGGACAAGGAAATCCTGCGTCTGCAGGGCGAAGTTCAGCGCGTCGGCGGCAAGCTGTCCAACGCCGGTTTCGTCGACAAGGCCCCGGCCGAAGTTATCGAGAAGGAACGCGCCAAACTGGCTGAAGCTGAACAGGCTTTGGGCAAGCTGGCGGAGCAGCATGCGCGGATTGCCAGTTTGTAACGGCACGTCGCAATGAAACAGGGAGGCCCGCGTGGCCTCCCTTTTTTATGCCCGCCACTTTCCCCAAACACCAAAAATCCCCTGTAGGAGCTGCCGCAGGCTGCGATCTTTTGATCTTGTTTTAAAGCAAAATCAAAAGAT
>NZ_JBFTZE010000035.1:0-18380 GCF_056406935.1 Pseudomonas sp. P1_A1 | reverse complement strand
CTTGACGACCATAGAGCATTGGAACCACCTGATCCCATCCCGAACTCAGAAGTGAAACGATGCATCGCCGATGGTAGTGTGGGGTTTCCCCATGTGAGAGTAGGTCATCGTCAAGATTAAATTCCGAAACCCCTATCTGCGTATGCAGGTAGGGGTTTTGTTTTAGTAGAAGTCACCAATTTTGCTGGCACGTTACCGCTGTAACGGGCTGGTCACAGAATTTCTTGACGACCATAGAGCATTGGAACCACCTGATCCCATCCCGAACTCAGAAGTGAAACGATGCATCGCCGATGGTAGTGTGGGGTTTCCCCATGTGAGAGTAGGTCATCGTCAAGATTAAATTCCAAAACCCCTGTCTGCTTATGCAGACAGGGGTTTTGTCTTTCTGGGCTTATAGAAGTCTACGTCTGAAGCGGGTCAAACCCAAGTCTGCATGTCTCGCTACTCCTTCGAGCCAGTAGCATCAGATATAGACCCCCCATCGATACACCTCAACCAAAACACCCAACACCGCGATCATGACTTGCGGTAAGCCCAATAATCCGTCCCTTCTAGTACGCCGTTCGGCGGTTATCTGACGGGTTTTGTACAAATCCTTAAGTTTTCTCCCGCTCGTGCCGAAAGACTGGTGACACATGCGTGCACCAAAGTAGAGCGGCTTCAGAATGCCGTCTGCGCTGTTACATGGAATGTTGCAACCCGGAACGCATCCCCACTTTTGGCATAAGAAGTCCCATGAAATGAATCTCAAGTTCAGCCATAAAATCCTGCTGGCCGCTTCAGGCGTCGTGGTGCTGGCGTTTGCGTTGTTCACTCTGTACAACGACTATCTGCAACGAAACACCATTCGGCAAAACATCGAATCCTCCGTTGAGCAAGCAGGCGACCTGACTGCCAGCAGCGTGCAGAACTGGATGAGCGGCCGCGTGCTGGTCCTGGAAAACCTCGCGCAGAACGTCGCCCATCAGGGTGCCAATGCTGACTTGCCAGGGCTGGTCGATCAACCGGCCCTCACCTCGAACTTCCAGTTCACCTACGTCGGGCAGGCCAATGGCATGTTCACCCAGCGGCCCGACGCGAAGATGCCAGACGGCTACGACCCGCGTCAGCGTCCCTGGTACAAACAAGCCGTGGTCGCCGACAAGACCATGCTGACCCCGCCTTATATGGCTGCGGTCGGCGGGCTGGTGGTGACCGTTGCCATACCGGTGAAAAAGAACGGCGAACTGCTGGGCGTGGTCGGTGGTGACCTGAGCCTGGAAACCCTGGTGAAGATCATCAACTCGGTGGACTTCGGTGGTATCGGTCACGCATTCCTGGTCAGTGCCGACGGTCAGGTGATCGTCAGTCCGGACAAAGACCAAGTGATGAAGAACCTGAAAGACATCTATCCGGGTTCCAGTGTCCGCATCGAGAAAGGCATCCAGGAAGTCGTACTGAACAAGCAGGACCGCATCCTCTCGTTCACACCGGTGAGCGGTTTGCCGAATGCCGAGTGGTACGTCGGTCTGTCGATTGACAAGGCCAAGGCCTACGCACCACTGAGCCAGTTCCGCACCTCGGCGCTGATCGCGATGTTCATCGCCGTGACGGCCATTGCCGTGCTGCTGAGCTTGCTGATCAACGTGCTGATGCGTCCGCTGACCACGATGGGCCGTGCGATGCAGGACATCGCTCAGGGCGAGGGCGACCTGACCCGTCGTCTGGTCGTAGAAAGCAAAGACGAGTTCGGCGAGTTGGGTGGTTCCTTCAACCAGTTCGTGGAGCGGATTCACGCATCGATTTGCGAAGTGTCCTCGGCGACCCGCCAGGTTCATGATCTGTCGCAACGGGTGATGGCATCGTCCAACGCTTCGATCATCGGCTCCGACGAACAAAGCGCCCGCACCAACAGCGTGGCCGCGGCGATCAACCAATTGGGCGCCGCCACCCAGGAAATCGCCCGCAATGCCGCCGATGCTTCGCAACACGCCAGCGGCGCGAGCGAACAGGCCGATGATGGCCGTCAGGTGGTGGAACAAACCATCCAGGCCATGACCGAGCTGTCGCAGAAAATCAGCCTGTCCTGCACGCAGATCGAAACCCTGAACGCGAGCACCGACAACATCGGCCACATTCTGGATGTGATCAAAGGCATCTCCCAGCAGACCAATCTGTTGGCGCTCAACGCGGCTATCGAAGCGGCCCGTGCCGGTGAGGCCGGTCGTGGTTTTGCGGTGGTGGCGGATGAGGTGCGCAACCTGGCTCATCGCACCCAGGAGTCGGCGGAAGAGATCCACAAGATGATCAGCTCGCTGCAGATCGGTTCTCGCGAGGCGGTGACTACGATGAACGCCAGTCAGGTGTCCAGCGAGCAGAGCGTCGAAGTGGCGAACCAGGCCGGCCTGCGACTGGTCAGCGTGACCCAGCGCATCGGCGAAATCGACGGCATGAACCAATCGGTGGCCGCGGCGACCGAAGAGCAGACGGCCGTGGTAGAAACCCTCAACGTCGACGTCAACCAGATCAACCTGCTGAACCAGCAGAGCGTGGCCAACCTCAATGAAACATTGAAGGATTGTGATGCGCTGTCCCAGCAGGCCAATCGTTTGAAGCAACTGGTTGATAGCTTCAAGATCTGATTGAGGTCAGTTGGACCGCGTTATCGTTCTTCGCGTGCAAGTCGGATCGCCTCCTACAAGAGCTAACCTGTAGAAGCGAGCGGTGCGGCGATCCGACTTGCCTGCGATAGCGGTAGATCAGTCACCGCTGAACCGAAGCGCTACACAAACAGCTTCACCACATTCCCCATCGCATCATCGGCAAACCCCTGAACGAACTGCTTGAACCCCGGCAGGGCCTCGGCGCCGCCCTGGGCCGGTTCGGCGATGATCGTCCAGGTCGCCCGCGACTTGTCTGTACCCAGGGATTCCACACTCATCGCCGCCCACAAATTGGCCACGCCCAAGGTGTTGTAGATCGTGGTCCAGGTCATGTTCAGCGCCTGGTCGTTGCGGGAGTTGAGCTGCTCGACCACCAGGTTGCCGTCCTTAAAGAACTTCTTGCGCAGCGACGACACACCTTCGCCGGTCATCTCGATATGCGACAGCGCCGGAATGAATCGGTCGAAGCCGGCAAAATTGCCGACTACTGTCCAGACTTGCGCCGCGTCGGCCGGTACTTCCACCGAAGACACAACGTGGCAGCCTTGAGGGTTTTTGATCAGGGTATCGGGTTGCAGAGTATTCATGGTTTTTGCTCCGTGCGGGGTTAGGGTGAATCAGATGAAGTTGATTTCTTTGAGGTAATCGCAGCCGCGTCGCAGCAGCGCCGGGGATTTTTCCGGGTAGTGCGCGCCCATCTGCCGTACGCCGGCCTGGGCGTTGTCGTGGCCGATCATCGAGATGTCGCCGATGTCTTCCTCGAAGCCGTTGAGGTAGAAACCCAGCACGCCAAACAGTGCGTTATCACTGTCGACCCGGCCCAATTGCTGCTGCCAGTCGGCGACGCTGACCATCGAGAACTCCCGACCGGCTTCGCGAAAGGAAGCCACGTAGGTGTCCCAGCTCAGGGGTTCGGGGTTGTGCAGGTTGAACACCGCTTTTTCGGCCTGGTAACGGCTGGCATGGAAGGCGATGAAACGGGCGAGAAAATCCACCGGCATCAGGTCGAAATTCAGTGCGAACTCCGGTACCTGACCGAGCTGGATCGAGCCCTTGAGCATCAGCATCAGGCGATTCTTGTGGGGCTGGCAGACGCCGGTGAGGCTGTTGAAACTGATGTTGCCGGGGCGATAAAGATTGACCCGAACCCCACGTTCCCGCGCCCGTTCGAGGATCCGCTCGCCGACCCATTTGGACAGGTTGTAGCCGTTCTTGATGTAGATCGGCGGTGTCTGCGCGGCGGGCAACTCCAGCACCCGGCCATCGTCGGAAATCGTGCTGGACGCCGAGAGCGTCGAGACGAAGTTGAAGATCTTCTTGCTGCGTCCTTCACACAGGCGCAGACACTCGAAAATCGGTTCGACGTTATCCCGCGCCAACGACTCGTAATCGAGGACGTGATTGACGTTGGCGGCGTTGTGCACCAATGCGCCGAACTCTCGATCCAGCCGTTCGTAAACCGCTTCGCTGAGCCCCAGTTGCGGGCGAGTGATGTCCGCCGCGTAAACTTGCACCCGGCTCAGGTCCAGATGCTCCAGGCGGTTTTCCCGCAACGCATCCGCAAAGCGTTGCGCCGCCGATTGCCCACCGCCATCGCGCACCAGGCACGCCACTTCGCTGGCGCCCCAGGCCAGCAGAGCTTCGACGATATGAACACCGACGAAGCTGTTGGCACCGGTAACGATCACCTTGTGCACATCGCCCATTCGGCTGACCGGCAGCGGCTCGATGTTCAGTTCACGGAAGGCATCGGCCAAGGCTTTTTCACTCAGCACTTCCTCGGTCCCGGAGCCGCGCACCAACGTCGCCAGCTTCGCAATCGTCGGCAGTTCGATAAAGCGGTTGATTGAGATACTGCGACCGAACTCCTCACGCAAACGCAGGAGCATGCGCGACAGCAGGATCGAATGCCCGCCGAGGTTGAAGAAACTTTCGTCGGTGGAAATGTCGCTGGCGGGCAGCTCCAGCAGCTCAGCCCAGATTTCCAGCAACAGCGCTTCATCGGCGCTGGCGGGCAAACACCGTGGGCCGTTTTCGGTTACGTTGACGGGCAATTCCAGCAGCGCTTTGCGGTCGACCTTGCCGTTGCTGGCGAACGGCATGGTTGCCAGTTCGGTCCAGGCGATCGGCTGCATGTAGTCCGGCAGAAACTGCATCGCGTGGGCTTTCAAGGCTTCGCGGGCGGCACCGGGTTGCACTTCCTGGGGTTGCGCGAGAAAGGCCAGAATCCGCCGATGACAATCGATGACCACCGCCACCTGACGGTACAGCTGGCTGTCGCGCAGGCAGCGTTCGATCTCTTCCGGCTCGACCCGAAAGCCGCGAATTTTCACCTGATTGTCTCGCCGTCCGCACAGCTCGATACCGTCGGCGGTCCACTTGGCCATGTCGCCGGAGCGGTAGGCGCGCAGGCTCTGGCCGTTCGGCAGGTGCAGGTTCAGATAGCGTTCGGCAGTCTGCTGCGGGTTGTTCAGGTAACCCAGGCACACCCCCGGGCCGACGATGTACAACTCACCGACGGTTTGCTCGGTTACCGGTTGCATGTCCTCATCGAGGATCAGCACCTGACTGTTGGCAATCGGTGCGCCGAGGGTCCGGTTACTGTCGCCGGTACGCAGTTGCCGCGCGGTGATCAGCACCGTGGCTTCGGTCGGACCGTAGAGGTTGTAGAGATTGCCTTGGCGGGTCAGTTGCTGGACTACGTAGGGTTCGCAGACATCGCCGCCGGTCATCACATGATCGAGGACCTGCAACTGATCCAGCGGCAGGATGCTCAGCAAGGCTGGCGGCAAAAAGGCATGGCTGAGTTGTTGGTGGCGGATCAGCTCGACCAGTTGCAGCGGGTCGCGACGTTGGTCCTCGTTGGGCACGATCAGCTCTGCGCCCTGCAGCAGGGTCGGGAAGATATCGATCAATGACGAGTCGAAACTCAACGATGAAAACTGCAACACCCGGCTCTGTTCGGTCAGCTGCACGTAGTCGGCGTACCACGCGGTGAAGTGCGCGAGGTTGGCCTGGCTGAGCAGCACGCCTTTGGGGTGACCCGTGGTGCCCGAGGTGTAGAGCGCCATGCATGGCGCGTCGAGATCGGGGCGTTGGCGCATCAAGGGTTGGTCGAGATTCACATCGCCGCTGTCGATACGGCTGATGTCCAGCCCCGGCATCGTCTCGCTGAGAGGATGCTCTCCGTCATGCAGCAACAACACCGCTTCAGCGTTTTCCAGAATGTACTGCTGACGTTGCAGCGGGTGGCTCGGCTCCAGCGGCAGGTACACCGCGCCGCTGCCCAGGATCGCCAGAATCCCCGCATACAACGCGCTGCATTTTGGCAGGCAGATCCCGACCACCAACCGTCCTTGATGCTGTTCGAGCAACGGTTGCAATCGCTGTTGGATGGCGCGGCTGTGGGCGTGCAGTTGCCGATAGCTCAGCGACGTGCCGGCGATGTTCAGCGCCGCACGCTCGGCAGACTGAATAAAGCGCTGTTCAAGCCGCTCGATCATCGGGATCTGCCCAAGTTGCAGCAGTCGTGGTTCAGCTGTGTTGTTGAGACGGTGGACGAAGGCCAGGTGCTCTAAAAACAGCAGGTTTTCCACCTGTTCGAAGTGCGCGGAAATCGTCGGCTCGGCCTGCAGGAAATAGTCGGCATCCCGGGAGAAGCGGCTGACCAGCAGCGCCACATGATCGACCAGCTCGGCCACTGCCCGCAGGCGCAATGCCTGGCCGTTGCCGGACAACTCTTCGGCGACCGGCACGCGACTCAACGGCGTCGAGTTGTACGTGCACAGCAGGTCCAGCGGTGGCAGCCCGCTAGCTCCAGGCACCCCGACACCCACTTGCAGCATCAGGTGCGGCGCATTGCCGAAGTCCCGAAATGGCAGGCTGGCATCGTCGATCAGCAAATCAAATAAGCCTGGCGGTGGTTCTTCCACATTCGCAAGTCGCGCCAGTGAATGACCGTGTTGTTCGAGCTCCAGCGCCAGTTCGGTCAGGGCCTGGCTTTGCCCGATGAGCAAAATATCGAGACGTCTCATGATGTTCTCCTCGTTAAACCAGGTAGTCGCTCAGGGCGCTTTGCACGCACGGTGAATCGAGCAGCGAACTGCTGCGGAAAAACCGCACGATGTTGGCGACCAGCGGGTGATGGCGATTGATCGGGAAGGCCAGCCCCGACACTTCGCTCTTGAGGGCCTGACGCACCACGTCGCTGATCTGCAAGGCGTCGATCAGGCGGAAGTCGAAGGACTTCTGGATGTCGTTGGTCAGGTAATGGCTGATGAACACCGGCAGGATGTGCGCGATGCACTGGCGATCGTCTTCGCTTGCGGTGTGCCAGTAGATGCGCACCAGCCGCGACCAGAACCCGGAATGACGGCCCTCGTCCAGCAAGTGGTCGGCCATCAGGCCTTTGATCGATTGCTTGACCGTGTCGTCCTTGGCGAACGCCGCCACATCGCCGGTCACGGTGTTCTCGGCGATGGCCACGCAGATCAGTTCCACGGCGCTGCGCAGGTGCTCTGGTGCGAGGGCCACGGCCGCCGGGATGGCACGGCTCAGTTCGATTTCATCCGGCAGTTCGATGGGGGTGATGCCGGTCATGGCGACGGTCTGCTGCATGAAGTCCATGGCCACCAGGGCGTGGTAATCCTCGTCCACCACCACGGTCATGGCGTCGTAGCGACAGGCGAACGGGAACGCCACGCTGAAGCGGTTTTTAGCGATGCTGCGGGCGGTCTTGTCGACGATCTCGGTTTCGAAAATCACCACGTCATTGATGAACTTGTAGAGCGTCTGTACCAGGGCGAAGTCCCGTTGTTCCGGGCATTCGCGCAGGAAGGTTTCGCTCAGCACCAGCGGCTGGCGGCTCAGCGGATAGATCAGCTTGTCGTCGTTCTCCAGCACACGCCGGGGGCGGGTGCGAATGGTTGCGCGGCTTTCCCAGGCGTCGGCGAAGGATTGGTAGTCGGCGGCGTTCATGCGTTCACCTCGGCAACCGGTTCGCTCACCTCGGCAACCGGTTCGCTCATGCTCAGGCGCAAGCCGTCCCACAGCGCGATGCGACTTTCCACGGCGGCGATGGCGCTGGCGTATACGTCTTCTTCGCGCTGCGGATCGCCATTGACCAGGCGTGCGAGGAGTTTTTCCGCCGCCGGGCCGTGGTCTTCGGAGTCGACTTCGATGTGCCGTTCCAGGTAGTAACGGAAGGTCGGCGCTTGTTCGATGCCAATGCCCCAGTCGTCGAGAATCCGCTGGAACATCTGCGGGATGACACTCTCGCGGCCGTGCAGAAACGCCGCCGCCACACTGTGCCCCGGCGCATGCAACGCGGTGTGCAAGGTGTGACGTACGAATTGTGCGGCCGCCGGGTCGACGTCCACGCTTTGCAAGGCCACGTCGTAGCTCACGCCTTCTTTTTGCAACGCCACGAAGCGTTCGACGGCGACCGTGCTTGCACCGACTTCGCGCATCGCATCCAGGTACAACTCGAAATGGCTGTAGTGACCTTGGGCGGGACGATCATCGGACTCTTCACCGAGCACGATCTCGTTGATCAGACGCGCGGCCTGCGGATCTCGTGGCGGCAGCCAGGGCAGCTGAACGCAGGTCAGTTCCTGTTGCAGGCGTTTGGTCAGCGACATGAAATCCCACACTGCGAACACATGGGTTTCCATGAAGCGTTGAAGCACCGATAACGAATGTATTTCAGAAAAGATCGGGTGCGCACTAAGTTCTGCTTTCTTCTGATTAAGACGATCTTTAGTCGGTTTCATGAGCGAGCCTATAAGTGATCTGGAATACCGTTGAGGGGGTGTTGATCAATAAGTAACGGTTGCTTGAAGTTTTCTATTGGCGAGCGGGTGCCTCAATTGAATTGATGCTTATTAGGGTTGTGCAATCGCTGAGTAGTGCTTGGCCCCGGTGTTTGTGGGCGGCGGAGAAAAACTAATGCATGAATAAAGTGTCGGGCAAGTGTTTTTTTAATTAATTGAAAGTTTAACTTTTTCGAGCGCGACAAGTTCCAATAAGACTTTTGTATAAAGTTTTATTTGGGCGTAGTTGCTCCTTTCGGCGTATATAAGCCAAAATTCAAATAAAGAGTGAATGCCTCACTCGAAGCAACTTTCTACTTGGGTCATTGATGTGATCTGAGGGGGTGGAAGTTGGCTGGGAGCGACGCCGGTTCTTCCTTTCCCGTGACAAGACTCCTTCCGTTGGTTCTTGTGGTGCGGGTGACTGCTCCGGGGTGCGGTGCGTCGCCCGTCATTATTCGTTGGCAGCTCAAGAGTGAGCGTAATTCACGGCGCTCGCTATCACCCCTGCATGATCTGATAGGTGCAATTATCGGGCTCGGGGGTGACAGGGCTTGGGGAGTGGGCATGAAGTCGCTGCACACCGGCGCGGTGTGGGCGAAAGGGGGATTTGTAAGCAGATTTGTTCGTTGAGCAGTCCAGGTGCGGATCAGCCAGAAATCGCGGCGAGCCGTTCAATGACTCGCTACTTCGAGGTTTTCCTGCGCTGTCCCTCAGGGCTTGCGAGGTAGTGCGTAATGACTTCGACACCCCGGTTGAGGTGGTTTTCGAGCAACATCACCGAGTGCTCGATATCCCGGTCCTCGGCGGCCCGCAACAACGCTCGGTGATCTTCCTGGGACAGTTTGCCCAGACCCATGGCTTCCAGGTTGAAACGCAGGAAGCGTTCCTCTTCGTTCAACCCGTCTTCGACCAGCTTCAGCAGCCGCTGGTTGGGGGCTTTGTTGTAAAGCGCCATGTGGAACAGACGATTGAGCCGGCCGATCTCGGTGTAGTCGTGTTCCGTTTCCAACTCGTCGATGTAGCGTGCAGCCTGTTTGAAATCGGCATCTTCAAGCAGGGGGATCGACCGACGCAAGGCTTCGGACTCCAGCAGGATCCGCAACTCATACGTCTCTGCCGCATCGCCCTGAACCAACGGTGCGACCACCGCGCCTTTATGGGCGATCACGTTGAGCAGCGCTTGCGCTTCAAGCTGGCGCAAGGCTTCGCGCACCGGCATGCGGCTAACGCCGAACAGGTCGGCGAGGTCTTGCTGACGCAGGGCGGTGCCGCAAGGAATGCGACCGTCGAGAATGGCCGCGCGCAGGGTTTCTTCGATCACCGAGCGTGCCAGATGAGCGGGAATCGGCCCGTTGACCTTGATGCTGCTGAGAGGGTTGGGCTTCTGTGTCACGACAAACGCACCCTGATTGGCTGAAGTATTTGGATCCAAATGGACACTAGTGACTGCCTGACGGGTTGTCAAACGGTCAAAAGGCGTAGCCTTCGGCAGCTCCTGCAGACTTCGGCACAGGAGTTGCCGAAGGCTGCGATCTTTTTATTGCTCCCGCCATTCAAAGTCTAGCGCGTCGCCGGTGATCTCACCGTGCCATTGTCTTTTAGCAGACTAACCTTCACCATCAAGCAGATTTCCATCTGCCTGACCTGGATACCTCGCATTGGCGATACGTTTCGCGATCCCTCGGACTTTGCGCTGGCTAGGCTGCGCACTGCTGCTGGCCGGTGTCATGCTGGGCGGGCTGCATGCCGACTGGGATTTTTCGCTGATCAGCCGTCGTGCGCAGGCATTGTACGGGCCTTTGGGTGAAGGGCGGCAGCGCATCGATGCCTGGCAGCAATTGCTGGCCACGCAAAAGCAGGTTGGCGAGCTGGAACAGCTCAACGTGGTCAACCGGTTCTTCAACAAGCAGATGCGCTACGAAGAAGACATCGACCTGTGGCACGAGGTCGATTATTGGGAAACTCCCATCGAAGCCTTGTGGAAGGGCGCCGGCGATTGCGAAGACTACGCTATCGCCAAATATTTCAGCCTGCGTCATCTTGGTGTATCCAGTGACAAGCTGCGCATTACCTACGTCAAGGCTTTGCGCCTGAACCGCGCGCACATGGTGCTGACCTACTACGCGAGCCCCGAGGCCATGCCTTTGGTGCTCGACAGCCTGATCGATGCGATCAAGCCCGCCAACCAGCGAACCGATTTGCTGCCGGTCTACTCTTTCAATGCCGAAGGGTTGTGGCTGCCGGGTGCCAAGGGCAACAAGAAGGTCGGAGACACCAAACGCCTGTCTCGCTGGCAGGACGTATTGAAGAAAATGCAGGCCGAAGGTTTCCCGGTCGAGACGATTAACTAGGAGCACGCGCTCAGATGTCTTTGTTCAAACAGCTGTTGATCGCTATCTGTCTGTTCCTGGTGGTCGCCTTCACCGGCAGCTTCATGGTCAGTCTGGAAAGCTCGCGCACCCAGTACGTCAATCAGTTGCGTTCTCACGCCCAGGACGCCGCGACGGCATTGGCGCTGTCCCTGACGCCGAACATCGACGACCCGGCAATGGTCGAGTTGCTGGTCAGCTCGATCTTCGACAGCGGTTACTACGCGAGCATCCGCGTGGTCGATCTGGCCAACGACAAGACGATTGTCGAGCGCAGCGGCATCCCGGCGGTCACCAACGTGCCCGACTGGTTCGTCAAACTGATCGGCCTGGAGCCGGCCGGTGGTGATGCGATTGTCAGCCGTGGCTGGGAGCAGGCCGCGCGGGTCGAGGTGGTCAGCCATCCGATGTTCGCGTTGGCCAAGCTGTGGCAGAGCGCGTTGGGCAGCCTCGGCTGGTTGCTGCTCTGTGGCGCGGTGAGTGCGGTGCTGGGCGCGTTGTTGCTGCGTCGGCAACTGAAGCCGCTGGATTACATGGTCAAGCAATCCCACGCCATTGCTCGCCGGGAATTCTTAAGCCTGCCGGAGCTGCCGCGCACCCCGGAACTGCGCCGGGTGGTGCAGGCCATGAACCAGATGGTCGAGAAGCTCAAGGCACTGTTCCAGGAGCAGGCCGAACGCAGTGAAAAGCTGCGCGCCGAGTCCTATCAGGACAACCTGACCGGCCTGGCCAACCGGCGCTATTTCGAAATGCAATTAAACGCGCGATTGAACAACTCGGAGCAGGCCAGCTCCGGTTATTTGCTGCTGTTGCGGGTGAAGGATCTGGCCGGTTTGAACCAGCGGCTGGGCGGTCAGCGTACCGATGAATTGTTGAAAGCGGTCGGTGAGCAGTTGTCCCGCGAGTGCGCCAAGTACCCGGAAACCCAGAACCTCGTGACGCGTATTCGTGGCGGGGAATTCGCCGTGCTGGCGCCGGGGCTGGTACGTGAAGAAGCGCTACAACTGGCGAGTAATCTCGAAAGTGCCTTGGGGAGCCTGCATGCGACGGGCGCCACGGACGTGGCTTCGGTGGCTTCGATCGGGTTGGCGCCGTTTGCCCATGGCGACTCGCCGCAAGCGGTGATCGGGTTGGCGGATCAGGCACTGGCCCAGGCGGAAAGCCAGGGCGAACCGAGCTGGGCTTGCCTCGATCAGGGCGCGCCGGCGCGGGTTGGCGACGATCACCATGCCTGGCACACCCTGCTGGATCAGGCGCTCGACCAGCAGCGTTTCGAGCTGTATTTCCAGCCGGTGGTGGCCAGCGACGACACAAAGTTGGTGCTGCATTACAAAGTGCTGTCGCGCCTGCTCGACGAACAGGACCAGACCATTCCCGCCGGGCGTTTCTTGCCATGGCTTGAGCGTTTCGGCTGGACCGCGCGACTGGACCGTTTGATGCTGGAACTGGTGCTTGAGCAGATGGTCGACCATGAGGAGTCGCTGGCGCTGAACCTGTCTTCGGCGACACTGGCGGACCCGCAGGCGCTGAACGCAGTGTTCGATATCCTGCGTCAGCATTCGAATCTTGGCGAACGACTAACCCTGGAAATCGGCGAAGAGCAACTGCCCGAGCAGGCGGTACTGGAGCTGCTGACGCGGCGTTTGCGCGAGCTTGGGTTCTCGCTGAGTCTGCAGCGTTTTGGTGGGCGCTTCAGCATGATCGGCAACCTGGCGCGGCTGGGGCTGGCGTATCTGAAGATCGACGGCAGTTACATCCGCGCGATTGATCAGGAGAGCGACAAGCGCCTGTTCATCGAGGCGATTCAGCGAGCGGCGCACAGCATCGATTTGCCGTTGATTGCCGAGCGGGTCGAGACCGAAGGGGAGTTGTCGGTGATTCGCGAGATGGGGTTGTATGGGGTTCAGGGGCAGTTGTTTGGTGAGCCGAAGCCTTGGCAGTGAGGCTGATGCCGTCATCGCGAGCAAGCCCGCTCCCACAGAATTTGTGTGGTACCAGAGTGTTGTGGTGAAGCGAAAAAAGATCGCAGCCTTCGGCAGCTCCTACAGAGGAATGCGTACCCCTGTAGGAGCTGCCGAAGGCTGCGATCTTTTTTGCTTTACCGGGGATTCAGATCAACCCCGTCTCATCATCATCGATCAACTGGCTCAACCCGCCCAGCGCTTCACGGGCTTGGGTCCGGTCCATGAGTTTGGCCTGTGCGGCCGGCGGCAGGTCGGTGACGCGGATCACGCCTTTTTGGGTGAGCACCTGAATCAAGTCGTCGAGTACCCGGATCATTTCCAGGTCGCTCTGCTTGAGCTGCTTGAGGCTGGTCTCCACCACTTCGTGGGCATACCAGGCCTGGATTTCATGGTGGTCGGCCGGCAGCGTTTCCGTGGCCTCGGCGTAGGCCGTGGCTTCCACGCGCACTAACTGACCTTGCGCATCGCGTTGCACGTAAAACATTGAGCATCCCTCGGAAATGAACCAGCGTCGTGCTGTCAGCAGCATAGGCCAACGCAGGCGAGTATGCGGTGCGACGACGAAATCGTCACCCGTGAGGTGTGGGCATACATGACGGCCGCCCGGTTGGGGCGGCCGTCAGCCTGCATATCAGCTGTTGTTGTGATCGATCTTGATGGTCGGGTCACTGCCGGCAATCAGCGAGTTGATGCTGGCGCTGGACCAATTGTTACCTTCCAGTTTGATCGTCACGTCCGGGGTGGTCGCTGCGGCATCGGCGCCGTTGAACTTGCCGGCGGAGCTGACTTGCAGGGACGACACGCCGTCCACGGTGGTGATCTTCAGGAAGTGGTCGATCGTGCTGCCGCTTTCACCCTGCAACAAATCACGCAGGTCGATGCGGTCGCCTTCGCTGGCCTTGAAGTCCTTGATCACGTCGCTGCCAGTGTCGCCAGCCTTCCAGATGAAGGTGTCGGCACCCGAGCCGCCAATCAGGATGTCGTTGCCTTGACCGCCGATCAGCGAGTCATTGCCGGTGCCGCCGAGCAGGATGTCATTGCCCTTGCCGCCGTCGAGGAGGTCGTTGCCGCCCTGGCCGAAGAGAATGTCGTTGCCCGCGCCACCCAGCAGCGTGTCGTTACCATCGTGAGCGCCAGACACGTCGAACGCGGTGTAGTGCTCGGTGATGTACTGGTGCACGTTGCTGGTGGTGACTTTGCTGACGTCGACACCGGTTTGCTGGGCGACGAACGCCTGCATCGCCTGATAACCCTCGCCGGCAATGCCATTGAAGCTCACCAGATCGCCGAACAGGAGGTCGTTGCCGTCACCGCCGCTGACCGTATCGGCACCAGGCATCGTCGCTTCGGTATGGCCGATGATCGAGTTGGCCAGGTCCTTGGGGTCGATGTTGGTTTGTGGCGTTTGATCCGAGTCGTACGGTTTGAGGTCGGTGAGAGTGACGTCCTTGTTCAGGCCGATGGCCTCCACCGTCGACACGTTGCTCAGCAACGTGAAGCTGCTGGTGGAGTTGTCGATGGCGGTGGAATCGGTGCTGTAGCCGGTGCCATCGCGATAGGACAGTTCGTACGTGCCGTTGCCCTCGGCATGCAGGGTGCCCAGTTCGGAACTGCTCCAGCGGCCAGAGTTTTTCAGCGTCTGCAGCGTGACGTTGCCGGCGCTGTCGATGGTCAGGTAGTGAGTACTGTCCAAGTAGTTGGAGTAGGTCTGCCCCAACTTGTAGTTGGTGGTGGTGATGACGTCATCGAGCTTCACGTTGCCATACAAGGTCGGGTTGGTTTGTTCGCCGCTCTGGTAGTAGGTCGGCTTGCCGTCGGTGATGAAGTACGTGAGGTTCTTCGCGCCGGTGTTGGCAAGGGCGTCGGCACTCTGGAACCAGTTGGCCGTGGTTTTGAACACGTCCTCGTAGTTGGTGCCGCCGCCGGACGACATCGAGTCCAGAACGGATTTGAGCAAGGTCAGCGCGTTCGGGTCGTTCAGGTTCACCGACACCGATTTGTTGACCTGGTTATCGAAGTCCGCCAGGAAAATATTCACGGTACCGGAGTTGCCGCCCAGGCTTTGCTTGAGGGTGTTGAACACCGCCGTCAGCGAATCCTTGGCGGCGTTGATCGACGTGCTGCTCATGCTGCCCGAACTGTCGACCATGAACGCGATGTTGTAATTGGTGCCCGGCACCACGGTCAGCCCGCCGATGTCGGCGACCATGATGTCGTTACCGTCGGTGCCGGTGACCGTGTCGTCGGCCGCCGTGGCGGTCACGGCGTTGTAGACCGCCGGGTATACCGTGACCGGAATCTGCGCGGTGCTCAGTGCCGAACCGCCGAGTGCTTCGGTGGATGTCGAGGTGACGGTCAGGGTGAACTGGCCGTTGTAGTACGGCGGCGGGGTGACGGTCAGGCTGCCGAGGTTCCAGCCGGTAACGTTGGCTTCGCCGTTGGTGGTGGTGAAGGTGTGGCCCGCGCCATCGCTGAGCACCGAGCCTGCCGGCATGCCGCTGATCTTCACGCTCAGGCTTTCAGAGCCGTCGGTGTCGGTCAGTGCGGTCTTGATCGCGGACAGGTGAACGCTGGTGCCTTCGGCGCCTTCGTTGAGTTTGTAGCCGTCGTAGTAGCCTTCGCCGTTGGTGCCGTGCAGGTCGGACACCGTCACGCCAGAGGCGGCCAGATCCGCCACGCCGGTGTACAGCGGCACGCCGGCGCTGCTCAGGTCGACCGCAGTACCGCCGTTGACCGACAGGTTGACGTCATAGCTGCCGGGGCCACTCTGGTTGTGGTGGTAGATATCCAGGGTGTAATAACCGCTGGTGGTCGGGGTGAACGAGCCATTCAGCTTGCCGCCTGCGCCCCAAGTCGTCGCGGCCACGTTCTGGCCACCGATGGTCACCAACAGGCTGTCATCACCGGTGCCGCTGAAGGTGTACGTCTTGCCGGCTTCGAGGTAAATCAAACCGGAGGTTTTCGAGGCCGTGCCGGCAGTGACGCCGCCGTCGGACTGAACGTTGGTCACGGTGCCGGTGGAGTTCGGAGTACCTGCGGCGTCGATGACCGATTTCAGCGTGCCGGACGGCGCACCGCTGCCATCGGTGCCCAGGCCCGACAGGCCGGTCCAGACTTCCTTGATCAGGCCGGTGGACTTGACGCTGTTGTCCGCGACGCTCAGGGATGGCGCATCGGCAACCGGCGTGATGTCGATTTTCACCGTGCCGGTGTTGCCCAACAGTTGACCGTCGGTTGGCTGGAACTTGATCTGCGCGTAGTCCGCCTGGTTATTGCCCGCACCGCTGCCACCGTAGCCGTCAACGCCCGACTCGTTGGCATCCGGCGTGAAGCGCAACTTGCCGGCGTCGATGTCGGCCTTGCTGATGGTCTGGTTGGTCGTTACGTCTTTCCAGGTCGCACCGTCCAGGTACTGCAATTTGCCGTCGCCCGGCAGCTGAGTGATTTTCACCCCCAGGTTGGCGGCCGGACTGTCGACATCGCTGACGCCGAAGGTCGACCAGCCGAGGATCAGCGGGGTGTCTTCAGTGCCGGTGACGTTAACCGGCGCGGCGGTCGGCGCGTCGTTCACGGCCACCACGTTGACGGTGGTGGTCGCGGTGTTGGAATAATTGCTGCCATCGGTCACCGTCACGGTGATGATCCGCGGCACGGTGCTCGGATCCTCACTGCTGTTGGTGAAGCTGATGTTTTTGATCTGTTGCATGTAGTCGGCCAGCGTCGCGTTGCCCGACAGGGTCAGGGTGACCGTGCCGTTCTGGCTGTTGGCGTTGATGCTAATGCCATTGACGCTGTTGCCCAGGTTCAGCGCATCGCCCGGCTGACGGTTGGTCAGCACGATGGTGGCGCCGGTCAGCATCGTGCTGTCCGGGTCGGTGATGCTCAGGTCGGTGTCGCCGATCGAGACGCCCTGGCCGGTGGTGCCTTCGGTGAAGGTCACGTTGTAGTTGGCCCCGGTGGCGCCGCTGGAGTTGTTGGCGTCCAGGTCGAGAACCGGCGCGGCATCGTTGTCGATGATCGAGGTGCTGACGCTGCCGTTGGTGCTGCTGACCGCGAGGTTTTCGAAGTTGCCGCCGGTGGCCGAGTCGATCTTGACCACAAAGTTCTCGGTGCCCTCGGTGAGCTTGTCGTCCAGCGTCGCGACGTTGAAGCTCGCGCTGCTGGCGCCGGCCGGGATCTTCACGGTGTACACGCCGGTGAAGTCCGAACCGTCGGCGGCGGTGCCGCTGTAGACGATTTTCAGGGTCACTTCGGTCTGCGCCGGGTGGGTCAGGCTGACGGTGTAACTGGCGGTCTGGCCTTCGGTCACCGAGGTGCTGCCGCTGATGCTGACTTCGGTTTTGTCGATCGTGTCGGTGACGGTGGTCACTGCCGGGGCAGTGCTAGGCACCAGGTTCTCGAAGTTGCCACCGGTGGCGGTGGAGATGGTCGCCTGGACCGTGCCGGCGTCTTTGTATACGTCATCGGACGGTGCCGGGACGGTCACGGTGCCGGTGGTTTTACCGGCGTCGATGGTGATCACGGCGCCGTTGCTCAGGGTAACGGTGACTGGTGTGCCGGCGGTGTTGGTCAGGGTTGCGGTGTAAGTGATCTGGCCACCTTCGGCTACCGAGTTGGATGCGCTCAGGCTGAGGTTGGTGGTGTCGACGGTGTCGGTCACGGTGGTGCTGACCGGCGTTTTGTCCGCCACCAGATTTTCGTAATTGCCGCCGCTGACGTTGGTGATCGAGTTGGTCAGCGGAGCGTGGCCAGTCAATGCGTCATTCGGCGCGGCGGTGGTCACGGTACCGGTGGTTTTGCCGATCTCGATGGTGATCGTCTGACCGTTGGCCAGGGACACGGTGACCGGGCTGCCAGTCACTGGCGCACCGACGGTTGCGGTGTAAGTGACGGTGCCGCCTTCGGCTGCTGAAGCGGTGGCGTTCAGGGTCACGGTCGAGGTGTCGATGGTATCGGTGACGGTGGTCACTGCCGGGGCAGTGCTCGGCACCAGGTTTTCGAAATTGCCACCGGTGGCGGTGGAGATGGTCGCCTGGACCGTACCGGTATCTTTGTAAACGTCATCGGATGGAGCCGGAACGGTCACGGTGCCGGTGGTTTTGCCGGCGTCGATGGTGATTACAGCGCCGTTGCTCAGGGTCACGGTGACTGGCGTGCCGGCGGCGTTGGTCAGGGTCGCGGTGTAAGTGATCTGGCCACCTTCGGACACTGAGTCGGTCGCACTCAGGCTGAGGTTGGTGGTGTCGACGGTGTCGGTCACGGTGGTGCTGACCGGCGTTTTGTCCGCCACCAGATTTTCGTAGTTGCCACCGCTGACGTTGGTGATCGAGTTGGTCAGCGGAGCGTGGCCAGTCAATGCGTCGTTCGGCGCGGTGGTGGTCACGGTACCGGTGGTTTTGCCGATCTCGATGGTGATCGTCTGACCGTTGGCCAGGGACACAGTGACCGGGCTGCCAGTCACTGGCGCACCGACGGTTGCGGTGTAAGTGACGGTGCCGCCTTCGGCTGCTGAAGCGGTGGCGTTCAGGGTCACGGTCGAGGTGTCGATGGTATCGGTGACGGTGGTCACTGCCGGGGCAGTGCCAGTGC
>NZ_JBFTZE010000034.1:0-18192 GCF_056406935.1 Pseudomonas sp. P1_A1 | reverse complement strand
GATCTACAGTGCCTTGATTACCTACCTTTTGCTGCACCTTTATCAGCGCCGCTCAGGTTGTTCGGGGGCTATTTCAGACTTCGCCATTCGGCTGACCCACAGTTTGTTCGAGCGCCCATTAAGCATCGAACACCTTGAATACCGAAGGCAAAAGCGAACAGAGCTGAAGGCTGCCCAAGGCAGCCTTCAGCTCTGAAAAGGTTTTACCGGACACTAGTGACGCTCTGCGTGGGAATGCAGCCCGGGACGCTCCGCGTCCCTTCCAGAGCCGAACGCAGAGCGTCCGTTGAGGCATTCCCACGCGGGAGCGTGGGAATGATCAACCGGAATATCGGTTGCTCTATCGCACCGCACTAACCCCATCCAGCGTCGAAAACGACGTGTCCTTGGCCGTCAGCAAAAAGTCGCGCATGTACGGCGCATCCAGCATGTCGGCGCGGATCCCGGCATACAACGTCGCAAACAAGCCTTTCTCACCCAGTCGCTTGGCCTTCACATAACCCCGTGAACTGTATTCATGCAGCGCCCAATGAGGCATGCCGCAGACGCCACGACCGCTGGCCACCAGTTGCATCATCATCACCGTCAGTTCCGAGGTGCGCACCTGCGCCGGTTCGATGTCGGCCGGCTCCAGGAAGCGGGTGAAGATGTCCAGCCGATCGCGTTCCACCGGGTAGGTGATCAAGGTTTCCGTGAGCAGGTCTTCGGGCACGATGTACGGCTTGTTCGCCAAGCGGTGCTGGTTCGCCACCGCGAGCATGGCTTCGTAGGTGAACAACGGCACGTAAGTGATGCCCACCAGTTCCAGCGGATCGGAGGTCACCACCAGGTCCAGGTCGCCTCGGGCCAGCGCCGGCAGCGGGGCGAAGGAGAAACCCGAGGCCAGGTCCAGTTCGACTTCCGGCCAGGCATCGCGGAACTGGTCGATGGTCGGCATCAGCCACTGGAAGCAACTGTGGCACTCGATTGCCATGTGCAGACGCCCCGCCGTGCCACCGGCCAGTCGTGCAATGTCACGCTCGGCACTGCGCAGCAACGGCAGGGTGGCGTCGGCCAGTTGCAGCAGGCGCAAGCCGGCACTGGTGAAGCGTACCGGTTTGGTCTTGCGCACGAACAGCGGCATGCCCATGCGTTCTTCCAGCTCCTTGAACTGGTGGGACAGCGCCGACTGGGTCAGGTGCAGGCGGTCGGCCGCATCCACCAGGCTGTCGGCTTCGCGCAGGGCGTGGAGGGTTTTCAGGTGACGGATTTCAAGCACCGAGGGCTCCATGAGGAAAACTTGTGATCAACACGAAAAGGTTGAGTTTGTCTCATGTTGGCTGAGCTGTCGACAATAGCAGCATGTTTTACAGCATCCTTTAGAGAGAGAAATTCACCATGGCTCTGGCCCACACACTTGGTTTTCCGCGCATCGGTGCCGACCGCGAACTGAAAAAAGCCCTCGAAGCCTACTGGAAGGGCGACCTCGATCAGGACGCGCTGAAAAGCGTCGGCCGCCAACTGCGCGCCACCCACTGGCAATTGCAGAAAGACGCCGGCATCGACCTGCTGCCCGTGGGCGACTTCGCCTGGTACGACCAGGTGCTGACCCATTCGCTGACCTTCGGTGTGATCCCCGAGCGTTTCGACAGCGTCAAGGATGAACGCGGCCTGCCGACCCTCGACACCTTGTTCGCCATGGCGCGTGGTGCCACCGCGACCTGCTGCGGCGGCGAACATGCCAAGGCGCAATACGCCCAGGAACTGACCAAGTGGTTCGACACCAACTACCACTACCTGGTCCCGGAATTCAGCGCAGACCAACCATTCAAACTGAGTTGGGAACAGCTGTTCGATGAAGTCGAAGAAGCCAAGGCCCTCGGCCACAACGTCAAACCGGTGATCATCGGCCCGCTGACTTACCTGTGGCTGGGCAAAGCCAAAGGCAACGACTTCGACAAGCTCGACCTGCTGGAGCGCCTGCTGCCGATCTACGGCGAAATCCTCGGCCGCCTCGCCGCCCAAGGCGTGGAATGGGTGCAGATCGACGAACCGATCCTGACCCTCGATCTGCCACAGGCCTGGAAAAACGCTTTCGAACGCGCTTACCACATCCTCCAATACTCGCCGCTGAAAAAACTCGTGGCCACCTACTTCAGTGGCCTGGAAGACAATCTCGGGCTGGCCGTCGGCCTGCCTGTACAAGGTTTGCACATTGACGCGGTGCGTTCGCCGGATCAGCTCGGCCAGGTTTTGGATCGACTGCCGACCTACAAGATTCTCTCGGTGGGGCTGGTCAACGGCCGCAACGTCTGGCGCTGCGAATTGGAGCAAGCCCTGGCACAACTGCAATTTGCCCAGGAGCGCTTCGGCGATAACTTGTGGGTCAGCAGTTCCTGCTCGCTGCTGCATAGCCCGGTGGATCTTGCGCGTGAAGACAAACTCGACCCCGAACTGAAAAGCTGGCTGGCGTTTGCCGTGCAGAAGTGCGGTGAGATCGCCGTGCTGCGCGATGCCCTGAACGATCCGCAAGCGCCCAAGGTGCAAGCCGCCCTGGCTGAAAGCCGCGCCATTGCGGCCAGCCGCGCCCAATCGGCGCGTATCCACAAGGCGGATGTTCAGGCCCGCATCAACGCCATCGGCGCGGCGGACAGCCAACGCCATTCGCCGTTTGCCAAACGCATCGAACAGCAACGCGCTCGCCTGCAACTGCCGGCATTCCCGACGACCACCATCGGCTCGTTCCCGCAAACCGGTTCGATCCGCCTGGCCCGTCAGGCCTTCAAGCAAGGCAAGCTCTCGGCCAACGATTACACCGATGCCATGCACAGCGAAATCCGCCACGCCGTGCAAATCCAGGAACGCCTGGGCCTGGACGTGCTGGTGCACGGTGAAGCCGAACGCAACGACATGGTCGAGTACTTCGCCGAACAGCTTGAGGGGTATGCCTTCACCCGGTTCGGCTGGGTCCAGAGCTACGGTTCGCGCTGCGTCAAACCGGCGATCATCTACGGCGACCTGAGCCGCCCGAACGCGATGACCGTCGACTGGATCACCTATGCCCAGAGCCTGACCGACAAGGTCATGAAAGGCATGCTCACCGGTCCCGTGACCATGCTGATGTGGTCGTTCCCGCGCGAAGACGTTTCGCGCAAAATCCAGGCGCAGCAGTTGGCGTTGGCCCTGCGTGATGAAGTGATCGACCTGGAAGCTGCCGGCATCAAGATCGTGCAGATCGACGAAGCCGCATTCCGCGAAGGCCTGCCACTGCGCCGGGCGCAATGGCAGGAATACCTCGATTGGGCCGTGGAAGCGTTCCGCCTGAGTGCATCGGGTGTGGGTGACGAAACCCAGATCCACACCCACATGTGCTACAGCGAATTCAATGACGTGATCGAATCCATCGCGGCCATGGACGCCGACGTCATCACCATCGAAACCTCGCGCTCGGACATGGAATTGCTGGAGGCCTTCGAAGCCTTCGACTACCCGAACGACATCGGCCCGGGCGTCTACGACATCCACTCGCCACGGGTGCCGGACACGGCCGAGATGGTCAAGTTGATGAGCAAAGCCGTGAAGCGTATTCCGGCGGAGCGGTTGTGGGTGAACCCGGATTGCGGGTTGAAGACCCGGGCGTGGCCGGAGACTGAGGCGGCGTTGGTCAATATGGTGGCGGCGGCTCGGCAGTTGCGCAGTCAGTTGGCGTAAGTGTTGCTGAGGTTGAAATGAAAAGCCCGCTGAACCGGTGACGGTCAGCGGGCTTTCTTGTGCTTACTGCCGAACGATTTGAATCCACGCTGTAACCGAGTCATTGCCGACACCGGTGGACAACCAGCTGTCGATGTACAGCGTCTGTCGAGGTGTGGTGGGAGTGAAACGCAGCGTGTAGTTCTGCATCGCATCATGGGTGATATGCAATCCCGGGCTGCTCTCTGCATTAGTGCGCAGCGAAAGAATCGGGTAAGCAAACCGACCGTCGAAACGGGCGACTCGTATCGTGAAAGTGTAGGTGGCGTAAGGAGTAAAGTTGTTGAAGGTCTTGTTCAGCAAGTTCCCGGCCGAAGCGTTGGTGTACGTGTAGTTTTTCAAAACGTACTGGCCATGAGTCGGGCTGAAGAACAAGGTCAAGTCCCCGGCAGGCGCCGCATTGCCCGTCCTCCAATTGTTGAAAGTCTGATGGTAGAAATTTGTCGTGTCTTCCCTCAGTCCTTCTTGCACCGTAAAGACGTACGGCTGCGAAACGTGATTGCTGCCATCGGTGGAGGTCGCCGTGATGGTATGACGACCGACTGAATAATTGCGTTCGCCCAGGATCCAGATGCCCCCGATGGCGGTCACCCTACCCAACAAGGTGGCGCCATCCCGAATATCGATCCGGTGTCCCGATGTGGCCGTCCCGGTGATGGTGATTCTGGATTGATAGTAAGTCCCGCCATTGTGGGGGATTCTCTCGTCTGGCGCTCGTACGAAGTTGACGGTGGGCACCGTCGATTCAACCGCCGTGAAGGCCCATGCGGCAGACGGTCTGTTGCTGTCCGGCGTTTGCACCGTAAAGCTGTAGGCGCCGGGTGCCAGTGGGGTGATCAGGTACGACCATGTCCGTTGCGGAGTCGAGGTCACGGTTGCGAGCACTTTGCCGTTATTGCGGATTTCCACCGGCACACTGACGCCTGCCGTGCCTGAGAGCGTTGCGCTGTTACTGAACGTTTGGCTGTCGCGAGGGATCTCGATACCGGCAGCGTTCCTGATCATTGTGATGTCCGGGGCCGGAACAGGCATCGCGATCCTGAAGCGCAGTTTTTGACTGGTGCGTATCCGGCCCGAAAAGCGATTGGTCACGGTATAGATCAGTCCGACTTCCTGATTGCGATTGGCAACCAGCACCTCGAACGGAATGCGCTCGGTCAGGCTTCGGCCCACCTCTTCGGGTTTCAGCGCATCCCATGTCCGGGACCAAGAGCTTTGTGGGTTGACGCCGACAAAGTCCAGTTTGACCAGGTCCTGGTCGCGCATGCCGTCATAGGGCTTGATGATCACCTCGGCCCCGAGTGGAACGTTCTCGGGAACCAGCGTCTCGTCCCTGACCGCCGGGACTTCGGGTGGCGGCAATTCACTCAGCGTGTCGCCGATAAACAGCAACAATTGTTCTGAGAGCTGCGGCTGGACGAGAGGGCGAAAAACCTGACATGAGACGGTCAGCCGGCCGCCATCGCCTCTTTCTATTTCCGTCGCGGGAATATCGAAGGAGATATCTTTATCGACCAGCGCCTCACTGACGCTGCGTTGAGTTTCGAAGGTGTACTGCGAGCCATCGACGCGCGTCACGCGCCAGTAAACTCGCAAGACATCGCCGAGGATGATGGCGCCCGGCTGACTTTTTACGATCACATGCGCCACCGGTGTTTGCGCAGGCACCGACCCGCCGATGGCTTCTGGCACTTCGGGTGGTAGCAGCAGGACGGGCAGGCCGGTCACCGTGACGTAGGCTTTTCTGGAGTCGGTGATCGTCGTGCCACGGGTGTGTTTGTAATCGACGGTGGCTGAACCGCGCGAGATGAGGCGAGCCTTGTAGTAAGGGATCGGAAAGTCGTGTGTACGGGTCGATTGGGTCGGCTGCCACACTTGTTCATCGGGCACTTCGCGGCCACCCGAATCCACCCCCAGCCATTGCATTTTCACTTTGTCGCCCGGCATAAAGCTGATTTTTCGTGTGCTGATGATGGTCAACACGTCTTCGCCGTTCAGCGCGACGATATCGAGGCGATCGTTTTCGTCGGACTGGTCGACGATCGGGGCCTCCAGCAAGTCGAGTGTGGGGTTGGCGTTGAAGAACACCGGAATCGACGGCGCGGCAGTGCGGTTTTCCACCACGTCCATGATCGAGTGGTTGAGCTTCAGCGGAATGGCCGTCCCTTCCCGTTCGATTACGCTGCGAGGGATCGTGAAGCGGATTGGCGAGCCAACCTGGGCGGCGGTCACCCGGGGCAGCGGTACATTCTGCGCGCCGTAATGAAGAATGATCACTGAGTTCTTGCGCATGAATGGGTAGGCCGGGATAACGCAAGGCAACCCGCTGTACTCGTCGAGATAATCCTTGGTCACGCCATTGAGCAGGACGTCCTTGTCCACCTGAATCGGTGGCAGGCTCTGGTGGTAGGGCTCCTTGGGATCCGGGTCCGGCCCACCTGGCAGGATGGTTTTGATCAGCAGCGTCAATGGTGCTCCAAACGTATAGTCACCTCCGGGATTACTGATCCGGCGAACGCCGACGCGCAGTTCACAGATGCCATCCCTGAGCTGATTGGCCGGCAGGGGCCGAAAGATACGTTGACCCAGCTCGGTGTCTTTAACGCTGTCGGCCACTACAGAGAACGGGGGCTCTCCGGCATAGGTCGCCTGGACAGTGAAATCATCGCGGTCCATCTCCTCCCACGGATCGATTACCACATCCAGCTCGTTAAGCGTCATGGCCAGATTGATACCGCCCAACACGTTTTCATCCGCAGGAATACCGGTGACCATATTGGTGATGATGGGCAGGCTGATGTTGTAGAGGCCGTATGACCCAGGCTCGCGTTTGGGCAAAGGGCGGAGGACGTTGATTTGCCGGTCATCGATGACGGAGCTTTCACTATGAATGGGGACATTAAAAATACTCATGGAGGGTTACCTGTTTAGAGTGAGCGCGCGCAGGTCAGTCGATCCTGCGAGTGTTGCCAACGATGAAAATGTCGATGAACGAGGACAACTGTGCTTCGTTGCCCGCCTTGAGCCAGTTGAAATACACGTGAGCCCAGCCACCGGCCAGTCGTTGCACGATCGCGTTCGGAATGTTGAAGGTCAGTTTCGGCGCTGCGCCGACGGTCAGTTCCTGGGTGACGAGCTCCAGCGTTTGAGTGACCAGCTCGCCTCGCCAATGGAGTTCGACCTTGTCGCCTTTGGTGAAGCGCCCTGAAGCGGTGTCGAGGGTAACCGTGAGGGGCTGGCTCCCCAGTTTGCCGAGGTAAACGGCGTGCTGCTGATCGATGTCCACCGTGGGTGGAGGTAAACGCTCAGTACTAGTCTTGATCGTCACCGACGTCCCCAGCGAGTGAGCCGGCGCCGGGTTCTCGACGTTGTCGCTGATCCAGTAATGCATCAACGATTGGCCATCGCCATGGCGAGCAATGTCTTCCTTACGAAGCGTGAAGAAGACCGGTTCGCCGACCTTCTCTACCTGGCTCAGAAGGCGCAAGTCGGAGAACTGCAGCATCACCTGGTCATCTAGATGCATGCCTGGCCATGGCAGAATTCTTACGGTTTCGTCCTGTTGGCCGTCGAGCACTGTTGTGGTGATTTCGGGGGGCAGCAGAAGGGAATGCCCGGGGATGTTCGGCTGCGGATCGTTCCCCACCGGTACGACGGTTTTGACCAGCACTTTCAGGTGTTTGGACGCTTCATCGGCGAGTGTGTAGAACAGCTCACTGAACCCCTCCGGTATTTGCTTTGCGGTGATGTATTGGATGAAAGCGTTGCCGTCATAATCGGCCGGTACATCGAACGACAACACCGGTTGCTCTTTGCCGGTGAAATACACCGCAATCCGTTTACCCGCTGGGTTACCCGTGGGGGGAATGATGATCCGCAGCCCCGCCGGATTGCCCCTGACCAAAGCCCGGTTGATACCGACCTCCGCGCCCTCGACGGTACGGATCGCACCCGGCACATCCATCAGACTGTCTTTCATTAACTCTGCTGCGAATCGAGCCGGGCTGGCTTCGAGGATCTGCTCATTAGTACTCATGATTTACTCTCCGGCCAGGGCGCGCGGTGCCGTTTCATTGGGGTGATTCATTAAATGTCGGGCAGCAGGCACTGGCTACTGTCAGATTTGACAGGTAGGAGAGCGTATCGGACGAACGGTCTGACCTTCCGCGAGTTGGCGCGAGCCCACGACCACTCGGCACTCTTCATCAAACTGTCACGTAACTGTGGCAGCGCGCTTGATCAAACTTCATCAGACTCGCGCTCTACTGGGGTTCTGCGTTTTGGTGTTTTTTCATGCGTGTATTCATTTTTCTGGCCGCTCTGTTGTTTGGCCTGCCGTCTTTGGCGGCGTCTCGTTGCGACGTCAACGTTCCAACCGAACATGCCGATCTGGCGCAGGTGAGCTTGGCGTACCAGAGCATCGGCCGTGCTTCGGACCCTGCGTTATTGCTGGTGATGGGTCTGGGCGGGCAGTTGATTCACTGGCCGGACGAGGTGGTGGTCGCGCTGTGTCAGCAGGGTTTCCGGGTGATTCGTTATGACAATCGCGATGTCGGCCTCTCCACGTGGCGGCAAGCGCCTGCCGACGCCAACCTGACCTTCGAAGTGCTGCGCTACAAACTCGGGTTGCCAGTGTCGGCGCCTTATACCCTGACCGACATGGCGGACGATGCCTTTGGCCTGATGGACGCGTTGCACGTCGATCAATTCCACGTGTTGGGCGCGAGCATGGGCGGGATGATTGCCCAGCACATGGCGGCGATGGCACCGCAACGGGTCGAGAGCCTGACCCTGATCATGACCAGTTCCGGAGCCGAAGGCTTGCCGGCGCCGAGTGCGGCGCTGCTGCAGTTGCTCGCCCGTCGTAGCGCGCCAAGTCGCGAAGTGGCGCTGGAGCAGCAGGCCGATTTGCTGGCGGCGCTGGGCAGCCCGTCAGTGAGTGATGATCGTCAGGTGTTGCTGCATCAAGCTGCGCTGTCTTATGACCGGGCTTTTAACCCGGAAGGCGTTAAGCGCCAGATCATGGCG
This sequence comes from Pseudomonas sp. P1_A1, assembly GCF_056406935.1. Lineage (NCBI taxonomy): Bacteria > Pseudomonadati > Pseudomonadota > Gammaproteobacteria > Pseudomonadales > Pseudomonadaceae > Pseudomonas > Pseudomonas sp. P1_A1. Next base: position 9,435 of record NZ_JBFTZE010000034.1, on the reverse strand, counting down.
ATCCTTGCCGAGCGCAGTCGTGTGGATCTGCTCAACCAACTGCGCGTGCCGACGCTGGTGGTTCACGGCACCGCTGATCCGTTGTTGCCGGTGATGCATGGTGTGCATCTGGCGGCACACATTCGTGGCAGTCAGTTGAAGTTGATTCCGGGGCTGGCCCATCGTTTTCAGGAAGCGTTCAAGGCGCCGTTGCTGGCGGCGGTGTTGCCGTATTTGCAGGCCCATCGCGAAGACACCTCGCACTGGGCGCAGATCGATCCTGTGGCAACTCCCAATCTTCTGTAGTTCCCAATCCAAATGTGGGAGCGCGCTCTTGTGGCGAGGGAGCAAGCTCCCTCGCCACAAGAGCGCCTCAACTACAGAGGAAGCTGTTTTACGTTGGGACGAAGTTATCGAGCATCCGGTTCACCGCCAGGTCACCCAGCATGACGGAGTTCTGGATGCCGAGCACGGTATTGCGCTGCGGGCCATTCAGCTGCCCCGCAAAGTCACTCAACATCACGCTCGCCGCCGCCAGGGACTCGCAGGCGTTGACCAGCAGGGTTTCGTTATCGGCGTTGGGGGCGACGAGGTAAAGGGTGCTGGGTTTGCGTGGGGTGTCTTTGGGAATGACCGGTTTGAGGTAGTAATCGAGGGCGCGCTCGGCGGCTTCGTTGAGCTTTTTGGAGTCTGGGGTTTCGTAGGGGGAAACGTCGCCGGTTTCCGGCGGATTGGGTGTAATTTTGAACATTGGAAGATAGTCCTGTCAGTAGAGTCGCAACCTTTCTCGCTACTAAACGGAAGGGTGGCGGCTGTGCGCAAGTTAGTAGACCGGACACCTTCCAAAACCGGCGCGCCCGAGGGCGCCATGCGCACAGCTACCATCAAGTGCAGGCGAGTGCCTGACTGAAAGATGTATGTGCAGCCAATTTGGAAGAATTAGCCGGGCTACTAAACCCGATCACTGGGAATCAGTGACGGGAATCAAGTTACCGACAGGCCTCCAGGCGCACAAGCCAGCGGATTCTGACGTGGTTGTAGGCGACGACGCAAGGCGCTGTAGCTTTCAGGAAGTAACGCTAAACAGATCTAAACACGCCCTCCCAAACACCCGAAATCCTTGTGGGAGCGGACAAACCCGGCTCCCACAGGGATAGCGGAACGGCTGCCACACAGGCTCAGCTTGCGGGTGTATCGTTCAAACTTTCCGGCGCGATTCAAGCCTGTGAGGTAAATGATGAGTACCCCCCTGAAAATCGATTTCGTCAGCGACGTGTCCTGCCCCTGGTGCGTCGTCGGTCTGTACGGCCTGACCCGTGCTTTGGATTTGCTGGGTGACGAAGTCCAGGCCGAGATCCGTTTCCAGCCGTTCGAGCTGAACCCGAAAATGGGCCCCGAAGGGCAGAACATCACCGAACACATCACCGAAAAATACGGCTCGACGCCAGAGCAGTCGCAGAAGAACCGCGAAATGATCCGCGCGCGTGGCGCCGAGGTCGGGTTTGCCTTTCGCACGGACGGCAACAGCCGCATCTACAACACCTTTGATGCTCATCGCTTGCTGCACTGGGCGGGGTTGCAAGGGTTGCAGTTCAACCTGAAAGAGGCGCTGTTCAAGGCGTATTTCACTGAGGGCGGCAATCCATCCGATCACGCGCAGTTGGCCCGGATCGCCGAAAGCGTGGGGCTGGACCGGCAGCGGGCCGAGGCGATTCTGGCGTCCGATGAGTTTGCCAAAGAAGTTCGCGAGGAAGAGCAGTTGTGGTTATCGCGCGGCGTGAGTTCAGTGCCGACGGTGGTGTTCAACGGGCAGTACGCCGTTACTGGCGGGCAGCCGGTGGAAGCGTTTGTTGGTGCGATCCGCCAGATCATGAGTGAAGCCAAGGGCGGCACAGTCCACGGTTAATGGCTCGATCTGCGTAGGAGCTGCCGCAGGCTGCGATCTTTTGACCTTGACCTTCAGCGGTCTGGAAACAAATCAAGATCAAAAGATCGCAGCCTTCGGCAGCTCCTACAGGTATTGCCAATGCCGCAAGCCGCGATCTTTGAATTTAAGCGTGCAAGCGCACCCACACGCTGACCAGCACCGTCGCTGCCATCAACCACGCCACCGCCGCCACTGCCAGTGAAGCCTCCAGGCGCATCCGGTCGACCATCACATACAAGGTCGCCAGGTAGACGAAGTACGGAATGATCGACCACATGCCAAACACGATGGTGGTCTTCAGGTCATCCAGCGAACGCCCCTTGCCGACAATGTAATGAGCGATCAGCGCAAAGGTCGGAAACAGCGGCACCAGGCCTGCGATGTAATAGTTTCTGGTCTTGGCCAGCATGGCGAGGATCACTACCACCGCCGCACCCAGGGTTGCCTTGAAAATCAGGTCCATCAGTGGCTCAGCCCGTATTTCTTCACTTTGTCGAACAGCGTGGTCTTGGCCATCCCCAGTTCCTGACTGGCCTGGGTCAGGTTGCCGCCGCTGCGCTGCAAGGCGTCACTGAGCAGGTTGCGTTCGAAGGCTTCCACCGCTTCGGCGAAGGCCAGGCCCTGATTGCTGCCGCTGGCGCCGGTTTTTTTGAAGGCCGGCAGGCCGAGGGCGAAGCGTTCGGCGACGTTGCGCAGTTCGCGCACATTGCCCGGCCAGTCGTGGCTCATCAGGGTCGACAGAGTCTGGTTGTCCAGTTCCGGCACGGCGCGGTCGAAGCGCAGGGATGACTGCTGCAAAAAGTGCTCGAACAATTGCAGGATGTCTTCGCGGCGTTCGCGCAGCGGTGGCAGTTCCAGGGTGACCACGTTCAGGCGGTAATACAGGTCGCTGCGAAACTCGCCGGCCTTGCTCGACTCATCCAGATCGGACTTGGTCGCGGCGATCACCCGGCAATCCACCTCCACGCTCTGGTTCGAACCCAGGCGTTCGAGGGTGCGTTCCTGCAGCACCCGCAGCAGTTTGATCTGCAACGGCAGCGGCATGCTTTCCACTTCGTCGAGGAACAGCGTGCCGCCATCGGCGTGTTCGATCTTGCCGATCCGCCGTTTGCCGGCACCGGTGAAAGCGTTGGCCTCGTGGCCGAAGATTTCGCTTTCGAACAGGTTCTCCGGCAGGCCACCGCAGTTCAGCGCGACGAACTGTTTGCTGTGCCGGCGGCTGAAGTCGTGCAGGCAGCGCGCAACCAGTTCCTTGCCGGTGCCGGTCTCGCCTTCGATCAGCACGTTGGCCGACGTATCGGCGACGTTGGCGATCAGCTCCCGCAGGTTCTGCATGGCCGGCGAGCGACCGATGATCCGGCCTTCGAGGGAATCGCGTTCCGCCAATTGCCGGCGCAACGAAGAGACTTCCCGCGCCAGGCTACGTTGCTCCAGCGCGCGGCGGGCGACGTCCACCAGGCGTTCGGGGGAGAAGGGTTTCTCCATGAAGTCGTAGGCGCCTTTCTGCATCGCGCCGACGGCCATCGAGATGTCGCCATGGCCGGTAATCAACACCACCGGCAGGCTGCGATCACGGGCCTTGAGCCGGGTCAGCAGTTCCAGGCCATCGATGCCCGGCAGGCGGATGTCGCTGATGACGATGCCGGCGAAGTTATCGCCAACCCGCTCCAGCGCTTCTTCAGCGCTGCCGACGCCCACGCAGGGAATGTCTTCCAGGGTCAGCGCCTGTTGGCAACCGAGCAGGACATGGGGGTCGTCTTCGACGATCAGCACACTAAGGTCGTTGTTCATATTGGCTCGGCGGGAGTGGGGCTTACCAACGGTAAACTGAGGACGAAGGTGGTGCCACCGCTGGCCGGGTGTTCGACACCCAGATGCCCGCCGGTGGCGGCGGCCAGGCTGGCTGAAAGCGTCAGGCCGAGGCCCAGGCCTTGTTCGCCGGGTTTGGTGGTGAAGAACGGTTCGAACAGATGCTTGCGCGCTTCGGCATCGATGCCATGGCCGTTGTCGCGCACCCGCAGGCGATACTTGCCGTCGAATTCCTCGCCTTCGAGCCACAACGTCGGTTGGGGCTGCGACTGCATGGCATCGAGCGCATTGCCGATCAGGTTGACCAGGATCTGCTCCAGACGGGTCTGGTCGATCTGCACCTGCACGTCGGTGAAATCGCGATGCAGTTGCAGCGGCACGCTTTCCATCCGACTGCCCAGCAGTTGCAGGGCGGCATCCACGCCTTTGCCGAGGCTGGCCTGGCCCTGGTCATCGCCGCGCCGGGCGAAGGAACGCAGGCTGGCGGTAATCCGGCCCATGCGGTCGATCAGTTCATTGATGGTCTTGAGGTTGGTGCTGGCCACATCCAGCTGACCGCGCTCCAGAAAGCGCACGGTGTTGCCGGACAAGGTCCGCAAGGCTGCCAGCGGTTGGTTCAATTCGTGGGCGATGCTGGTGGACATCTGGCCGATGGCGGCCAGTTTGCCGGCCTGGACCAGTTCATCCTGAGCGCGGCGCAAGGTTTCTTCAGCCTGCCGGCGTTCACGAATCTGACCCTTGAGCCGTTCGTTGCTGGCGCGCAGGTCGGTGGTGCGTTCGGTAATCCGACGCTCCAGTTGATTGTTGGCTTCCTGCAAGGCTTCCCGCGCCGCGAGGCGTGTGGCGATCACCTTGCGGCGCTCGTTCCAGGCGATCAGCAGGAATGCCACCAGGGCAAACGCCACCGCCACCAGGATTCCCTGATTGATCGCTTCACGCCGCAGGTCTTGCAGGGGCGTGAGCAGGGTGAAATTCCACGGGGTGTCGCTCAGCGGTCGGGTTTGCGACAGGTAGCTGATGTTCTCTTCGTCGGACACCAGTTCGCTGTTGGCGGGGAAGGTCAGTTTTTCCTCACCTTCAGCCAGTTTCTCTCGGGCCAGCGGTTGCAGTTCATTCAGCGGATACCAGTAGTACTGGAGGCTGCGGGCCAGGCGTTCCTTGGTGTCGTCGCTCAACGGCAACACCGACTTGAGCCGCCGCGCCGGATCGCTGGAGAGGATGATGATGCCGTTCTCATCGCTGACGAACGCTTCCAGGCGCGCGCGCTGCCAGCGTTCTTCCATGGCTTCGAGGCGCACCTTGACCACCGCGACGCCGGTGATCTTGCCATGTTCCTCCAGGCCATGAGCCAGGTAATAGCCGGGTTCGCCGCTGGTGCTGCCGATGCCGTAGAAACGCCCCGGCTGGCCGCGCACGGCGTTCTGGAAGTAAGCGCGGAAAGACAGGTCTTCGCCCAGATAACTGTCGACATCGCGCCAGTTGCTGGTGGCCAGTACGCGACCGGTGGTGTCCATCACATAGATGGCCCGACTGCGGCTGCGCCGGTTCAGGCCTTCCAGGTATTCGTTGACCGTCTGCCGGAGTTCCGGCGACGGGTCGGCCAGCAGCTGGGAAACACTCGATTCGAGTTCCAGCAGGCTGGGCAGGTAGGTGTATTTGCTGATCTCGCTTTCGACGGCGCGGGCGTGCAGTTCCAGCTGACGCTGGCCGTTCTCGCTGAGGCTGCGAATGCCGTAGTGTTCACTGACCCAGAAGCCGATGTAACCCAATCCGATCATCAGGGCGATGATCAGCGGCGGCAGGAACAGATGGCGAATCAAACGGGGTTTCACGGCGAGTGATGGCGGCGCGGCGCGATAGAGATTGGAGTCGCATTTCATCACAGATGCCTTGGGTCAACCACAACACAATATCCATATCCCCACGGGCCCCGTGGGAGTTGCTGTGTGCCGAGGGGGCTTTTGTGGCGAGGGGGCTTGCCCCCGTTGGGTCGCGAAGCGGCCCCAATATCTGGATTCGGGTTGTATCTGACAATCCGAGTATTCAGGTATTGGGACTGCTACGCAGTCCAACGGGGGCAAGCCCCCTCGCCACAGCAGTCCCCTCGCCACAAAGGCCCGCTCCTACAATTGGGGAGCGGTGTCTTCCTTCTTAGTGCTGCAGAATCTTCTCGAGGAAATGCTGCGCACGCTCGGAGCGGGCGTTGATGTCGCCGAAGAACTCTTCTTTCCTGCAGTCTTCGATGATCTTGCCGGCATCCATGAAGATCACCCGGTCCGCGACCTTGCGGGCGAAGCCCATTTCGTGGGTCACGCACATCATGGTCATGCCCTCGTGGGCCAGTTGCACCATCACGTCCAGCACTTCGTTGACCATTTCCGGGTCCAGCGCCGAGGTCGGTTCGTCGAACAGCATGACGATCGGGTCCATCGCCAGCGCACGGGCAATCGCCACACGCTGTTGCTGGCCGCCGGATAGCTGGCCAGGATGCTTATGCGCATGGGCGGACAGCCCGACGCGCTCAAGCAGTTGCAGGCCTTTCTTGGTGGCTTCTTCCTTGCTGCGGCCCAACACCTTGATCTGCGCGATGGTCAGGTTTTCGGTGATGGTCAGGTGTGGGAACAGTTCGAAATGCTGGAACACCATGCCCACGCGCGAGCGCAGTTTCGGCAGGTTGGTCTTCGGGTCGGCGATGGAGGTGCCGTCGACCACGATGTCACCTTTCTGGAACGGCTCCAGGGCGTTGACGCACTTGATCAGGGTGGATTTGCCGGAGCCGGACGGCCCGCACACCACAATCACTTCGCCTTTTTTGACCTCGGTGCTGCAATCAGTCAGTACCTGGAAGTCCCCATACCACTTGTTGACGTTCTTGATAGAGATCATACGGCGAACCTTTTTTGCAGACGCTTGACCAGCAGCGAGGCGGCAAAGCTGATTGTGAAGTACGTGAGCCCCGCGAAGATCAGGAACTCATTGGAGCGACCAATGATGTCGCCACTGGCGCGCGAGGCATTGAGGAAGTCCACCAGGCCGACCGCGTAGACCAGCGAGGTGTCCTGAAACAGGATGATGCTCTGTTGCAACAGCAGCGGGGTCATCTTGCGGAACGCTTGCGGCAGGATGATCAACCGCATCATCTGGCCGTATTCCATACCCAGGGCCTGGGCAGCGCCCATCTGACCCTTGGGAATCGACTGCACGCCGGCCCGGACGATTTCGCAGAAGTACGCCGCTTCGAACATCATGAACGCCACGATGCACGAGGCGAATGCGCCGATCGGGGTGTCTTCGCCGGTGATCCAGCGCAGTACGAACGGAACCGCCAGGTAGAACCAGGTAATGACCAGCAGCAGCGGGATCGAGCGGAAGTAGTTGACGTAGGCGCCGGCCAGGTTCGACAGCAGTTTGCTGTGGGACAGGCGCATCAGGGCCAGGATGGTGCCGAGGATGATCCCGCCACTTACGCCCAGGGCCATCAGCTTGAGGGTCATGACCATGCCGTTCCACAAACCCGGCAGGGACGGAATGATGCCCGAGAAGTCGAATTCCATCATTTACCCCCTACGGAAATCAGGCCCGGTACGGCGACTTTCTTCTCGATCGCGCGCATCAGCAGCATCAGGCTCATGTTCAGCGTGAAGTAGATCAGCGTTGCCAAAGTGAAGGCTTCGAACAGGTTGGCGGAGAACTCGGCGGTCTGTTTAGTCTGCGCTAGCAGCTCCATCAGGCCGATCAGCGACGCGACGGAGGAGTTCTTGAACACGTTCAGGAATTCCGAGGTAAGCGGCGGAATGATGATGCGGTAAGCCTGGGGCAGCAGCACGTTCCAGTAGATCTGCGGCAGCTTGAAACCCATGGCGCGAGCGGCGGATTCCTGGCCGCGGGGCAGCGCCTGGATACCGGTGCGCACTTGTTCGCAAACCCGGGCCGTGGTGAACAGGCCCAGGCACACGACGACGCTGAGGAAAGCCGAGGTGGTCGGGTTCAGGTCCTGCTTGTACCAGTCCTGCAGGTTTTGCGGCAGCAGGTCGGGCACCAGGAAGTACCAGATGAACAGCTGCACCAGCAGTGGCACGTTACGGAAGAGTTCGACGTAGCAGGTCGCGATGCCCGATACGATGCGATTCGGCACCGTGCGCATGACGCCCAGGATCGAGCCCAGCAGCAGCGCGATGATCCAGGCGGCGACGGCGATGGCGATGGTCCAGCCCAAGCCAGAGAGGTACCAGTCGAAATAAATTTCGCTGCCCACGCCGGTGGACTTGAAGAACACGCCCCAGTCCCAGTTGTAATTCATTAGGGTCTCCCCTCGGATTCGATCGATGTACAAGTGCCCGATGACGGTCAGGCACACGCGAACGGCTCGACAACCACCGGTTCGAGTGTTTCCAGAAATGCCAGCAGGGAGTGACAACCCCTGAAAGGGCAGAGGCCTTCTCAGGGGGTAACGTTAGTCAGAAATCAGGACTTCTTTTCGTCAGCCGCTTTGTCGGTCGGATTGGCGATCAGGGTCTTGAGCTCGTCGCTCATCGGGAAGTTCAGGTTCAGGTTTTTTGGCGGGATTGGCTGCATGAACCATTTTTCGTAGATCTTGTTGATCTCGCCCGACTTGTAGGTCGCGATGATTGCGTCATCGACGGCTTTCTTGAACGGTGCGTCGCCCTTGCGGACCATGCAGCCGTAGATTTCGAACGATTGTGGTGTGCCGGTCACGGCCCAGTCATCCGGCTTCTTGGCCTTGGCCATTTCCCCGGCCAGCAAGGCGTCGTCCATCATGAACGCCACGGCACGGCCGGTTTCCAGCATCTGGAAGGATTCGCCATGGTCTTTGGCGGAGATCACGTTCATGCCCATCTGCTTGTCGGCGTTCATCGACTTGAGGATGCGCTCGGACGTGGTGCCGGCGGTGGTCACGACGTTCTTGCCTTTGAGGTCGGCGAAGTCTTTGTAGGGCGAGTCTTTCTTGGCCAGCAGCTTGGTGCCGATTTCGAAGATGCCGACGGAGAAGTCAACTTGTTGCTGACGCTCGACGTTGTTGGTGGTGGAGCCGCACTCGACGTCCACGGTGCCGTTCTGCACCAGCGGGATACGGGTTTGCGAGGTCACCAGGTTGTACTTGACCTGGAGGTTGGGCATGTCCAGGTCTTTCTTGATGGCTTCGACGATTTTCAGCTGGATATCGTGGGAGTAGCCAACCGGTTTGCCGGAAGCGTCCGCGATGTAGGAAAACGGAATGGAAGCGTCACGATGCCCGAGGGTGATGGTGCCGGACTCTTTGATCTTCTTCAGTGTGCCGGTGAGTTCGGCGGCGAAAACTGGAGTGCTAATCAGAGCGGCAGCAATGGCTGCGCCCAGGAGATGGGGAACGATGCGCATCAAATTTTCCTCGACATTGTTTTTTTTATGGAGCCAGTTCATCGGCCTTTTTTGGTGCTTCGAATGCCTGGCGGCTCCTGAAGGAGTAGCGCAATAAACATTCGTCCGAGAGTGTAGAGCATGACTCGTGCCAGGCCAGGTGATATTGGCCAAGCAATTGATTTATAAGGTGATTAAATATTTATGGCGTTGAATTTGCTGCTGATTGATCCGGGTTACCGAATCGACCGACAAGTCGCGTTCGGAAAACCGAATGGATTAACCCGCGCAAAACTGTAGGAGCGAGCGGTGCGGCGATCCGACTTGCCCGCGAAGGGGGCACTGCGGTCTGTCTGTTGTTG
>NZ_JBFTZE010000033.1:0-35002 GCF_056406935.1 Pseudomonas sp. P1_A1 | reverse complement strand
GTTCATGCCTGCCATGTCAGCGATCCGCTGCGATCCTTATGTGAAGGCTTTTTACGACGTGCTAGTCGGTCGCGGAAAACGAAAAATGCAGGCCATCTGTGCGGTTATGCGCAAATACCTGACAGGTTTGTGGGCCTGCATACGCGCTGGAGAGGATTTCGATACGGCCAAGCTTTTCAGCGAAAAACATCTGCTAAAAGCTTGACCGTGAACAGAGTATCTACAGGATGTACGCTACCCAATGTAGGAGCTGCCGAAGGCTGCGATCTTTCAGGCGATTTCCGCGACGACCGCTGCCAACGCCTTGGCCGGATCCGCTGCCTGGCTGATCGGACGGCCGATCACCAGGTAATCGGAACCTGCATCCAGCGCCTGACGCGGGGTCAGAATGCGGCGCTGATCGTCCTGGGCACTGCCCGCCGGACGAATCCCAGGGGTCACCAGTTGCAACGACGGATGAGCGGCTTTCAAGGCCTGGGCTTCCTGGGCCGAGCAGACCAGACCGTCCATCCCGGCTTTTTCCGCCAGCGCGGCCAGGCGCAGCACCTGCACCTGCGGCTCGATATCCAGGCCGATACCCGCCAGATCCTCACGTTCCATGCTGGTCAGCACGGTCACGCCGATCAACAGCGGTTTCGGGCCACTGCGCTGATCGAGCACTTCGCGGCAGGCGGCCATCATGCGCAGGCCGCCGGAGCAGTGCACATTGACCATCCATACGCCCATTTCTGCAGCCGCCTTGACGGCCATGGCGGTGGTGTTCGGAATGTCGTGGAACTTGAGGTCCAGAAACACTTCAAAGCCCTTGTCGCGCAAGGTACCGACAATTTCCGAAGCGCAACTGGTAAACAGTTCTTTACCGACTTTGACCCGGCACAGTTTCGGGTCCAGTTGATCGGCCAGCTTCAGTGCGGCGTCACGGGTGGGGAAATCCAGGGCGACGATGATAGGCGTCTGGCAGGCGGACATGAGTGGGCTCTCAGGCAAGTCGAAATCGGCGCGCATTGTAGCGGAACCAGCGGCGCTGCGGGACCCGATGATCGGTAATTCGTCGTCGCGGCTCAGGCAAGACTAGCTGCTGCGGCAATTGTGTCGAGCCCGATACACACACGACACGCCCACAACACCCTTCAACGCTACCCTCGTCAGCCGCAACAAATCCTACAGCACTTCCCGCCTCACGGCCGGACGCCTATGCTGAAGCCACAACCTCGCAGCCTATCTTTGTGGTTGGCAGCCTACCTGGCAGATGAACGCACGCATGCACAACTCCCCAGCACCTCTGAACGACGATCAAAAAGCGCCGGCCGATGACAAACGCTGGAGCATACGCGCCCTGATCGTCGACGATGACGTTCCGATCCGCGAACTGATGATCGACTACCTGGCCCGTTTCAATATCCACGCCAGCGGCGTCTCCGATGGCGCCGCCATGCGTCAGGCGCTGCAAGCCGAACATTTCGATGTGGTGGTGCTCGATCTGATGCTGCCGGGCGAAGATGGTTTGTCGCTGTGCCGCTGGCTGCGCGCCGAATCGGACATCCCGATTCTGATGCTCACCGCCCGCTGCGAACCCACCGACCGGATCATCGGCCTGGAACTGGGCGCCGACGACTACATGGCCAAGCCGTTCGAGCCGCGGGAACTGGTTGCGCGGATTCAGACCATTCTGCGTCGGGTGCGCGACGACCGTACTGAACAGCGTGCGAATATTCGCTTCGACAACTGGCGATTGAACAGCGTGTTGCGCCAGTTGATCGCCGCCGATGGCCTGGTGGTGCCGCTGTCCAACGCCGAATTCCGTTTGCTTTGGGTGTTCATCGAACGTCCGCGCCGGGTGCTCAGCCGCGAACAACTGCTGGACGCGGCGCGCGGTCGCTCGATCGAAGCGTTTGATCGCAGCATCGATCTGTTGGTGTCGCGCCTGCGCCAGAAACTGGGCGACGACCCGAAAGCCCCGCAGTTGATCAAGACCGTTCGTGGTGAGGGTTATCTGTTCGACGCACGAGACATCGGCTGATGCGTGCGCGCTTCGATACGCTGTTCGGCCGCCTGTTCGGCGTGCTGTTGGTGGCGATCGTACTGGCGCACTTGTTAGCTTTTTTATGGTTCAAACATTACGGGCCGCCCCCGCCTCCCCCACCGCCGCCGGGTTTTTCCGAGCGCTTCGACGGCCCTCCCCCACCAATGGACCCGCGTTTCGGCAATCGACCACCACGGCCATGGTTCGGCGGGCCGCTGGTGCCACTGACCTTTCAGTTTGTCTCGCTGATCATCGCCGCCTGGTACGGCGCCAAGCTATTGACCCGCCCGATTCAGCGCCTGAGCGACGCCGCCGAGCGCCTGAGTGAAAATCTCGACAGTCCGCCGCTGGATGAGTCCGGCCCACGGGAGGCGCGGCAAGCGGCGCACACTTTCAACCTGATGCAGAAACGCATTCTTGAACAAATGCAGCAACGTTCGCGCATGCTCGGCGCGGTGTCCCATGACCTGCGCACACCGCTGTCGCGACTCAAGCTGCGGCTGGAACAGATCGACGATGAGAAGCTGCAAGGCCAGATGCGTCAGGACCTGGACGACATGATCGGCATGCTCGATTCCACCCTCACCTACCTGCACGAGCAGCGCACCAGCGAGGCGCCACAATGGATGGACGTGCAGGCGCTGGTGGAGTCCCTGAGCGAAAACGCCCAGGACCAGGGCGCCGACGTCCAGGCCCGCGGCCATTGCGCCCCGCTGCAGGTTCAACCGATGGCTTTGCGCTCGTGCATCAACAACCTGCTGGACAACGCCTTGCGTTATGCCGGGGACGCGCTGATCACGCTTGAGGACAGTCGCGAACAACTGGTGATCCGGGTCATTGACCATGGCCCGGGTATCGCGGCGGAAAAACGTGAAGCGGTGTTTGAACCGTTCTTTCGCCTGGAAGGTTCGCGCAATCGCAATTCCGGCGGCGTCGGTCTGGGCATGACCATCGCCCGGGAAGCCGCGGAGCGTTTGGGCGGGCAGTTGAGCCTGGAAGAAACGCCCGGCGGTGGTCTGACCGCCGTCATCCGCCTGCCCCGCGTCTAAGCCTGCCACGGGATCGGGGTCTAACTGGATAAGTTGTGTACCCATCGGTACAAATCCCACATACCCACGATAACTTGCCCCTTGAGGCTGCATAAACCGGTGCACCCACCGGTTTCCCATTCCAAGGAGTGAGCACAATGATCGGTAGTGTCAGCAGCTACACGAGCTATACCAGCACCAGCAGTACCACCACCAACAGCGCCCGCAGCCAGCAATTGCAGAAAGAACTGCTCGCCAAACTCGACAACAACAGCGACGGTGCGGTGGATCAGGATGAGCTCAAGAGCGCCCTGTCGCAGAAAAGAACTTCAGCGACCTGGACAGCGACGAAAGCGGCAGCCTGAGCAGCGAAGAAATGACCGCGATGGCCCCTCCGCCGCCACCGCCAAGCGATCAGGCACCGAACACCGAACTGGCCGATGCGCTGATCAGCGCTCTGGACACAGACGGCGACGGCGCCATCAGCAGCGATGAGCTGAGCAATGGCCTGACCAGCGCCGGCAGCACGGCCGACAGCTCGGAAATCTTCTCGGCCCTGGACAAGAATGAAGACGGCACCGTCAGCCAGGACGAACTCGCCGCCAGCCTGACCCCGCCGCCACCGCCACCTCAGCAGATGTCCAGCGAAGAGCTGTTCAGCCAACTCGATACCGACAGCGATGGCAGTGTCACGGCCACGGAACTGAGCAGCGCGTTGCAAGCGGGCGACAGCACTTCATCGACCTCCACCGACACCAGCGCCGCGTTGCTCAAGGTACTCGATAGCGACAGCAGCGGTGGCGTCAGCAACGATGAACTGAAAGCCGCCCTGCAAGCCGGCCGCGAGCAGAATTCCGACAGCTCGACCCATCAGCTCAACGTGACCGCAGCCCTGAACAAAATGATCGCCAACCTGAGCAAGCAGTATTCGCTCGACAACGTGGCGACCGTGGGCAAACACCTGAACGTGGCGACCTGAGTCAAAAACTTCGCGGCCCTAAGACCTAACAAAAAACTCAGGGCCGACGATCTTCAACCCGAGCCTGACTCTTGCTCCAATCGGTCAGCAGGCTGTAAGCCACGGCCAACAACGTCGGGCCGATGAACAGGCCGATAAACCCGAACGCAATCAACCCGCCAAACACCCCGAGCAGCACAATCACCAACGGCAAATTCCCGCCCCGGCTGATCAGGTACGGCTTAAGCACGTTGTCGACCCCGCTGATAATGAACGTGCCCCAGATCCCGAGGAACACCGCCATTCCGTACTCACCTTTCCAGGCCAGCCACGCCGTGGCCGGAATCCACACCAGCGGTGGCCCCATCGGAATCAGGCTCAGCAAAAACGTCACGATCCCCAATACCAGCGCCCCAGGCACGCCGGCAATCAGGAAGCCGATCAGCGCCAGCACCGCCTGCGCCGCCGCTGTACCGATCACCCCGTTGACCACCCGTTGCACGGTGCCCGCCACCAGTTCGATGTAATACCCGGCGCGGTCGCCAATCAGCCGCTCCAGCAACCCATGGACAAACACCGCCAAACGCGGCCCGTCCCGGTAGAAAAAGAACACAAACACGATACTCAGCGTCAACTCGAGGATCCCGCCGCCAATCTGCGCACTGCGTGCCAGCAACCAGTTACCGACCTGACCCAGATAGGGTTTGATCGCCAGCATCATCGCCGCGCCCTGCTGATCGATGCTGTTCCAGATCCCTACCAGCCGCTCGCCGACCAAAGGAATACCGCCAACCCAGGCCGGCGCTTCAGGCAGACCATCGACCTGCACATCCTTGATGAACGCCGTGGCATCGCGCACGTGATCCGCCAGGTTGAACCCCAGCCACACCAGCGGCACCGCCACCAGCAGCATCCAGCCGAGGGTCAGTAACAGCGCCGCCAGGGATTCACGACCATTGAGCCAACGGGTCAACAGACGCATCAACGGCCAACTGGCAAACGCCAGCACCGCCCCCCAGAACAGCGCCGACCAGAACGGCGCCATTACCCATAAACTCGCGCCAAACAGCACCAGGAGCAGGATCTGCACCAACAGCCGATCGTTATTGACCATGTAAGATCCCGAAAAAGTCAGTCCGCAAAGAGTAGGCGAACTCGCAGAACGCGTTCGCCAAATGAAGCTTATTGCAACAGTTCGAAGTGCAGGCCAGAGCCTTCGACGCTGCCGGTTTCCATCCGCGCCGTGCGCACGCCCTGGCCGATCAGCGCCTGGCGCCAGGCTTCGGCAGTGGGCCCGGAAACGCTGACTCGCAACGTGGTGTCCAGGTTCAGGCCACGGGAAATCAAGCGCAGCCAGGTGTCGTCAGGGTCGCCGTCGAGTTTGGGGAAATCGAGCTTCCCGGTGCTTTTGAGCTGGCGCAGTAACGTCGCGGATGTCGGCAGCAAATCACCCAGCGGCGCCGAGGCATCGAACTGTTCGACGTGCAGATAAGCCCTGCGATTACCGCGAGTGATGCTGTAAAGCGCCACCAGCGTGTTGTCTTGAGGGGCCGCCAGACGCAGCAGCAAAAAAGCCTGCTGATTATCGGCGCCATAGAGCTTGGCATTGCCGAAGACTTCATTGGCCCACAGGCTGCTTTCCCCGCAATCCCGGGCCTGACACCAGAACAACAGTTCGGCGCCCTGTTTCTGCAAGGCTTCGCGGGCGGCAGTGAAGGCATCGGTGGAAGAATGCTCCGGTGGCAATTCGTAGGTGACCGAGGTGGTTTGACCGCGAGCGGTGACCTGGCCGTCGAAACGCAATTGGCCGCTGATCTTGCGGATCGAACCCAGCGGGTAAATCCGCTCGAGTTCCACCGTCGGGCGATAGTCGACGATCTGCGCATCGGTCATGCGCGGCACGATCTTCAGATCCTGACTGCCCGGAATGTCAGCGGCCAATAACCAGGGACTGAAGCTGCACAGCGCCAGCAGAGTGAGTGAACGCATGGCCAGGTTCATCGGATCAACATGGCCTGGGCACCCTTGATGACGCTGGCATCATCGATGCGCTCCGGCACCCGCAAACCGCGCTGCACCGCAGGGCGCGCCTCAAGGGCGGCTATCCAGCGCTGCAAGGCCGGCAAGCCGTCCACCGAGACACCGGACCAGTCGTGGCCGCGGACCCATGGAAAGGTCGCGATATCGGCAATGCTGTACTCGCCCGCCAGAAACTCCACGGCTTGCAGACGCGTGTCGAGCACTTCATACAGGCGCCGGGTTTCATGTTGATAGCGGTCGATGGCGCCCTGGAGCTTTTCTGGAAAATAGCGGAAAAACACGTTGGCCTGGCCCTGCATCGGCCCGATGCCGCCCATCTGGAACATCAACCACTGCAACACCACGGAACGTCCTTTCGGGTCCTGGGGCAGCAGTTTGCCGGTCATCTCGGCGAGGTAAATCAGAATCGCGCCGGACTCGAACACGGCGAAATCGCCATTGGCGCGGTCGACAATCGCCGGAATCCGGCCATTGGGGTTGATCTTGAGGAAGTCCTTGGACTTCTGTTCCTTTTTGTCGAAACTCAAGGCATGCACCGTGTAGGGCAGGCCGAGCTCCTCGAGCACGATAGAGACCTTGTGGCCATTCGGGGTCGCAGCGGTGTACAGATCTATCATGGTTGTCTCCCATTTCAACCCGCCCAGACTCGACAGTTGCCCGACGCAAGTCAAGGAACGGCGAAGAACCGATTGAAACAGTCTGCGACAAGACCGGCACCGGGTTCGTCATTGAGGTGCAAGTGATGGCCGCCAGGCAACTGTTCATGGCTAAAGGGTAGACGTTCCAGCAACTCGGGATGTTTGGCGAGCATGCCGTCAGCCGCGACCACCAGGTGTGCAGGACAACTGACGCGCTGGACGAAAGCCATCGCCTGCTCAGTGGTCAGACGCAGCGGCGACGGCAGCGTCAGGCGGTTGTCGGTGCGCCAGGTATAACCGCCCGGCACCGGCATCAAGCCGCGCTGGGCCAGCAGTTCGGCGGCTTCGCGACTGACCGCCACCAAGCCTTTCATGCGCGCTTCGATGGCCCGGTCAAGGGTGTTGTAGACCGGTTTGCGTTTTTCCCGCAGATCCAGCTGCGCTTGCAGGGCCATGCCCATGCGTTCGGCGGCGTTTTCGCCTTTGTCTGTAGGAGGAATGATGCCGTCGATCAACGCCAGGTGAGTCACCCGCTCCGGCAACGACCCGGCCAGCACCAGCGAGACGATCGCCCCCAGGGAATGCCCCAGCAGCGCAAAACGTTTCCATCCCAACTGCTCGGCCACTTGCAGTACGTCATGGGCGTAGTCCCACAGGGCGTAACCGGCGCCGTTGGGCCGATGCCCCGAGTGACCGTGCCCGGCCATGTCCAGTGCGATGATGCGCAAGCCTTTGAGCTTCGGCGCCAGCCGGGCAAAGCTGTTGGCGTTGTCCAGCCAGCCGTGCAAGGCGATGACCGGCAAGCCGTCCTCAGGGCCGAACAGGTGCGCCGCCAACTCGATATGCGGCAGGCTCAGGCGAACTTCTTCAACGACACTGCTCATGCGCAATCCTGTTGGCGGCGACCTTCCCAGCGACTGAACAGATTCTTCAGCAGCGTGGCCGTGTCCTGTGGACGTTCGAGGGGAAACATGTGACCGCCGGGCATGGTCAAGGACTCGCCCAAGGGCATGCGCCCGACGGAACGGGTGTGATGACGCATCACCACCCGGCTTTTGTGTCCGCGCACCACCGCCAGCGGCACTTTCAACTGGCGCGCGCGACCGGGGCTGGTGTGGGGTACGCCGCGGTAGATGCTGATTTCCGTGGCCGGGTCGAAACGCAGGCGCAGTTTGTCGCCGACCTTTTGCAAACCGTATTGAAGATAGGCGTCGAAGCATTCCGGGTCGAAACCACGAAACAGGGTCTTACCAGCGAAGTACAGGCGGGCCGCCTCCAGATCGGCGAACTCTTCCCGGCGTCCCAACGTACGGCCGGCCTGGGTCAGGCGATCGATGAAACCGAAGCGTTTGGCGGCACGGATCACCCATTGATCGGTGCGGGTCAGCACCGGCGAATCAAGCATCACCACACCGCGATACAGCTCAGGGCAACGCAACGCGGCGTGCAGGTGCAGCACGCCGCCGAAGGAGTGACCGACACCCCAGACCGGTTCCGGCTGCTGCTTGAGGTGATGAATAAGCTCATCCACCAGATTGTTCCAGTTGTCGTCCGCCGGAAAACGCGGGTCATGGGCGTGCTGCTCCAGATGCGTCACCTGATACTCGGGCGCCAGCGCCGCGAACAACTTGCCGTAGGTCCCCGAAGGAAAGCCATTGGCGTGGGCGAAAAATATCTGTTGCGACATACCGGCAGATCCATGTGCAAAAAACAGACGTTGATTGTCCGTAAGACGACGTCCTACAGCAATGACCGTAACTGACAGGAATGATGACAGTCGGGTCAGGGCTATGACGAGGGAGCAAGGATGCCCCCTGGCAGGCCGAAACTCATCGTGCTGGTGGATTCTCCCCCAACGGCACCACCGCCATGGTCAGCCGCGACACGCAACTGGCCTTGCCCTCATCGCTGCTCAAGCGAATATCCCAGACATGCGTCGTACGTCCGATGTGAATCGCCCTGGCCACCGCCGTCACTCGTCCACTGCGCAGGCCGCGCAAATGGTTGGCGTTGATTTCCAGGCCCACGCAATAAAACTTGCTGGCGTCGATGCACAGGAAACTGGCCATCGAGCCGACGGTTTCAGCCAGTACCACCGAGGCGCCGCCATGCAGCAAACCATAAGGCTGGTGTGTGCGATGGTCGATGACCATGCTCGCGGTCAGGGACTCGTCATCGAAGGCTTCGAAGCGAATATCCAGCACTTCGCCGATGGTGTTTTTCTGGATAGCGTTCAACTGCTCGATGTTGGGAGTGGTGCGCCACAGAGTCATCGTTGCGTTCCTTTGTTGGTGTTGTTCGTGACTCAATCCTGCCACAGCACCGCCTCGCTGCGCGCGCTCCATTCTTCGAAGCGCGCACCGTAAGCCGCTTCAATCATATTGCGCTTGATCTTCAGGGTCGGTGTCAGGAAGCCGTTTTCCACCGTCCAACTGTCCTTGACCACCACCAGCCGGTGCAAGCGTTCATGTTTATCAAGCGAAACGTTGACCTCCTCCAGCAGCTTTTCCAGGCTTGAATGCAGGCCCGCCCTCGTCGTTCCGCTGGCGTCTTGCAGGCCAACCGCCGACAACACGCACAACCCCAGCGGTGCGCTCAAGCCGTCGCCGACCACGCACACTTGTTCAATCCGCGAATGCACCGCCAGACGATTCTCGATCGGCGCCGGGGCCACGTATTTGCCTTTGCTGGTCTTGAAGATTTCCTTCAGGCGCCCGGTCAGGCGCAGGTTGCCCTCGGCATCCTCCTCGCCCTTGTCACCGGTGCGCAGGAAGCCATCCTCGGTGAGGGTTTCGGCGGTTTTCAAAGGCTCCTTGAAATAGCCGAGCATGGTCGCGCCGCTGCGCACCAGCACTTCACCTGATGGCTCAACCCGTACTTCGACCTCCGGGCATGGCTTGCCGATCCAGCCGGGTTTGTTCTGGCCGGGCAGGCCGATGTGGGAGTAACCGCAGCTTTCGGTCATGCCGTACACCTCCAGCACATCCAGCCCCAGTTTTCGATACCAGTTCAACAAGGTCTGCGGCACTGGCGCCGCGCCGGACAAGGCGATGCGCAAAGCGTCCAGCCCCAGCCCGGCGAGGACTTTGTGCCCTACCCGTTTGCCGATGAAAGGCAGGCCGAGCAGGAAGTCGAGGCGTTTTGCCGGGATCTTGCTGTACACGCCCATCTGGAATTTGCTCCAGATGCGTGGCACGCCGAACAGCGCGGTCGGTCGGGCACGCTGCAAATCGGTGAGGAAGGAGTCGAGGCTCTCGGCGAAAAACACCGTTTGCCCGGTGTAGATCGCTGCCAACTCGACGAACATCCGCTCGGCGACATGGCACAGCGGCAGGTAGGACAGCAGGCGATCCGACTCATTCAGGCCAAACAACCGGGTGCCATGGGTGGTGGCAAATCCCAGCGTGCCGAAACTGTGCATCACGCCTTTGGGCTGGCCCGTGGTGCCAGAGGTGTAAATGATGGTCGCCAGTTGATCGGCGGCGGGTTTGGGGTCGTCCTGAATCGGTGAGCTGCGTTGCAGGTCGGCCCAGATGAAGTCGAAAGTGCCGGCCGGACACAGCGGCAGGCTGATGGTTGGCAGGCCAGGCCTGACGCCAATGGACATGCCCGGCCAGTCATCCAGCTTGCCGATGAACGCCAGCGCGGCTTCGGAATGATCGAGCACCTGGGCCACGGAATCGGCGGTCAGGTTGGGGTACAGCGGCACCGAGACATGCCCGGCCATCCAGATCGCAAGGTCGGCGATGATCCAGTGGGCGCAGTTTTTCGAGATCAGTGCGATGTGGCTGCCTTGTGGCAATTCGCGAGCCCGCAGCCAGTGGGCGGCACAGCGCGCCTGATGACCGACGTCGGCCCAGGTCAGCGTCTCGACCTGGCCGCCCCCGGTCGGCTGGACCAGAAAGCGCTGGCGCGGATGACGGCTTTCGCGCTCGTAGAAGACGTCCAATGGCAAACGAACAGCAGCAGACATGCGACTTGCTCCTTTATTTCTGGTCTGGAGCAAGCGTAGTCAACCAAGCAAGTGCTTGGTTAATTATTTGAGGGTAGGAGCAAGATCAAAAGATCGTCCGAACGCGGCCCGAGCCTTCGGCAGCTCCTACGGGTGTACGCCGTCCCAATGTAGGAGCTGCCGTGGCTGCGATCTTTTGCTTTTAAGGGGTTTTGATGCCGTTGAGCTTCATCGCCCCAACCAGCAGTTCGTCGCCCTCAAGCTCCGCCAGCCCGGCGGTGCCGACTCTCTCCGGCTCTTGCACGTGACCATGCTGCAAATAGCCCAGCAGGTTACCGACCAGCGGGTTGTGGCTGACCAGCAGTGCGTGATCCACGGACACCAACTGCTCCGCCACTGCTTGCGGATTATTGTCGGGCGTCAGCCATTCGACGGTGCGAATCTCCGGTGCAAAACCCAGCTCCTTACGCACCAGCATTGCGGTCTCCTGCGCTCGCAGGTAAGGGCTGGCATAAATGGCAGTCAGGTGTTTGCCCTTCAATTTGGCCGCGATGCGCTTCACCTCTTTGCGCCCCTTATCGGTCAGGGCCCGCTCGGAGTCCGGGCGGGTACCGTGAGGTTCGGCTTCACCATGACGCAATACCCAGAGTTTCATAGTTTCGGTTCCTCATCTCGGGCCGGATGCGGCGCCGGCGCCACAACGTGCGGGGCTTCACCTTCCGGTGTACGCGGCGCTGGCCAGTCGGCGAACGGCCAGGGCTTCTGGTCGCTGTGAAAGCTGCCGAAACGACCGATCTGCGCCAGAAACTGGCTCAGGCTGTCGCCGAAATTCATCAGGCTGGCGCTCGGTGCGCCATATATCAAACGATAGATCAGCTGCACCAGCACCACCGCGCCGAGGATCAATTGCGCCACTTGCCAGACCAGCACATAGACAATCATCCACAGCACCCGCAGCAGGATGGATTCGTACTTGCCTTCTTCTACTTTCGGATCATTCATGTCTGTCTCGCTCCCTGCTCGTATCGGTTAAGTGCTTAGAAACCACTGGGGGAAATAAAGTCCACGTCGGTTTTCGGTTCGCCACGCATCAACAACCCAATCACCTGATCAAGCGTGCGCCCTTCGAACAGAATCGCGTGCAATCCGGCGACCAGCGGCATATACACGCCCACGTCCGAAGCCTTGGCCTTGAGCACCTTAAGGGTATTCACGCCTTCGGCCACTTCGCCCAGACGCGTCACCGCGTCCTCCAGGCTCAAGCCCTGGCCGAGGGCAAACCCGACCTGATAATTACGGCTTTTCGGCGATGAGCAGGTGACGATCAAATCGCCGACGCCCGCCAGCCCCAGGAATGTCATCGGGTTGGCACCCTGACTCACCGCGAAGCGGGTCATTTCCGCCAGTGCCCGGGTAATCAGCATGCTCTTGGTGTTTTCGCCCATGCCCAACGCCACCGCCATACCGGCGATGATGGCGTAGACGTTTTTCAGCGCCCCGCCCAGCTCCACGCCAAAGCGGTCGGCGCTGGCGTACACGCGAAAGGTCCGGCCATGCAGCGCGGCCTGGACCTGCTGGCAAAGGTCTTCGTCTTCGCTGGCGACCACCGTGGCAGTCAGCGCGTGTTCGGCGATTTCACGGGCCAGGTTCGGCCCCGACAGCACGCCGATGCGCGCTTGCGGGGCGATATCTTCAAGAATCTGGCTCATCAGCTTGAACGTATGGGCTTCGATGCCTTTGGTCAGGCTCACCAGCATTTTTCCGCTCAAAAGCTGAGCGTAGGGCGCCAGCACCGAGCGCAGCGCGCTGGAGGGCAGCGCGACGAAGCACAGGTCGCAGGCCTCCAGCGTGGCTTGCAGGTCTGTGACCGCCTCCACCGCCGCAAGAATCTTGATGCCTTTGAGGTAACGCGGGTTCTCGCGATTGACCCGAATGGCCTCGGCCTGCTCGGGGTCACGCATCCACAGCCGCACCTGATGCCCGTTCTCGGCCAGCAGATTAGCCACGGCGGTACCAAAACTTCCGCCTCCCAGGACCGCAATTGGGCGCTGTTCAGTCATATGCAATCCGTTAATCCATACCAGTGGCGATGCCCGCATTATACGGAGCGGCCCAGTGGCGGCCAGCCCCGACATCAATTACCGGCACTTGTAGGAAGAAGACCAAGAAAACCGAGGAAAATGCCCACAACGTGACTGGAAAAGTCATTGCGCTCGGTTAACATGCGCGCCAATTAATCGCTATCAAGGCCGTGCCGTGTCTTTTGGCTCTCCCTATCCTCGCTCGCCACTGGTGCTGGCGCTGATGTTCAGCTCGCCATTGCTGGCCGACGACCTGTTCCTGGACAACGATCCGTTGCCGCAAGTGCTCACCGCGACGCGCCTGAAGCAGTCGCCCGCGGCCGTGCCAGGCAGCATGACGGTGATCGACAGCGAACTGATCAACGCCAGCGGCGCGCGGGACATCAGCGAGTTGCTGCGGCTGGTGCCGGGGATGATGGTCGGCAATATCAGCGGCAACCAGGCGGCGGTGAACTACCACGGCACCAACGCCAGCGAAGCGCGGCGCATGCAAGTGCTGATCGACGGCCGCTCGGTGTACCGCGCGGGCCTGGCCACGGTGGACTGGAGTGATATTCCGGTGGCCATGGAAGACATCGAGCGCATCGAGGTTTTCCGTGGCCCGAACACCGTCAGCTACGGCGCCAACGCGCTGATGGCGGTGGTCAATATCATCACCCGCAAGCCGGCCGACAGCCATGGCACACGGCTGAAAGTCACCCGCGGCCAGCGCGGTATCAACGATTTCTACGCCAGCCAGGGCATGGGCTGGGACAGCGGCGACTTGCGCCTGTCGCTGTCCGGACAACAAGACGATGGCTTCGACTCGAACCGCACCGGCGCCGATTACCGCGACAGCCGTCGCTTGAACCGCTTCAGCCTGGCCGTCAGCCAGACGCTCAATGAAAACCAGAGCATCGATTGGCAACTGAACGCCAAGGACGGGAGCAACCAGCGACCCTATACCTACCGCCCGGTGTTCTCAGGGATTACCGCCGCCGGGAACAATTCCGACGTCATCGCCAAGGACTACGCCGGCTCGCTGCGCTGGAACCTGGACATCAACCCTGATCACAGCCTTTATATTCAAGGCTCGGCGCAACACTGGGATCGTCAGCAGACTTGGCGTGCCTGCGATGCCGAGATCTCGTTCAGCCCGGAGCTGACCCAACTTTGGCAGCTCAATCCCAATTACACCGAACGCCTGGCGCGCAACATCGCTCGTTTCACCGGCGCGCCCCCCGGTACAGCGGCAGAACAAGCCCTGGCCAATCAGGTTCTGGCGCAATGGCGGAACGGCGCGAACAAAACGCTGTGCGGCGACATCGACCAGAGTGCCCGAGAGTCGCGCTACGACCTCGAACTGCAAGACACCCTCAGCCTGTCCGACACGCTGCGGCTGGTCAGCGGCATGAACTATCGTTACGACCGGGCCGATTCCGAGACCTACTTCAATGGCACGCTCGACGACACCACCTGGCGGGCGTTCGGCCAACTCGAGTGGCGCGCCACCGAGCACTGGTTGCTGCAGGGCGGGGCGATGTTCGAAGACACGCAATTGACCGGCAGCTCACTGACCCCACGGCTGGCGGTCAACTATCTGATCAACCCGCGCCACGGTTTGCGCGCGGTGTACTCGGAAGCCGTCCGCTCGCCGGACATGTTCGAGAACAGCGTCAACTGGAGCTATCAGGTGACCAACCTGCAGCCCAGTGCCTACGGCCAGACCAGCGCCCGCTATTTCGTCCGGACCCGTGGCCCGGGTGACCTCGAACAGGAACGCATGCGCTCCCGGGAATTGGGCTACAACGGCTACTTCACAGACTGGGGACTGACGGTCGATGTGAAGCTGTTCTACGACGAAATCAACGGCATGATCAGCGAACCGCTGCGCAACAATCAGTACATTGCCAGCAACTCGAACAGCTCACGATTCTCAGGAGCGGAAACCCAACTGGACTGGCGCGTCAGCAGCACCGATCGTCTGCGCCTGACCTACGCCTATGTCGATGCCGAGGCGAGCAACCCGCTGGATGCACAACAAACGGCGCGCAACAGCGGCTCCGCCGGTTGGCTGCGCAACTGGGGCCAGGGCTGGAACAGCGCGCTCTTCTACTATGGCGCCGACGCCCTCAACGGTTACCGCTTCGAACGGGTCGACACCCGCATCGCCAAACGCATCGGCCTGGGCAAGGCCAATCTGGAGCTGGCCGGGGTCCTCCAGCAACGCCTCGACAATCAGCCCACCACTTTCGTCGACAACAACTACGACGAACGCCGGGTGCTCTACTTCAGCGCGGAGCTGGAGTTTTAAGATGCAGTATTGCCTGCCACGGAAGACGCCAACCCTTGGCCGCCTGCTGGCCGGGCTGTGCCTGGTGTTTGCCGGGCTGCTGTGCAATCTGCCGGCCCGGGCCGCCGACATTCTGCTGACCGGCGCCGAAGACAGCCCTGGCGTGCAGTCTTTCGTCCAGGCCCTGAGCGAGTTGCGCCCCACCGACAGCGTGCGTTTCCAGCCGGTCGCCAGCTTGCCGGCACCCGGCCAACTGCCTGCGGGCACCCGCCTGATTCTGCTCGACTTGCAAAGCCTCGACTGGCGAGTGCAAGACGCCCAAGGCCCGGCAACGCTGGTGCTGCGCATCAGCCGTCTGCAAGCCCACCAACGCTTTGGCGATGTTTCGCCACCGCACTTGAGCCTGCTCTGGAGCGATCCGCCGCTGGATCGACAATTGCGCCTGACCCGACTCGTCCTGCCCGAGGCTCGACGTGTCGGCGTGCTTTTCGACAGCCACAGCGAATTCCTGCTGAAGGAACTGCATCAGGCAGCCCTGCCCCTGGGCCTTGAAGTGGTCACCGAACGTTGGGACAACACCAATGACAGCCGTCCGTTGCAGGCCCTGCTGAAAAACAGCGATGTGCTGCTGGGCCTGGATGACCCTGATCTGTACAACCCCAAAACCGTGAAAAACCTGCTGCTCAGCAGCTACGCACGGCAGCTGCCGCTGATCGGTCCCAATGCCGCCTTCGTCAGGGCGGGCAGCCTCGCCAGCACCTACAGCGACCAGAGCGATTGGCTGAAGATTCTCGTCGAACTGCTCGACCGCCCCTCCACCACCTGGCCGCGCACCCTTTATCCGCAGCACTTCAAGGTCTTGAGCAACCCGCAAGTGGCTCGTTCATTAAGCATTGAACCGATGAATGAAGCCTCTGTCGCAACACAGCTGGCCGAAGGAGAACATCGCCCATGACCTTCCATAGCGGTTGGGACATCAATACCCGTACCCAGATCATCAGCCTCGGCCCGGCGCTGCTGCTGACGTTGCTGCTGATCAGTTTCTTCACCTTCGTGCGAATCCAGGACCTGCGCCAGGAACTCAACCACACCGGTCAACTGATCGCCAACCAACTGGCGCCGGCCACCGAATACGGGGTGATCTCGGGCAACAACGACGTGCTCGAGAGTTTGCTCAAAGCCACCCTGGCCACGCCCAATGTGCGTTTTCTGGAGGTTCAGGACAGCACCAACCGGATTCTGGTGTACGTCGAACAACCGTCGGAAACCCACAATCGCTCGCATCAGGTCGAAGTGTTCCAGGCACCGGTGCGGCTGCAACGTATCGCGCTCAACAATGACTTCTTCCAGAACAGCCGCACCGCCCCCACAAAGCCGGGAGAGGATTACCTGGGCCGGGTGATCGTCGGTCTGTCCAATGACGCCTTCAACCAGCGCCAGCAGGAAATCCTGTTCAAGGCCGGGATCCTGGCCCTGTTCGCCCTGCTGTTTACCTTTCTGCTGGCTCGGCGTCTGGCCAGCAGCCTGTCGCAACCGATCCACGACATCGGCAATGCGGTCAAGGCGATCCAGAAAGGCGACTACAAAACGCCCCTGCCGATTGTCGATGACACCGAACTGGGCGCCCTGTCGCAACACATCAACAACCTTGCCCAGGGCCTTGAACAAGCCAGCCGCGAACAGCATCAGGCCATGGCGCAATTGATCCAGACCCGCGAGGAAGCGGAAAAGGCCAACAACGCCAAATCCGATTTCCTGGCCATGATGAGCCATGAACTGCGCACGCCGATGAATGGCGTGCTGGGCATGTTGCAACTGCTGGAAACCACCGCGATGACCGAGGAACAGATCGAGTACGCCGCGCTGGCTTCGGAGTCAACTGAACACCTGCTCAAAGTGATCAACGACATTCTCGACTTCTCGCGCATCGAACGCTCGGAACTGGAGCTGGAGCATATTGCGTTCAACCTCGCGGACCTGATCACCAGTTGCGCCCAGTCGTTCCAGCACAGCGCAGTGCAACGCGGGCTTGACCTGCAACTGCAGATCCCCGAGGACATGCGCGCCCTGCAGGTTCAAGGCGATCCGACGCGGATCCGGCAGATACTGGTCAACCTGGTCGGCAATGCGCTGAAATTCACCGAACGGGGCCGCATCACGATCGAACCGCAGTGGCAGTCACTGGATCACGAGTTGCTTTGGTTCACCTGCACCGTGCGCGACAGCGGGATCGGCATTCCGGCCGAAAGCCTGGAATTGATGTTCAACGCGTTCCAGCAGGCCGACAGTAGTATTTCAAGACGTTACGGTGGCACCGGGCTGGGGCTGCCGATTGCCCGCACTCTGGCCGAACGAATGGGCGGCACCTTACGTGCTCAGAGCGAAGAAGGCGTCGGTTCGGTGTTCACCCTGGAGATACCTCTGGCGCTGCATAAGCAGTCGTTGCCGGTGCTGATGCCGCGAGTACATACCGGCAATGGCCACGGCGAAGGTCGCAATGTGTTGCTGGTGGAAGACAACCCGGTCAACCGCACCGTCGTCGAAGCAATGTTGCGCAGCCTGGGCTTTACTGTCAGCGTCGTCACCGATGGTGCACAAGCGGTGCGCAGCGCCGAGAGCCTGATTTTCGAAGCGATTCTGATGGATTGCCGACTGCCGGTCATTGACGGCTACGAGGCCACCCGACAGATCCGCCAACTACCCGGCTGCGCTGACGTGCCGATCATTGCCCTGACGGCCAACGCCTTGCAGGGCGATCGTGAAGCCTGTTTGTCCGCGGGAATGAACGATTACCTGGCCAAGCCCTTTAAACGCACTGATCTGCAGCAAATTCTGCAGCGTTGGGTGCAGTAGTGCAGGCCTTTCGACGATCTGCGACTGGCGTGAAAGACGAAAGTGCGGCAGTCTTAGGCACCCGAACAGGCCCGAAAAGGGGCTTGAATAATAATTTCAGTGCACAAGTGTACATTCATGTCCTTGGTGCTGTGACTTTCACTACAACGCAATAGTCTATGAGTAGGCTGCTGACTCGAGGCATGAACGCTTCGATCGGCCGGGAAGATTCGCCCCCCTGCCGCATGGACTATTGAGGAGCTCGCATGACCAAACAAAACGCCTTTACTCGGGAAGACCTGCTGCGCTGCAGTCGTGGTGAGCTGTTCGGCCCGGGTAACGCGCAACTGCCCGCCCCGAACATGCTGATGGTCGATCGCATCACCCTGATCTCCGAAGAGGGTGGCAAGTACGGCAAAGGTGAATTGGTCGCCGAGCTGGATATCACTCCAGACCTGTGGTTCTTCGCCTGCCATTTCGAAGGTGATCCGGTGATGCCGGGCTGCCTGGGCCTCGATGCCATGTGGCAACTGGTCGGTTTCTTCCTCGGCTGGCAAGGTCTGCCGGGCCGTGGTCGCGCCCTGGGTTCGGGCGAAGTGAAATTCTTTGGCCAGGTACTGCCGACCGCCAAGAAAGTCACCTATAACATCCATATCAAACGCGTCCTCAAAGGCAAGCTGAACATGGCCATCGCCGATGGTTCCGTGACTGTCGACGGCCGCGAAATCTATACCGCCGAAGGCCTTCGGGTCGGCGTTTTCACCTCCACTGACAACTTCTAAGGGTTATCCGCATGCGCCGCGTCGTTATCACTGGTCTGGGCATCGTTTCGTGCCTGGGCAATGACAAAGAGACCGTCTCCGCTAACCTGCGTGCAAGCCGCCCTGGCATCCGGTTCAACCCGGAATATGCCGAAATGGGTCTGCGTAGCCAGGTTTCCGGCTCCATTGACCTTCCCCTCGAAGAGCTGATCGATCGCAAGATCTATCGCTTCGTCGGCCACGCGGCGGCTTACGCCTACCTGGCCATGAAAGATGCCATCGCAGACTCCGGCCTGACCGAAGAGCAAGTTTCCAACCCGCGTACCGGCCTGATCGCCGGTTCCGGTGGCGCCTCCACGCTGAACCAGATGGAAGCGCTGGACATCCTGCGCGAGAAAGGCGTCAAGCGCGTCGGCCCATACCGCGTAACGCGGACCATGAGCAGCACTGTTTCCGCTTGCCTGGCCACCCCGTTCAAGATCAAGGGCCTGAACTACTCCATCGCTTCTGCCTGCGCCACCAGTGCTCACTGCATCGGTACCGCCATGGAACAGATCCAGATGGGCAAGCAGGACATCGTATTCGCCGGCGGCGGTGAAGAAGAGCACTGGAGCCAGTCGTTCCTGTTCGACGCCATGGGCGCCCTGTCCAGCCAGTACAACGAAACCCCGGAAAAAGCTTCCCGTGCCTACGACGCCAAGCGTGACGGTTTCGTCATCGCCGGCGGTGGCGGCATGGTCGTGGTCGAAGAGCTGGAACACGCTCTGGCCCGCGGCGCGAAGATCTACGCGGAAATCGTTGGCTACGGCGCGACCTCCGACGGCTACGACATGGTCGCCCCAAGCGGCGAAGGCGCCATCCGCTGCATGCAGATGGCCATGTCCACCGTTGATGCACCGATCGACTACCTGAACACCCATGGCACCTCGACTCCGGTCGGCGACGTGATGGAAATGAAAGGTGTGCGTGAAGTGTTCGGCGACAACGCTCCGGCCATCAGCTCCACCAAGAGCCTGTCGGGTCACTCCCTGGGCGCCGCCGGCGTTCATGAAGCGATCTACTGCATGCTGATGATGGAAGGCAACTTCATGGCGGGTTCCGCCAACATCGACGAACTGGACCCGGAAGTGGCAGACATGCCAATCCTGACCAAGACTCGCGAAGACGCCACCATCAACACCGTGATGAGCAACAGCTTCGGCTTCGGCGGCACCAACGCAACGCTGGTACTGAAGCGCTGGCAGGGTAAGTAATACCCCGCCTACGCCACACATAAAAACGCCCCGACTGGTTCGGGGCGTTTTTTTTGGCCAGGTTTTATCTACGGCCAGACAGCCCTTGAAACATGAAACATTTGTCATGGAACTCAACAGCCTGCGACTGAATGTCGCGTATTTCGCGGGCTGCAGCACTTTCTCCGTTTTTGCAAAAGTCCGTTAGCGATTTCAGTCGTTTACTTAGCCAGCTAACAAAACTTATAACAAAGGCCTGCACACGCCTTGCTGCAGATAACAGAGATTGGAGCTAGCAGATGACTGTAAAAGTAACTGAACGCGACGATTCACATATGTCCCATGAAGGCATCGCCGCCGGTATCCGTATCTGGGATGTACATCAACAAGACCTGCTGGTCGGGATGTTCCACTCCGAGACCGAAGCCCACCAATACAAGGCCGAACTGGAATCACTGGAGCAGCAACGCGAAGCGCGTTCTGCATAACCACCGCATTGAAAATGACAAACCCCGCCATGAGCGGGGTTTGTCGTTGTTGCAGCCGCTAACGGCTTACCACATCAGATCGTCAGGAATCTGATAGGCCGCGTACGGATCGTCTTCGGCGCTGACTTCTTCTGTCTTCACATTCAGCTGCACGATGCGCTGTGGGTCGCGCTCCTGAATCTTCAGGGCCGCTTCACGAGGGATCACTTCGTAACCGCCAGCGTGATGCACGATCGCCAGAGAACCGCTGCTGAGCTTGTTGCGCATCAGGGTGTTGACGGAGATGCGCTTGACCTTTTTGTCGTCGACGAAGTTGTAGTAGTCCTCGGTGTTCAGCTTGGGCAGGCGCGAGACTTCGATCAATTGCTTGACCTGGGCGGCGCGGGCCTTCTGCTCGGCCTTCTCCTGTTGCTGACGGTTGAGCTCCTGATCGCGCTTGACCTTCTCGGCCATGGCTTCCTGAGCCGCACGCTGCTGGGAGTCATCGAGTTCGATCTGGCCTTTGTGGGCCAGACGCTGTTGTTTCTGTTTTTCTTTGCCGACCTGTTTGGCCTGCTTTTGGTTGACCAGCCCTGCTTTGAGCAACTGGTCGCGAAGGGAAAGGCTCATGGTGCTTACTCACTTAGGCAACAGCTCAGCCGCAGCTGGGCAAATTCTTTTCCTGACGTTTGGCTTCGCCCCACAAGGCGTCCAACTCTTCGAGGGTGCAATCTTCTATGGGACGGTGGGTGTCGCGCAATGCCTGTTCGATAAATCGGAAGCGTCTTTCAAATTTTGTGTTCGCGCCACGCAGTGCGGTTTCCGGATCGACCTTGAGGTGACGCGCCAGATTGACCACGGAAAACAGCAGGTCGCCGACTTCATCGGCAATCGCCGCCGAGTCATTGTCGGCCATGGCTTCAAGCACTTCATCGAGTTCTTCGCGAACCTTGTCGAGCACCGGCAAGGCGTCCGGCCAATCGAAACCGACCTGCCCTGCGCGCTTCTGCAGTTTTGCCGAACGGGACAACGCCGGCAGTGCCGCGGGTACGTCATCGAGCAAGGACAACTGCTCCGGCGCCGAAGACTTCTCGGCGCGTTCTTCAGCCTTGATCTCTTCCCAGCGTTGCTTGACCTGCTCTTCATTCAGGCGCGGGACGTCCAGCGGCGCGTACAGATCACCGGTGGGAAATACGTGAGGATGACGGCGAATCAACTTGCGCGTGATGCTGTCGACCACGCCAGCGAATTCGAAGCGCCCTTCTTCCCTGGCCAGCTGGCTGTAATAAACCACCTGGAACAACAAGTCGCCCAACTCACCCTGCAAGTGATCGAAATCGCCGCGTTCGATGGCGTCGGCGACTTCGTAGGCTTCTTCCAGGGTGTGCGGGACGATGGTGGCGTAGGTTTGCTTGATGTCCCACGGGCAGCCGTACTGCGGGTCGCGCAGACGGTTCATCAGGTGCAGCAGGTCTTCAAGTGAATACATCAATCAATCTCTGCGAGAACCTGTGGGAACCGGGCAAGTCGGATCGCCGCACCGCCGCGATCCGACAAGCCAGCCCCACAAAAGCTTGGCGGCCACAAAAAAGTGAACGCCTTACGGTGTGCGGTTACGGCGGGTTTCGATGATGTTCGGCAACTGGGAGATCCGCCCCAGCAACCGCCCCAGCGCATCCAGCCCCGGAATCTCGATGGTCAGGGACATCAACGCAGTGTTGTCCTCTTTGTTCGAGCGGGTGTTGACCGCCAGCACGTTGATCCGCTCGTTGAGCAGCACCTGCGACACGTCACGCAGCAGACCGGAACGGTCGTAAGCGCGAATGATGATGTCCACCGGATAGGTGAGCACCGGCACCGGCCCCCAGCTGACCTGGATGATCCGCTCCGGCTCGCGCCCGGCCAGTTGCAGCACCGAGGCGCAGTCCTGACGGTGGATGCTCACGCCACGGCCCTGGGTGATGTAACCGACGATGGCGTCCCCCGGCAACGGCTGGCAGCAGCCGGCCATCTGGGTCATCAGGTTGCCGACGCCCTGGATCTGGATATCGCCGCGCTTGCCCGGTTTATAGCCGGTGGCTTTGCGCGGGATCAGCTCCAGCTGTTCGTTGCCGCGTTCCGGCTCGACCAGTTGCTGCGCCAGGTTCACCAGTTGCGCCAGGCGCAAATCGCCTGCGCCCAATGCGGCGAACATGTCTTCGGCGGTCTTCATGTTGGCCTTTTCGGCCAGCTTGTCGAAATCCACCTGCGGCAGACCGAGGCGACTGAGTTCGCGCTCGAGCAAGGTTTTACCGGCCGCGACGTTCTGATCGCGGGCTTGCAACTTGAACCAGTGAACGATCTTCGCCCGCGCTCGCGACGTGGTGATGTAACCCAGGTTCGGGTTCAGCCAGTCGCGGCTCGGAGTGCCGTGCTTGCTGGTGATGATCTCGACCTGTTCACCGGTTTGCAGGCTGTAGTTGAGCGGCACGATGCGCCCGTTGATCTTGGCGCCGCGGCAGTTGTGACCGATTTCGGTGTGCACGCGGTAAGCGAAGTCCAGCGGTGTCGCGCCCTTCGGCAAGTCGATGGCATGACCGTCGGGAGTGAAGATATAAACCCGGTCCGGCTCGATATCGACCCGCAGCTGTTCGGCAAGGCCGCCGATATCGCCCAGCTCTTCGTGCCACTCGAGAACCTGACGCAGCCAGGAGATTTTCTCTTCGTAGTGGTTCGAGCCGGACTTGACGTCGGTGCCCTTGTATCGCCAGTGCGCGCAAACCCCCAGCTCGGCTTCTTCGTGCATGGCATGGGTGCGGATCTGCACTTCCAGCACCTTGCCTTCAGGGCCGATTACCGCGGTGTGCAGCGAGCGGTAGCCATTCTCTTTCGGGTTGGCGATGTAGTCGTCGAACTCTTTCGGGATGTGCCGCCACAGGGTGTGGACGATGCCGAGCGCGGTGTAGCAGTCGCGCATTTCCGGCACCAGCACGCGAACGGCGCGCACGTCGTAGATCTGGCTGAACTCCAGACCCTTGCGCTGCATTTTGCGCCAGATCGAGTAGATGTGTTTGGCCCGGCCGCTGATGTCAGCCTCGACGCCGGTGGCCTGCAACTCGTTCTTGAGCTGGGTCATCACATCGCTGATGAAGCGCTCGCGATCCAGCCGTCGCTCATGGAGCAACTTGGCGATCTGCTTGTACTGGTCGGGCTCGAGGTAACGGAAGGACAAGTCCTCCAGCTCCCACTTGATATGACCGATACCGAGGCGATGTGCCAGCGGCGCGTAGATGTCGAAGACTTCACGGGCGACGCGGTTACGCTTCTCGTCATCGGCGGTTTTTACCGCACGGATCGCACAGGTGCGCTCGGCCAGTTTGATCAGCGCGACGCGCACGTCGTCGACCATGGCCACGAGCATCTTGCGCAGGTTTTCCACCTGGCCTTGGGTGCCCATCACCATGGATTTACGCGGACTCAGACTGTCGCTGATCGCCGCCATGCGTTGCACGCCGTCAATCAGTTTGGCGACCACCGGGCCGAAGCGCTGGCTGACCGCCGGCAACTGGATCTGGCCTTCGCGCACGCCGCGGTACAAGACTGCCGCGACCAACGAATCCTGATCGAGTTTGAGATCGGCGAGAATCTCGGCGATCTCAAGGCCGGTGCGGAAACTCGAGGTCCCTTCGGACCACAGGTTTTTCGCCGCATTGGCTTGTTGTTCGGCCTCGCGAGCGAACTCGCAGGCTTCTTTCAAGGCTTCGCGATCCAGTGCCGTATCGATACTGACCGCGTGATCGAGCCAAGCCTCGAGATTGATACTGCCGTCAGTGTTGATCGGCTGGTGTGCTCTCACCTGTACCATCTTGCTTTACCTTCCCTACGACGCAGATTCAATGCGTCAAATCGCTGACCTTCATTGTCCGGGCGCCCCGCCGGGCTGATGCATGGCGGCACGGACGGTCAGTCGGACCAGACGAGCCATCCTAGCTCGCTTCAAATAACGCCATGGCCTCGACATGCGCCGTTTGAGGAAACATATCGAGAATCCCGGCACGTTTTAACCGGTAGCCCTGCTTGATCAATTCGACCGTGTCGCGCGCCAGAGTTGCAGGGTTGCACGACACATAAACCAATCGTTCGGCCCCCAGGGACGCAAGCTTGCGCACCACCTCGAAAGCACCGTCGCGAGGTGGGTCCAAGAGTACCGCACAAAAGCCTTCGCCGGCCCATTCGGCATCAGCCAAAGGCTGGGATAAATCGGCCTGAAAAAACTTCGCGTTATGCAAATTATTACTAGCGGCGTTCGCGGCGGCCCGCTCGACCATGGCCTGCACACCTTCCACCGCCACCACTTCACGAACGGTCCTGGCCAGCGGCAAGGCAAAGTTGCCCAACCCGCAGAACAGGTCCAGAACCCGCTCATCGGCTTTCGGCGCCAACCATTCCAGCGCCTGAGCGACCATCGCTTCGTTGACCCCGGCGTTGACCTGGATGAAATCTCCAGGCCGATACGCCAGGTTCAAGTCCCACGGTTCAAGGCGATAGCCCAGGGTCTGATCGGCCTTGACCGGTTGCGGCTCGCCGTCGCCATGCAGCCACAACTGGGCCTCATGGAGCGCGCAGAATTGCTTGAGGATCGTCATATCGGCTTCGGACAACGGCGCCATGTGCCGCAGCAATACCGCCAATGACGAACCGCTGAACAATTCCACATGCCCCAGTGCCTGAGGTTTGCTCAAGCGTCGCAGCATGTCCGGCAAGCCAGTCATGATCGGTTGCAAGGGCTGTACCAGCACCGGGCACTCGTTGATGGCGACGATGTCCTGGCTGCCGGCGGCGCGGAAACCGACTTCGAGTTTTTTCGCCTTCATGTCCCAACGCACCGCCACCCGGGCACGACGCCGGTAGCCGAATTCCGGACCGCTCAATGGCGCAGCCCACTCTTCGGGTTCGACGCCGGCGACCCGCGACAATTGCTCGGCGAGCATGCGTTGTTTCAGGGCGAGTTGTTCGTTGTGGGGCAGATGCTGCACGCTGCAACCACCGCAGCGACCGGCATGGGCGCACGGTGCCGGGCGACGCAATTGGCTGGCCTGGAACACCCGCTCGGTACGCGCCTCGACCACTTTACCGTGGGCACCCAAGACCCGCGCATCGACTTCTTCACCGGCCAATGCGCCGATGACGAACCAGGTGCGACCTTCAAAAAACGCGATACCGCGACCGTCATTGGCCAGGCGCTCGATGGTCAGGCGCTGCTTTTTGCCGGTCGGGACTTGCGGGGCCTTGCTGCCGCCCGTGGGCTGGAAGCGCAGGCCTCTCTCTTGCTTGGCCATCAGTTGGGCGCGTCGAAAATGCCGGTCGACAAGTAACGGTCGCCACGGTCACAGATGATCGCGACGATCACCGCGTTTTCAACTTCTTTGGACAGACGCAGCATCGCCGCTACAGCACCGCCCGAAGACACGCCGCAGAAAATGCCTTCTTCGCGCGCCAGACGACGGGTCACGTCCTCGGCCTCGCTTTGCGCCATGTCGACGATACGGTCCACGCGATCGGCCTGATAAATCTTCGGCAGGTATTCCTGCGGCCAGCGACGGATACCCGGAATCGCCGAGCCTTCCATCGGTTGCAGGCCGATGATCTGCACGTTCTCGTTCTGTTCTTTCAGGTAGCGCGAGACACCCATGATGGTGCCGGTGGTGCCCATCGAGCTGACGAAATGCGTGATGGTGCCCTGGGTCTGACGCCAGATTTCCGGACCGGTGGTGGTGTAGTGCGCCTCGGGGTTGTCGCCGTTGGCGAACTGGTCCAGCACCTTGCCGCGACCTTCGGCTTCCATTCGCTGGGCGAGGTCGCGCGCACCTTCCATGCCTTCTTCCTGGCTGACCAGAATCAGCTCGGCGCCATAGGCCGTCATCGCGGCTTTACGCTCGGCACTGGAGTTGTCCGGCATGATCAGGATCATCTTGTAACCCTTGATCGCCGCGGCCATGGCCAGGGCGATCCCGGTGTTGCCCGAGGTCGCTTCGATCAGCGTATCGCCGACGTGGATCTGCCCGCGCAATTCGGCGCGGGTGATCATCGACAGCGCCGGACGATCCTTGACCGAACCCGCCGGGTTGTTCCCTTCGAGCTTGAGCAAAAGCGTGTTGCTGGTGACGCCAGGCAGGCGCTGCAAACGGACCAGCGGAGTATTGCCGACGCAATCGGCGATGGTTGGGTACTGCAAGGTCATGGCGTATTCGCAATCCGGACTGCGGGGGCGCCTATCATACCGGCAAACGTGCGCA
The DNA here is from genome assembly GCF_056406935.1 of Pseudomonas sp. P1_A1. Taxonomy (NCBI): domain Bacteria; kingdom Pseudomonadati; phylum Pseudomonadota; class Gammaproteobacteria; order Pseudomonadales; family Pseudomonadaceae; genus Pseudomonas; species Pseudomonas sp. P1_A1. The sequence goes on along the minus strand of NZ_JBFTZE010000033.1, from coordinate 8,443 downwards.
GGCCATATCACGCAAAGTAAGGGGCTTATGGCTTATGGGAATAAGCAGTTCACTCCTCTTCTCCTTGTGCAATATTCAATGCATAAAACTCATGCAATTTGGCCTGCAGCAGCTGTTTGTCCGGAAGCTGGACCTGGTATTCAGCGATCAACGCTGGCGACAGGCTGCGGTTAAGGGCGTATTCGACCACTTCGTCATCCTTACTGGCGCAGAGCAACACACCGATGGCCGGGTTTTCGTGGGGTTTGCGTTCATCTCGATCCAGCGCTTCCAGATAGAAGTCCAGCTTGCCCAAGTACTCCGGCTCGAAACGGCCGACCTTGAGTTCGATAGCGATCAAGCAGTTGAGTCCACGATGGAAAAATAACAGGTCCAGAGCAAAGTCACGCCCTCCGACTTGCAGCGGGTATTGGGAGCCGACAAAGCAGAAGTCGCGGCCCAACTCGATCAGAAATTGCTTGAGTCGCGCCAGCAACCCTTGATGCAGATCAGTTTCGGCATGGCCGCCGGGCAGGTCGAGAAACTCGACCATGTAAGCATCGCGGAATATCTCAAGCGCCGCAGGGTTGGCTTGTCTCAGCACTGGAGAGACTTTTGGCGGTTGGGTGATGCTGCGCTCGAACAGCGCAGCTTTGTGCTGACGTTCCAGCTCTCGCGTCGACCACTTTTCCTGCACAGCCAGACGCAGATAAAACTCACGCTCTTGCGGGTGTTTACTTTGAGTCAGAATGAGCAGGTTATGGGTCCAGGGTAATTGTGTCAGCAGCGCTGACACTTTCTCATTGCCCCGATAAGCTTCGTAGAACTGACGCATACGAAACAGATTGCGCCGGGTAAACCCGCGCAACCCTGGTTGAGTCTTGGCCAGATGTTCAGCCAGCTGACTGACCACGGCATCGCCCCACTCAGCCTGCTCCAGCTTGCGGCTGATGTAAGCACCGACCTGCCAGTACAGTTCGATCAGCTGGGTATTGACCGCCTGTACGGCCTGCTGTCTGGCACTGTGAATCAGCGCAAGTACCTCATCGAAACGGACATCTGCGGTGGTGCCGGCAATATTGGATGCATTCATGCCCAACTCCTTGATGATGAGGAAAAACGTGACTCTAAACCGTCAAGGCAGCCTGAAGGTGTCGGCGAAAGGCTTTAGGAAAGGTCGTACAAAAAAACGCGAACGCTCTGGCAAAATCTGCGAGCAGGGCCTGGGGTTGATCACGCAATGAGTGGTCGACACATGTCCACTGTAGGTGCAGGCCTGTTCGCGATGGCGTCAGCATTGTCGCCATGGAGATCAGCCAGTAACAGCATATTCAGCCGTAAGCCCCGCCCTGCATTCTCCGCCCAAAGCCGCCCGCCCTGCCGCTGCACCGCATTCCTGGCAATGCTCAACCCCAATCCGAACCCACCCTCCCCCGGCCGTGAACCGTCGAGCCGGATGAACGGCGAGAAGATTCGCTCAAGATCCTCGTCAGCCACTCCACCGCCCTCGTCCTCCAGCCACAGGTGCCAAAAGTCGCCATCACGCCGGCCATCGAACATCACGACACCGCCCTGCGGTGAATGACGAATGGCATTACGCAGAATGTTTTCCAGCGCCTGGGCCAAGGTATTGAGATGGCCCCGCACCCAGCAGCAGGCATCCACCGCACAGTGCAACTGACTCGCCGGCCAGCCACTTTCATAGCAAGCGTTTTCCGTGAGCATTTCCCACAAGGCCTGGACCTGGATCGCTTCATCGGGCAACGGCGCGCGCTCGCTGTCGAGCCAGGCCAGTTGCAGGGTGTCCTCGACCAGACGCAGCATACCGTCGACTTCCCGGCTAATGCGCTCGCGCAATTGCTCCAGGTCCTGCTCGCTTTCGCAGGCCACCCGTAACCGGCTGAGCGGCGTGCGCAATTCGTGGGACAGATCGCGCAGCAGTTGCTGTTGCAGGACCACCGTGCGACCCGGCACGTCAGACCACTTCATCGACCGCACTCAATACGTACCCTTTGCCCCACACCGTGCGCACTTCACGCTCGGTGTAACCGATGGCCTTGAGCTTGCGGCGAATCTGGCTGATGTGCATGTCGAGGCTGCGGTCATGGGGCGCATAACCGCGCTGCAATACCTGCTGATAAAGGAACGCCTTGCTCAACACTTCATCCTCGTTGCGGTTCAGCGTGTCCAGCAGACGGTACTCGCTGCGGGTCAGGCCGGCCGCGAGTTCACCACAAAAGACCTCGCCCAATTCTTCGTCAAAACGCAGGCAGTCCGTCGCAGGGGCCGTCGGTATCGGCGCTGGTCGACGGTCGAACGCCACCCGCCGCAGAATCGCTTCGATGCGCACCCGCAACTCGGCCATGCTGAAAGGCTTGGGCAGGTAATCGTCGGCCCCGAGGCGAAAGCCACTGATGCGATCCGCCTCTGCGCCCAGCGCCGACATCAGCACCACCGGCGTGGAATGGCTCTGGCGCAATTGGGTCAGCACCGCCAGGCCATCGAGCCCCGGCAACAGAATATCCATCAACACCACATCGAAGGCCTGCTGGCGCGCAATCGCCAGGCCTTCCTGCCCGTTCTGGCACCAGGTCACCTGAAAACCGCAGCGCCCCAGATGCTCATGAACATAAGCACCGAGCACTGGATCGTCTTCGATAGAGAGGATGCGAGGATGGCCAATCGCGATGGGAGTCATGAGTATCTGCAAATAATTCTCAATTGCTGATTATTCAAGATTGCCTCTCTAGGGGCAACCCAAGGTTTGTCTCCCTGGACCAAAGCATTGAACTGACCGACGAATGACGACATCAATTTTACGAAGATTGCCCGCATGCAAATCGCTACACTGCGCAGGTGGCGCGTGCCGGACGCATGTGCAGGTCAATAAACAGCTGGATGCAGGAGAGATGCGTGCTCAAGAAACTGGGAATTAAAGGCCGCGTGCTGTTACTGACCCTGTTGCCGACCACCCTGATGGCGTTGGTCCTGGGCGGCTATTTCACCTGGATGCAGCAATCGGACCTGCAAGCCCAGCTCATGCAACGCGGCGAAATGATCGCCGAACAGCTGGCACCGTTGGTGGCCCCGGCCATGGGTCACAAAGACAACGAACTGCTGGAGCGCATCGCCACCCAGTCCCTGGAACAGACCGATGTGCGCGCGGTGACCTTTCTCGCCCCCGACCGCACGCCGCTGGCCCATGCCGGCCCGACCATGCTCAATCAGGCGCCCCTGGGCAACGGTTCACAGTTGCTGCGCCGCAGCGGCAATGACGCCACGCGTTACCTGCTGCCGGTGTTCGGCAAGCACCGCAACCTGGCCGGCGACCTGATCCCCGATGAAGCCGACCGCCTGCTGGGCTGGGTCGAACTCGAACTGTCCCACAACGGCATGCTGCTGCGCGGCTACCGCAGCCTGTTCGCCAGCCTGCTGCTGATCGGCGGAGGCCTGGCCGGTGCGGCGCTGCTGGCGTTACGCATGGGCCGAACCATCAACCGGCCATTGAGCCAGATCAAACAGGCCGTGGCGCAACTCAAGGACGGTCATCTGGAAACCCGCCTGCCGCCCCTCGGCAGCCAGGAACTGGATGAACTGGCGTCCGGCATCAACCGCATGGCCGGGACGCTGCAGAACGCTCAGGAAGAATTGCAAAACAGCGTCGACCAGGCCACCGAAGACGTGCGTCAGAATCTGGAAACCATCGAAATCCAGAACATCGAGCTGGATCTGGCGCGCAAGGAAGCCCTGGAGGCGAGCCGGATCAAGTCCGAGTTCCTGGCCAACATGAGCCATGAAATCCGCACGCCGCTCAACGGCATTCTCGGCTTCACGCACCTGCTGCAAAAAAGCGAACTGACGCCGCGCCAGCTCGATTACTTGGGCACCATCGAAAAGTCTGCCGACAGCCTGTTGGGGATCATCAACGAGATTCTCGATTTCTCGAAAATCGAGGCCGGCAAACTGGTGCTCGACCATATTCCGTTCAACCTGCGCGACCTGCTGCAAGACACCCTGAACATCCTCGCCCCGGCCGCCCACGCCAAAGAGCTTGAGCTGGTGAGCCTGGTTTATCGCGATACGCCACTGTCGCTGGTGGGCGATCCGTTGCGACTCAAGCAGATCCTCACCAACCTTGTGAGCAATGCGATCAAGTTCACCCGCGAAGGCACCATCGTCGCCCGGGCGATGCTCGAAGAAGAGCATGAAGACAGCGTGCAACTGCGCATCAGCATTCAGGACACCGGCATCGGCCTGTCGAACCAGGACGTGCGCGCCCTGTTCCAGGCCTTCAGCCAGGCCGATAACTCGTTGTCCCGACAACCCGGCGGCACCGGCCTCGGATTGGTGATTTCCAAACGGCTGATCGAACAAATGGGCGGCGAGATCGGCGTCGACAGCACGCCGGGCGAAGGCTCGGAATTCTGGATCAGCCTGAGCCTGCCCAAAACCCGCGACGACGCCGAAGACCTGCCCGGCCCACCGTTGCTCGGGCAGCGGGTGGCTGTCCTGGAAAACCATGAACTGGCCCGTCAGGCATTGCAGCATCAACTGGAAGACTGCGGCCTGAGCGTCACGCCGTTCAATACCCTGGAAAGCCTGGCCAATGGCGTGACCGGCGCTCACCAGACCGATCAGGCAATCGGCTTGGCGGTGCTCGGCATCACCAGCAACGACATGCCGCCGGAGCGCCTCAACCAGCACATCTGGGACCTTGAACACCTGGGCTGCAGAGTGTTGGTGCTGTGCCCGACCACCGAACTGACGCTGTTCCATCTCTCGGTGCCCAACCCCCACAGCCAGCTCCAGTCCAAACCCGCCTGCACCCGCAAGCTGCGTCGGGCCCTGTCTGATCTGGTCAACCCGCGCCAGCAGCGCAGCGACCCCGCCGAGCCGGTTTCCAGCCGCGCGCCGAAGGTCCTTTGCGTGGACGACAACCCGGCCAACCTGCTGCTGGTGCAAACCCTGCTCGAAGACATGGGCGCCAAGGTGCTCGCGGTAGAAAGCGGTTACGCCGCGGTCAAGGCCGTACAGAACGAGACTTTCGATCTGGTGTTGATGGACGTGCAAATGCCCGGCATGGATGGGCGCCAAAGCACCGAAGCCATTCGCCAATGGGAAAGCGAGCGGCATTGCACGCCACTGCCGGTCGTGGCCCTCACCGCCCATGCGATGGCCAATGAAAAACGCGCATTGCTGCAAAGCGGCATGGACGACTACCTGACCAAACCCATCAGCGAACGGCAACTGGCGCAAGTGGTGTTGAAATGGACGGGCCTGGCGCTGCGCAATCAGGGTCCGGAGCGTAATAGCGATAACAACAGCGGTCATGAATTGCAGGTGCTCGACCACGAAGAAGGCCTGCGCCTGGCGGCCGGCAAGGCCGATCTGGCGGCGGACATGCTGGCCATGCTGCTGGCCTCCCTGGAAGCCGACCGCGAGGCCATCCGCGTGGCCCGAGAAGCCAACGACCAGAATGCCCTGATCGAGCGGGTCCATCGCCTGCACGGGGCAACCCGTTATTGCGGCGTTCCGCAACTGCGCGCCGCCTGCCAGCGCAGCGAAACCCTGCTCAAGCAACAGGACCCGAAAGCCCCCTTCGCGCTGGAAGAACTCGAACGCGCCATCAATCGCCTCGCGGCCCATGCGCGCATCAATGCCTGATGCAGCGCAATAACGCAGGAGGGCCTGAACGCTAAACTCAAACCCTGTAGCAGCTGCCGAAGGCTGCTACGGGGTTTGAGACTTCCAGGAGGACAGCATGCGCACGATTCTTTTCAGCAGCCAGACCTACGACCGCGAGAGTTTTCTCGCCGCCGACCTGCCCGTCGRCATCGAACTGCATTTCCAGCCGGCACGACTGAGCCTCGACACGGTGGCACTGGCCGAGCATCACGAGGTGGTCTGCGCCTTCATCAACGATGACCTCAGCGCCCCGATGCTTGAACGCCTGGCAGCAGGCGGCACACGCCTGATCGCCCTGCGCTCGGCCGGTTACAACCATGTCGACCTCGTGGCGGCGAAGCGCCTGGGGCTGACGGTCGTTCGGGTCCCGGCCTACTCGCCCCACGCCGTGGCCGAACACGCGGTGGCGTTGATTCTGGCGCTCAACCGCCGTCTGCACCGCGCCTACAACCGTACCCGCGAGGGCGATTTCAGCCTGCACGGGTTGACCGGTTTCGACCTGGTGAACAAGACCGTCGGCGTGGTCGGCACCGGGCAGATCGGCGCGACCTTCGCGAAAATCATGCACGGCTTCGGCTGCCAATTGCTGGCCTATGACCCCTATCCGAACCCACAGGTCGAAGCCCTCGGCGCGCGCTACCTGAGCTTGCCGCAACTGCTGGCCGAGTCTCAGATCATCAGCCTGCATTGCCCGCTCAACGAGCAGAGCAAACATTTGATCAACCGCGAGTCACTGGCGCACATGCAGCCCGGCGCGATGTTGATCAACACCGGGCGTGGCGGTCTGGTGGACACGCCGGCGCTGATCGACGCATTGAAAAACGGCCAATTGGGCTATCTGGGGCTCGATGTCTATGAAGAGGAGGCGCAGTTGTTCTTCGAGGACCGCTCCGACCTGCCATTGCAAGACGATGTGCTGGCGCGCCTGCTGACCTTTCCGAACGTGATCATCACCGCACACCAGGCCTTCCTGACCCACGAAGCCCTGGGCGCGATTGCCGCGACCACATTGCAGAACATCGCGGCCTGGGCGGCCGGTTCGCCACACAATCAGGTCGAGCGCTGAACGGCTCAGGCCTTGGACAAGACGATCATCAGGCCCAGCCAGCCGAAGCCCAGCAAGCGCTGCCCCAGCGAATGCCCGCGACGCAGCAGGAACCAGACAAAAAACGGCGGCAGAAAGAAAATCATCAGTTTCAGCCAGAGTTCCACCGGACGCGGCCCATTGAGCACCGGTGCCGGGATCTCGGCCTGGATTTCGGTTTTTCGTTTACGCCCGAACGCGGCCGGGGTCACCCGAGGCACACTCTCATTGCTCGGCAAACGCCCGAAAGAAAGCGGTGCTTCCACAGGCGCTGCCGTCGAAGTGGCCGCTTGCACTGTTGCCGCAGGCGCACCGCAATGAATGCAAGCAGGCGCCGTGGAACTGATGCGTTGCTTGCACTCGTAACATTCGATCAACGCCATTTCTGTTCCTTAGAGATGCAAAAGCGGCAGTTTGCCATGAGTGGGCAGATAAGTTGAACCAGATCGAAGGTCACATGCCCGCGCCATGCTGCGTTGATGCCCGTGCTAGCATATCGCGCATATTTGGAGGACCCATGGTCGAACACGATTTCCGCTACAGCCTGATGAACCCGCAACACACCCTCACCGAATGCCGCGCCTTGGTGCCGGGGCGTTATCAAGTCACCGGCAACGGCGGTTCGATTCGCAATAACGACGTGCTGGTAGTGACCCTCAAAGGCAGCAAGGACTTGTCCATGCGCCTGACCGTCGAAACGGTTCGCCACCTGATCAACCCGCCCGGCCAATGGGTCGCGGTGGCCAGTGGTCCGGTGTTCGGCGAACTGGCGATCCACACCTGGAAAGTCAACTGCGACAGCTGCGCCAAAGAGCTGAGCTTCGAGTTCGCGGTCGACGCCAAGCTGGGCAACCAGGCTGAAAAACCGGCCGCCACCGCACGGATTGCCGAACTGGGCTGGACCGCAGCCGGCGAAAAACACCTGTGCCCGAAGTGCCAGGAGCCTGCGTGATGAAACGCCTTGCTCTGACCACGATGGTCGGTGCCAGCCTGCTGGGCTGCGCCGCCGAGCCGGTAAAGTTGCAACAGAACCGCAGTTACATTCTGGAGTGGATCGGCGAACGTCCGCTGATGGACTACAGCCACCTGACCATCACGCTCGGTGACGACGGTCGGGCCTACGGTAACGGCGGCTGCAACCACTGGTTCGCGCCGTACACGCTCGAAGGCGAGAAGCTCAGCTTCGGCAAGATCGGCAGCACCCGCAAACTCTGCGCGCCGGCGTTGATGGAGCAGGAAAAACGCTTCCTGCAGGCACTGGAAAACGTCCAGCGCTGGGACGTCTCACCGATTGACCAGATGCGCTTCTGGCCGGCCGAAGGCAAGCCGTTGCGTTGGTGGCTTGAAGAGGGTTGATGCCCACTTCACGCACTAAGGTCAAAAGATCGCAGCCTTCGGCAGCTCCTACAACTGATCTTTCCCATGCTCCGCGTCACTAGTGTCCGGTAAAAACTAAAGGGGGAGCTTGCTCCCCCTTGCTGTGCCTGCTTCGTAAGCAATAATCAGGTTTTCAGACTCGATTTTCGCCCATGTTCAGCAGCACTCGATTTGCACAAATGCTCCAGGCCCTTCCCCATCAGCTCTTCAAAGCATCCGTCAAACGCTGTGGCGCTGATCGTTATGCCAAGCAGTTCACTTCGTGGGATCTACTTATCACGCTGATTTACGGTCCTTATCACGCTGATTTACGGTCAG
>NZ_JBFTZE010000032.1:0-40985 GCF_056406935.1 Pseudomonas sp. P1_A1 | reverse complement strand
CGCCTACCTGCGCTCGGCGATGTTCATGCCTGCCATGTCAGCGATCCGCTGCGATCCTTATGTGAAGGCTTTTTACGACGTGCTAGTCGGTCGCGGAAAACGAAAAATGCAGGCCATCTGTGCGGTTATGCGCAAATACCTGACAGGTTTGTGGGCCTGCATACGCGCTGGAGAGGATTTCGATACGGCCAAGCTTTTCAGCGAAAAACATCTGCTAAAAGCTTGACCGTGAACAGAGTATCTACAGGGGTTCTTCGCAGACTAACGACTGGTTTTGATGCCCTCGATTGGGCAATTCTTTAGCTCTAACGATTGGATGGAAACAATGAAACGTCTGGAAGGAAAAAGCGCCCTGATTACCGGTTCCGCCAGAGGAATAGGCAGGACGTTCGCGCAAGCCTATATCCGCGAAGGCGCCAAGGTCGCGATCGCCGACATCAACCTGGAACGCGCGCAAGCCACCGCGGCAGAGTTGGGCCCCAATGCCTATGCGGTCGAGATGGACGTGACCAATCAGCAATCCATCGACGCTGCCATCGCCACGGTGATCGCCACCGCTGGCAAGCTCGACATCCTGATCAACAACGCGGCGCTGTTTGATCTCGCACCCATTACAGAGATTTCCCGGGACAGCTACGATCGGCTGTTCTCGATCAACGTTTCCGGCACCCTGTTCACACTGCAGGCCGCGGCCAAGCAGATGATCCGCCAGGGTCACGGCGGCAAGATCATCAATATGGCCAGCCAGGCCGGTCGGCGCGGTGAAGCGCTGGTCACGGTGTATTGCGCGACCAAAGCGGCGGTGATCAGCCTCACGCAATCGGCCGGTCTCAATCTCATTCCCCATCACATCAACGTGAACGCCATCGCGCCGGGGGTGGTGGACGGCGAGCATTGGGACGGCGTCGATGCGCTGTTTGCCCGCTATGAAAACCGGCCGCTCGGGGAAAAGAAAAGGCTGGCGGGTGAGGAAGTCCCGTACGGGCGCATGGGCACGGCGGATGACCTTGTCGGCATGGCGATTTTCCTGGCATCGGCCGAAAGCGATTACATCGTGGCGCAGACCTATAACGTCGATGGCGGTAACTGGATGAGCTGACTGGCCCCGATTACAGGGCCAGCCAATGCCTCAAAGGCGAAACCGATCCACCGACTGCGAGAGCTGTCCGGCCAGGCTGGACAGTTCATCGGTGGTCGAGGCGGTCTGATTGATGACCTTGCTGTTGCCTTCGGACATGCCGGCAATCATTTCCACCTGATGTGCGATTTCGTTACTGGCCAGGCTCTGCTCGCCGATCGTGCGGCTGATGTCATTGACCAGCTCTGTGGTACTGAGCGTGGCCTGGAGGATTTCGCGGATGGCGCGCTCGACGTCGGCGGTCACCGCCATGCCCTTGTCGACCTGTGCGACGCCCGCCTCCATGCTGCTGACGGCTTCACGGGTGCTTTGCTGGATGCGCGCGACCATGGCAGCGATTTCCTGCGTCGAGGCGCTGGTGCGGCCCGCCAGGCTGCGTACTTCATCGGCGACGACGGCGAAACCACGGCCCTGCTCACCGGCACGGGCGGCCTCGATGGCGGCGTTAAGCGCCAACAGGTTGGTTTGATCGGCGATGCCCTTGATCACCTGAATGATGCTGAAAATCCCCTCGGACTCCTTGTCCAGGGTGCGGATCACCTGGGCCGACTGCTGCGCCGAACGGGCAATCCCGTCCATGTCGCTGACCACTTGATGAATCACCCGACCGCCGTCCTTGGCCAGTTCCTCGGCCTGATTGGCCATGTTCAGCGCACGCTCGGCATGCCGGGTGATTTCTTCGATGCTCGCGGTCATTTCGCTGGCCGCCGCGGCCATGGTGCTGGCGGCAACGCTTTGCTGCTGGCTGCTGCCCGCGACCTGATGGCAACCGCTGCTCAATTGCTGGCTCATGCCACTCACGCCGTGGGCGTTGCTGCGAACCACTTCGATCATGCCGCGCAGGTCACGCTGCATGGTCGCCAGGCTGCGAATCAAGGTGCTGGCTTCGTCCTTGCGGGTGGGTTCGACGATAGGCTCGCTCAGGTTGCCATGGGCGATGCTGTCGGCAATCCGGCTGGCGGTTTGCAACGGCCCCATGATGCTCAGGATGACCGAGCGTCCCAGGGCGAGCAGCAGCAACAAGCTGGCAATGAGTACGGTGCCGAGGGTGAAGTTGGCACTGCTGATGGTTTGCCGAGTGCCCGTGCTGGTCTGTTGGGTGTTGGTTTCGATCAGCTCACTGAGGGTGGCCATCTGGTTTTCCAGTTGGCTGAACGCGTTATTGAACGTGCCCAGTTGCTGTTGCGCGGAATCCGGATCATCCAGCGCCAGCCCGACAATGCGCTCGGCGGCACTGATGTACGTATCGAGGCTTGGCTTGATCTTGTCCAGCGCGGCCTTGAGGGTGTCGTTGACCGGCAGCTTGAGGTTGTCACCGAGCATCTCGCGAAAATGCGCGGCATGCTCATTGAGTGAACTGCGCACCTCAGCCTTGCTGCTGGGGCTCTTGCCCAACCCAACCAGCATCGCCGACAGCACATCGGCGCGCAGTGCATCGTGCATCATGTCGGCTTCGAGGTGGTTGCGCAGCGCGGTCATGCTGACCTCGTTGTCACTCACCGCTTCAGACATCCGGGTATTGCCCACATAGCTGACCAGACTCACGATCAGGGCGGTGAGCAAGCCAGTGCCGATCAACAAGATCAAACGTAATTTTATGGACACTCGATGGTTCCCCTGTCGGCAGGTGCGTGGTCGGCTAATTGCCTACTGTTGGGGTTATCGACTGTTCCAACCGGTTACTTAGGTTTATTTCCACGCAAGCCGATTTTTGCGACCTACGGTATGCGCGGGCTCAATGCCCGCGAATGTAGTGCTCAAGTTGCCGAATCAAATCGGCCTGCTCGACGATGGCTTCCTTGACCAGATCACCGATCGACAGCAGCCCGATCAATTCGCCCCCCTCCAGCACCGGCAGATGGCGCAAATGGCTGTCGGTCATGACCTCCATGCAGCGTTCGATACTCTGCAGGCTGTCGGCGGTCACCACCGGCGCGCTCATGATCTCGCGCACCGGCGTGCCGACCGAAGAACGCCCCTGTAGCACTACCTTACGCGCATAGTCGCGCTCGCTGATCACGCCGACCACCTGCCCTGCTTCGATCACGGGCAGCGCGCCGACGTTCTTCTCGGCCATCATTTTCAGGGCGTCGAGGACCATTTGGTCCGGTGCGATGCTGTGCACCTGCTGGTTTTGCACGACCTTCAGTTTCAGCAACTGTGCGGCTGTTTTCATCAACGTTCTCCGATACGGTTCAGCGCGGCGCTCAAGCCGCCGCGACTTCCACGACGCCGGCGTTCAAGCGCACCGGCCACACCCGCAGGCGCTGCTCCGGGTACTCCAGGCAGCTGCCGTCTTCAAGACGGAAATGCTGCTTGTAGATCGGCGACGCCACCACCAGATCACCCTTGAGACTGCCGATCAAGCCGCGGCCAATCACGTTCGCGCCGGATTGCGGATCATGGTTATCGATGGCGTAGAGGGTGCGGCCTTCGGCTTGTGGCAGGTAGAACAGCGCCACCTGGGCGCCGTCGAGCCAGACGACAACGCCGGAGTTGCTGACCAGATCCTGTTGGCTGCACACCGCCTGCCAGGCTTGGCCATTGGCCGCGGTGGCAAGGGCATCGACACGCTGGGTATTGGACTGGCTCATCAGGCATTCTCCTCGGTGACAGGGATAAGGTTGAGTTCGGCGGCCATGATCGGCCGGCGTTGACCGCGCTCCTGAACAAAATGGATGTCCGGATCCGGGCGCTGATCGTTGACGAAGGTGCGGAAGCGCTTGAGTTTTTCCGGGTCTTTGAGGGCATTGGCCCATTCGCATTCGTAGCGGTTGACCACCAGTTGCATCTGCGATTCGAGCTCTTCACCAAGCCCCAGGCTGTCGTTGATGATCACGTCCTTGAGGTAATCCAGGCCGCCCTCCAGGCTTTCGCGCCAGACCGAGGTGCGTTGCAATTTATCGGCGGTGCGGATGTAGAACATCAGGAAGCGGTCGATGTAACGGATCAGGGTTGCATCGTCCAAGTCAGTGGCGAACAGCTCGGCATGGCGCGGGCGCATGCCGCCGTTGCCGGCCACATAGAGGTTCCAGCCGTTCTCGGTGGCGATCACGCCCACGTCTTTGCTCTGCGCCTCGGCACATTCACGGGTGCAGCCAGAAACGGCGAACTTGAGCTTGTGCGGCGAACGCAGGCCTTTGTAGCGATCTTCGAGGGTAAGGGCCATTTTCACGCTGTCCTGCACGCCGTAACGGCACCAGGTGCTGCCCACGCAAGACTTCACGGTACGGGTCGATTTGCCGTAGGCGTGCCCGGTTTCGAAGCCGGCCTCGATCAGCTCGGACCAAATGTCCGGCAACTGATGCAACTGCGCGCCGAACAGGTCGATGCGCTGGCCGCCAGTGATCTTGGTGTAGAGGTCGTATTTCTTCGCCACCACGCCGATCGCGATCAGTTTGTCGGCAGTGATCTCACCACCAGCAATGCGCGGCACGACCGAATAGGTGCCGTTCTTCTGCATGTTGGCCATGAAGGTATCGTTGGTGTCCTGCAACGGCACCAGCGAGGCGTCCATGATCGGCTGGTTCCAGCACGAGGCGAGGATCGAGCCCACTGCAGGTTTGCACACGTCGCAACCGGTGTGTCCGCGGCCGTGCTTGGCCAGCAGTTCTTCGAAAGTGATCACCCCTTCTACCCGCACCAGCGCATAAAGCTCTTGGCGGGTGTAGGCGAAGTGTTCGCACAGGCTCTTGTCGACACTGACGCCACGGGCAATCAGTTCATGCTCGAAGACTTGCTTGAGCAGCCCCGCGCAACCGCCGCAACCGGTGCAAGCCTTGGTCTGCGACTTGAGCAGGCCCAGGTCGGTGCAGCCGCCGTCGATGGCCGAGCAGATCGAGCCCTTGGTGACGTTGTGGCACGAGCACACCGTTGCCGACTCGGGCAACGCGCCCGGGCCCAGGGTTGGTGCGCCGGCGGACGATGGCAGAATCAGGCTGGCCGGTTCCGACGGCAAGGCAATGCCGTTCTGCATGTATTGCAGCAAGGTGTCGTAATAGCTGTTGTCGCCGACCAACACCGCACCGAGCACACGCTTGCTGTCGGCATCCACCACCAGGCGGCGGTAGCTGGCCGTCGCTTCATCGATGAACTGATAACTGCGCGCACCCGGTGTCTGGGCGTGAGCGTCACCGATGGAACCAACGTCAACACCGAGCAGTTTGAGCTTGGTCGACATGTCGGCGCCCTGGAACGGCTCGGCGGCTTGATCGCACAGCAGCGACGCGACGCCACGGGCCATCTGGTAACCGGGGGCGACCAGGCCGAAGAGGCTGCCATTCCAGGCGGCACACTCGCCGATGGCGTAGATGTGCGGATCGCTGGTCAGGCACTGGTCGTCGATCACCACACCACCACGCGGACCGATGTCCAGCGCGCATTGGCGGGCCAGCGCGTCTTGCGCGCGGATGCCGGCGGAGAACACGATCAGGTCGGCTTCGAGAAATTCGTCGGTGGCAAAGTTCATCCGGTAGCGGTACTGCTCGCCGGCACTGATCGACTGCGTGCCACGGGACAAGTGCACACCCACGCCGAGCCGCTCGATTTGCGCCTTCAGCGCCAGGCCGCCCTGCTCGTCCAGTTGCACCGGCATCAGGCGCGGGGCGAATTCCACCACATGGGCTTCCAGGCCCAGGCTTTTCAGGGCATTGGCGGCTTCCAGACCGAGCAGGCCACCGCCGACCACCACGCCACGCCGGGCATTGGCCGCCGCCGCACGAATCGCATCGAGGTCTTCAAGGGTGCGATACACCAGGCGCGAGTCGCCTTCGGCGCCTTCGATGGGCGGCACGAAGGGATAGGAGCCAGTCGCGAGAATCAGTTTGTCGTAAGCGACACAACCTTGTGCGGTGATCACCTGGCGCCGGGCGCGGTCGATTTCCAGTACCGGCACGCCCAGATGCAAGGTGACGCCCGGTGTCTGATACAGGGAGGCTTCGCCCAGGGCCAGCGACTCGGCATCGCGACCGCCGAAATACTCGGACAGATGCACACGGTCGTAGGCACGCATCGGCTCTTCGCTGAAGACATGCAGCCGGTAGTGGTCGAGGGCGCCGCGCTCGATGAGCTGCTCGACACAATGATGTCCGACCATGCCATTGCCGATCACGATCAGCGTTTGCAGTTTGTTCAATGCGGCAACATTGGAATTCATAGTAAGCACCCAGCCAAAGCCAATCACGGTTAAAAAAGCAAAAAAAAAACGCCTGAAACCTCTCGGTTTCAGGCGTCTTTGCCTGTTCTTCGCGGTGTTCGACCTGGCGCCTTCGCCTGATCCACCGATGTTGCCCACGACCTGCTCGGCCGGTCGATCTTCGTTGATCGACGGGGCGGCCCACTGCGTGGACCTTTGATCGATGTAATGCAGCGATTGTGCCAGTTGCGGATCGACGTTTTCGAAACGCCGTTTCAGTGAGGTCTTATCGGGGTTTGACGTGGTTTCCCTTCAGGGTGATCGAAGATCGGATGATTCGGTTTTTGCCTTGGCATAGTGCAGGCCATGCGCGACGAGCTTCATAAAAGTGCGTTTGCGCGTCTGATCTTCCGGTGTTGCGGTGGTATTGGCCTGCCCTCACCTGATAGCCTGAGCCCCCTTGCCTGCATGTCTCTGATGGATCATCGGCGCGCGAAGACGCCGCGATGATCACTTCACCCCCATTCAATCAAGACAACGGTGACTCTCTTGATCAGCAGCACCCCCACATTTGCCCGCGATATCGACGGCAAAGCCATCTCTGCCAAGGTCCTCGACGAGGTCCGGGAAGAAGTTCTGGCCCTGGCCGGCCAACAGATCTACCCCGCTCTGGCGGTCCTGTTGGTCGGCGACGACCCGGCCAGCCATGTGTATGTGCGCAATAAACTGCTGCGCGCCAAGGAAGTTGGTATCCGCTCTCTTGAATACCGTCTGCCGGAAACCGCCAGCCAGACCCAGGTTCTGGAGCTGATTGCACAACTCAACGCCGACCCCACGGTAAACGGCATCCTGGTGCAACTGCCCTTGCCGGCTCCTATCGATGAACAGGCCGTGATTCATGCCATCGACCCGATCAAGGACGTGGACGGTTTTCATCGGGAAAACGTTGGCGGGCTGGTACAAGGCATCGAAGTGCTGACTCCGTGCACGCCCAGCGGCTGTATGCGTCTGTTGCACGAAACCTGCGGTGATGACTTGAGTGGTTTGCACGCGGTGGTCATCGGCCGTTCGAACATTGTCGGCAAGCCGATGGCGACCTTGCTGCTGCAAGCCAACTGCTCGGTCAGCGTGGTGCACTCGCGCAGCGTCGATGCCCCGGCGCTGTGTCGCCTGGCGGATATCGTGGTCGCGGCGGTGGGCCGGCCAGCGTTGATCGACGCCAGTTGGCTCAAACCCGGTGCGGTGGTGATCGATGTCGGCATCAACCGCATCACAGACGAGTCCGGCAACCGTTTGGTGGGCGATGTCGACTACGCCAGCGCCCGCACCGTCGCCAGCGCGATCACCCCGGTTCCCGGTGGCGTCGGGCCGATGACCATCGCCTATCTGTTGAAGAACACGTTGATCGCCAGCCGGTTGCAACGCGCGGCACAGGCTCGCGGGCAGCAGCCCGAAGACGACCTGGCGTTGAACTGAGCACAACGCACACGGCCCACCTGAGTGTGGGCCGTGTCGGTTTTGCACATCCTCTTGTTTATTTCCCCGCGTGCAACACCTGCGTTTGCGGCATCGCCGAAGAGTGGTGGTTGAGAATCTTCCACTGTCCGCCCACCTGCTCATAAACGAAGGTGTAGCGCGCCTGCACCTGGCGGGTCTTGCCATCGGCTTCGGTCAACGTAAAGGTGTAGACGCCACTGTCCATGGCCACGTTGGCGCCTAATGGGCGAATCTCACGGAAGTTGATCAAGCCCACCGGCTTGAGCGCCATGAAGTGATCGAAGTAGTCCTTGATCTGTGCCGGCGTGGTGCGCACCTGATTGGAAACCGTCGGTTGCAGCACCGCGTTCGGCGCATACAGGTCGACCACGCTCTGAACATTGCCACTCTTCAACGCGCTGTTCCAATGGTCAAACAGGGCGGCGATTTCACGATCCTTCGCGTTGGTCGGTTGCTGCGCCACGCTGCTGTAAACGTAAGGCACCGCTTCCAATGCCTGAGCCAACGGGGCGGTCAGGGTCAGGGCGAACAACAGGGCGATGGTTGAGGTCTTGAATTTCATTGCGCTATTCCAATGATGGTCGATGGGCGCACTGTGCCGCCCGGAACGCGACCCGCCATCGGCCAACCGGAGCCATTTGCCTATGCCATTCGGCAGATAGCGCCCTGCCCCGCTAACAAGGTTTAATGACGCCCCTGCCCGAACGGGCGTGCCCGCGCCGGAACCTGCCCATGCAAAACCCTGATCATGACCCCGGTAGCGCCCTGGCCATTCGCACTCAATATCGGCAGTCGCAAAGTCGCGCCGCGCGGCTGCGGTTGCTGGTGGATACCGGCCAGGAGCTGACCCAACTGGCTCCCGAGGCCATGCGCCAACGGGTGTTGCAACGGGCCTGCGCCTTCCTGGCGATGGACCATGCCCTACTGCTGGAATGGGACATGGATGCGCAGGTCAGAACCACCGCCAGTCAAGGCAGCAGTGATCGTTTGCACAGCCTCGAACACCTCGCCGACACCACGATGTGCGCACCGCAATGGCAGGAGCAGCCGAGCGCGGATCTGCCTAATGTGTTGCGGGTGCCTTTACGCGGTGGCGATGGTGCCGCCTTCGGTGCGTTGGTGCTGGCCAACAGCGTCAGCATCAGTGCACCGGACACCGAAGACCTCGAATCCCTGCAATTGCTCGCCACCCTGCTGGCCGCCCACCTGGAAAACCAGCGCTTGCTCGACGCATTAGTGACCCGCGAGCGCACCATGTCCGATCTGGTCCATAGACTGTTCCGGGCACAGGAAGACGAACGCAAACGCATGGCCTACGACCTGCACGACGGCCTGGCACAAACCCTCGCCGGGCTGCATCAGCGCCTGCAAGGTTTTGCCGGTCGCTGCCCGCCATTGCCCGATGAACTTGGTGCGGACTTACAGACGATTCTTGCACTGGCCCAGCATTGCGTCGGTGAAGGCCGGCAATTGATCCGTGGCCTGCGTCCGACGGTGCTCGACGACTTTGGCTTGCTGAAAGCGGTCGACAAAGAGGCCGATCGCCTGCGCGAGGCGGGGATCAAAGTGAACTGGAATGCGCGTTGCGAAGCACGTTTGCCCAGCCAGGTGGAGATCGCCCTGTTCAGGATCGCCCAGGAAGGCATCAACAATATTCTCAAACATGCGCAGGCCAGCCACGTCGTGCTGGCGCTGCAACTGCATGAAGGACAAGCCTCGCTGCGGGTGGACGATAACGGCCAGGGCTTTGCCATGGAACAACCCCTCGACACCTGCGGTGCCCGGCACCTGGGGCTTGCCGCGATGCAGGAACGCGCGAGCCTGCTGGGCGGCGAATTCACCTGCATCAGCCATGCGCACGGCGGAACTCAACTGCGCGCCACCGTCCCCTCTGGCCTGAATGGAACCCCTCAATGACTGACGCTATACGACTGGTGGTCGCGGACGATCATGAAGTCACGCGCACCGGCTTCGTCTCGTTGCTCGCCGGCCTGACGCAATTCGAAGTGGTCGGCCAGGCGTGCAATGGCCAGCAAGCACTGGACTTATGTGAACGCCTTTTGCCCGACATCGTCATTCTCGACATCCGCATGCCGGTGCTCAACGGGCTGGGCGCGGCACGCCTGCTTCAAGAGCGCCTGCCGAGCCTGAAAGTGATGATGTTCACCATGGACGACAGCCCCGATCACCTTGAAGCCGCCATGAACGCCGGCGCTGTGGGCTATCTGCTCAAGGATGCCAGCCGTAATGAAGTGATCGACGCCTTGCAACGTGTCGCCGCCGGCGAGCAGGCCCTCAACAGTTCAGTCAGCGCGCAGTTGCTGCGCCGTCTGACCGAGCGCAACGCCAGCGGCGCCGCCCCCGTAACCCTGACCCCACGGGAACGCCAGGTGCTGGGGCTGGTGGCCAGCGGCATGAGCAACCGTGAAATCGGCGCAAAACTCGGCATCACCACCGGCACGGCCAAAGCCCACGTGGAACGGGTCATCGGCAAACTCGGCGCCGCCGACCGCACCCAGGCCGCTGTGCGTGGCATTGCGCTGGGTCTGGTGAGCCAGTCATGAAAGCGTCAAACGCCCGCCGCTGGGCCGACCTGCCGTTACGCGGCAAAGCCCTCGTGGTGATTTCCCTGCCGTTGGTGATTCTGTTGCTCTCGCTGGTGCTGATCTACACCACCGAACGGCAGACCGCGCGCGCGGAAGAAGACGTGCGCCGCGTGCTGCTGGTGCAAGGCGATATTCAGGCGGTGCACACCCTGCTCGCCGAGGCCGCCGCCAGCGTGCGCGGCTACCTGCTGACCCATCGCGAGGATTTCCTGCCGGGTTACCGGCAAGCCAAGCCCTTGATCGAATCGGCCCTGCAACGACTCGACCGCAACGTTCGCGATCAGCGGGTGCGCAAACATCTGGAGGCGATCACGCCGCTGATCGACACCAAGGTCGAAGGTCTGGTTGAACTGCTCGATGATCGCAACGCAACCCCAGAGTCGATCACCACGATCCTGATCAACAACAAACATGTCCTCGACGAACTACGCGAACGCATCAGCGCCATGCGCACGCTTGAGGACACCCTGCTGGCCGAGCGCACCGCAGCGGCGGCCTCCACTCGACAGCGCCTGTTGTTCTCCACCTTGTTGGCCGCCGTTTGCGGGTTGTTCGGCGCCATTGTCGCGGTGCTGTTTCTGTCCAAAGGCATCGTCGCCCGGGTGCAGCAGGTTCAGGGCAACGCCCAACGGCTGGCACTCGGTCAGCCGTTATTACCGCAACCGCCGGAGAACGATGAGATCGGTCAATTGGGCACGCGCCTGGTCGAGGCCGGGCTGTTACTGGCCGAACGTGAACGAGCCTTGCGCGACAACGAAGAACGCTTGCGGCTGATCATCGACGGGGTGAAGGACTACGGTATTTTCGCCCTCGACACACGCGGCTTCGTCACCAGTTGGAATGCCGGCGCCGAACGAATCAAGGGCTATACCGAACAGGAGATCGTCGGCCAGCATTTCTCGGTGTTTTATCTGCCGCAAGAATGTCCGCAGCATCCCGACATGGCGCTGCGCGAGGCCACACGCAATGGTCATTACATGGAAGAGGCCTGGCGTTGCCGCAAGGATGGCAGCCGCTTCTGGGCCAGTGTGGTGATTACCGCGCAGTACGACAGCAGTGGCGCCCTGCGCGGGTTCTCCAAGATCACCCGCGACATCACCGATCGCCGTGTTGCCGAGATCGCGCTAAGTACTGCGCGGGAAGAAGCGGAGCGCGCCAGCCGCGCCAAAAGCGAGTTTCTGTCGCGCATGAGCCACGAACTGCGTACCCCGCTCAACTCGATTCTCGGCTTCGCGCAACTGCTGGATATGGATTCGCCCAAAGGGCAGCGGGCGCAGATCGGTCACATCCTGCGGGCCGGGCAACACCTGCTGACCCTGATCAACGAAGTGCTGGACATCGCCAAGATCGAAGCCGGGCGGCTGCCACTCAACGTTGAAGCCGTGCCCCTGGCGGTGGTGCTGCAAGAAGCCCTGACGCTGGTGTCGCCCATGGCCTGCGACGCCGGCATTCAACTGGTCGAACTGCCGATGCTGGCCGCCGACAGCGGGATTGTCGCCGATCGGCAACGGCTGGTTCAGGTGCTGCTGAACCTGTTGTCCAACGCGATCAAATACAACCGACCCCAGGGTCAGGTGCACATTGAAGTCAGGGTTCATCAACAACGAATTGCGGTATCGGTCTGCGATACCGGCAAGGGCATTGCAGCTGATCGGCAGGACCAACTGTTCAAGCCGTTCGAGCGCCTGGAGACCGACCCGAACGTGGAAGGCACGGGCCTCGGCCTGGCGTTGAGCAAGAGTCTGCTGGAAATGATGAACGGCAGCCTGACCGGCAAAAGCCAGCCCGGCAACGGCTCCAGTTTCACCCTGGAACTGCCCTTCGAGCGATTGCCGTCAACCACTGAACCACCTGCGGCACTGATCAGCCCGCCAACCGCAACGCCCGCCCTCGCCGCCCCCGATTACCAGGGCAAAGTGCTGTGCATCGAAGACAATCTGTCGAGCCTGGCCCTGATCGAAACCCTGCTGCAACGACGGCCACACATCCAGTTGCTCTCAAGCATGCAGGGGCAAATGGGCCTGGACCTGGCCCGGCAACATGCGCCGCAGCTGATTTTGCTGGATGTGGCACTGCCGGATCTTGATGGTTTCAACGTTCTGCAGCGCTTGCGTCTGTCCTCCAGCACCCGCGCCACGCCCGTGCTGATGATTACCGCCGATGCCAGCGACCGCACGCACCAGGCCTTGCTGGAAGCAGGAGCGACCGCGGTGCTGACCAAGCCGATTCATATTCCTTCATTCCTCGCCCACCTTGACCAGCACCTACCGGAGCCCGTGTGAACACCGACCTGCGTATTCTGATCATCGACGACCAACGACCCAACCTCGATTTGATGGAGCAGTTGCTGGTCCGCGAAGGCCTGACCAATGTACTGAGCAGCACCCAGCCGCTGCGAACCCTGGACCTGTTCAACAGCTTCGAGCCGGACCTGGTGATTCTCGACCTGCACATGCCGGAGTTCGACGGCTTTGCCGTGCTCGAACAGCTCAACCGGCGCATTCCAGCCGGCGAATACCTGCCGATCCTCGTGCTCACCGCCGACGCCACCCGCGATACCCGCCTGCGCGCGCTGGCCCTGGGCGCCAAAGACTTCATCAGCAAGCCATTGGACGCCCTGGAAACCATGCTGCGGGTCTGGAACCTGCTAGAGACCCGCGCACTGTATAAAGCCCTGCGCACGCTGGTCCCTGCGGATCAAATCGAGTTGCTGCGTCAGTTAAGGCCGCAACCAGTTAGCTGATTGCAGGGGCGGAATCACTGACGATTTGCCGCTGAAAGCCAGGTTGCGTGGCTGGCTCGGCGTCCTCACGGCTGGCGGCTGCAGAAAGCCCAGCAAGGCCCGCTGCGTGTCATGCCAGGCCGTGGGGTGTTCCATGTCGAGGAAATGCCCGGTGTTCTCGATGGTCTGAAACTGAGCCTTGGGGGTGTGCGCCGCAAACAGACGCGCGTCTTCCACCGAGGTGTACTCATCCCATTCACCGTTGATAAACAGCAGCGGGACTTCGATGGCATCGGCACAGGACACGTAGCAGTGAGTGTCCTGGGTCAACACTTCATTGACGTGAAAATGCATCTGCCGGTATTCGTGTTCGTCCAGGCTGCTGACATGGCGTTCATTGAAACGTTTGAACAGCGACGGCAGATGCTTGCCGATCGTGCTGTTGATCAAACGCCCGACATTGCGCCGATCGCAGGCATGGAGAAAGTGCCGCCCGCTCTCCAGATACTCACGCATCGGCGTGTTGATCCGCGCGGCGAATGAACTGATCACCGCCTTTTCGATCAGGCGCGGCCGCTGGGCCAGCGCTACCAAGGTCGCCGCACCGCCCCAAGAAAAGGACAGCACGTGCTGGGCGCGAAAGTGCTCGATCAACTCCAGCAGGATTGCAGCCTCGTCTTCCTTGCGGATCGGCTGGTCATGCAGGTTGTGTTGTTTCGATTGACCGGCGTAGGGCTGATCGTAGAGGACCACATTGAAGCGTGGCCGCAGGTAACGCACCGTTTGCGCAAAGGATGCGGTCGTTGCCAGCGAGCCATTGACCAGAATGATCGTCTTGTCAGCAGCGGCGTTGAGATAGTGCTCGGTATAAACCTTGTACTTCTTACCAATCTCGACGATGGCAGTTTTCGGCATCATTTCATTCTATTCCTTGAACAAATTGGACCAGACACAGAGCGTGATCGACCGTCCGGCTTCCTCCGGGCAAGCCTGACAGCACAAACCAGCGACAACGGTACAAGGGCGCTGAGATGAACGCCATGACCAATGAGTCACAACCCGACCAGCGGTTTCCAGTTAAGCAGGAATTCTTCCGTGTGCAAGCTCACAAGCTCGAAAGTGTCTGCCCAGACGCTTCGCCGGCATCAGCCTATGCTTGTTGATTGCCCCACCCTTTTCATCTGCCCAACAAGGAGTTGAAAAATGTCGCTGACGCTTTACTACCACCCGCTGTCGTCGTACTGCCACAAAGTGCTCATCGCGCTCTACGAAAACGGCATCGGGTTCGACAGAAGAATCATCGATCTCACGGACGCCGTCGACCGCACAGAGCTTCAGGCATTGTGGCCAATCGGAAAATTCCCGGTACTTCGCGATCATGCTCGTCAACGTAACCTGCCGGAGTCCAGCGTCATCATCGAGTACCTGGATCGCCTGTATCCAGGTGAACAGCGCCTGGTTCCGGATGATTGGGAGACCGCGCTGGAGGTGCGCTTATGGGACCGGTTTTTCGACAATTATCTACAAACACCGGTCCAACGGATTGTCAGTGATCGACTACACGCGACCAACGGTGATTTGACCAGGGAACGGGCCGCGCTTGCGACGGCGTACAGCATGCTCGAGCGCCGGATGGCGTCCAGAATCTGGGTGGCCAGCCCGGACTTTAGCCTGGCCGATTGTGCCGCCGCCCCGGCGCTGTTCTATGCCTGCACACTGGTGCCGTTCCCCGAGGACTACCAGCACTTGAGCGCCTATTTCGACCGGTTGATACAGCGACCGTCATTCCTGCAGGTGATCGACGAAGCCAGGCCCTGGTTTTCGTTTTATCCGTTTGCGGATCGCCTTGCACAACGGTTTCGTGAGGCGCCGGATAATGCATGACCAGTCATTGGCCGCAATGCGATCTGTAGACAACCCGGCGTTTGCGATGTTGCTGGAGGGATTCGCAAGGCTGTGCGGGAGGGATGGGGGTCGTAGGAACTGCCCCTGCGACCGGCGGTTTACCGTTGCGCCAACTCATGCCGGATGCATTGCTCGTAATACGTTTGCTTGATGCCGGCAGGCTTGAGATGTGAAGGGCTGTTATAGGTTTGCTCCGTGATGCCCATGGCCGTCATGCGCATCCACGGCCGGGGAAACTTGCGCGATTGCAGCTTCTTGCGTGCTCCGTAAAGCGTAAGCCCGGAAAGTTTCGAGGCTTGCGCGCCCTCGGCTATTTCCGAGCCCCAGCTGCATACATAGCGAGAGTTCTTGCTCAGTTCCTTTGCCTGGGCTCCAAACGAGATAGCCACCAGGGCAAACGCTGCAGTCATCCATACCAAAGTTCGCATATCGCCAATGCCTAACCTGCTGAAAAGAAAGCGAGTTTGACAACGAACCGAAGATTTGGGGGCCAGCAGTTTGCCTCATTTCATGGTTGATTCTCTTTGCCAGGCCCGATGCAAAAGATCGATGACTTCCTGGTCCGACGTCTGAGTAAAGTCCGTATACCAATGGCCGATCGATACCAGCCAATCAGGGGTGAGCGGGCAAATCAGCTCGTCCACTTCGTCACGCAGCGCCTCTGCCGTTTCCATGGGGGCCACCGGCACGGCAACGACGATGCGTGATGGTGCTTGCAGGCGCACGGCCTGTATCGCGGCCATCATCGTGGCCCCTGTCGCCAGGCCGTCGTCGATCAGAATCACCACCTGATCCTTGAGTGCCAAAGGCTCGCGGGATGCCCGGAATAGCTGCTCGCGACGCAACATTTCCTGCGTTTCCTTCGCCACCACAGCGTCGAGCGTACGCTGGTCGATGCCGTTAGCCCGCAGCGCATCGTCATTGACGATTTGAATGCCACCGCTGGCGATAGCGCCCATGGCGAATTCCTGGTGGGACGGCACGCCCAGCTTGCGAACCAGCATCAGGTCGAGGCGAACCTCCAGGGCCGTGGCCACTTCATAGGCGACCGGCACGCCGCCACGGGGCAAGGCGAGGACGATGACATCGGCTCTTTTAGCGTATTTAAGCAACGGTTCCACCAGGCTTCGGCCAGCATCAACCCGGTCATGCAAGATGGTTTGCAATGAAGGACTGTGATTCATCTGAAAACCTCCCTGGGGCGGGAGCCCCAAAACGGGCAAGTCAATTTCGCCGAAGATACTCGCGACTACACCGCCAAAACGCTGCAAGGCACCTGATACAGAATATGTTCGGTCGTGCTGCCGAGCAGCTTCTCCAGGCTGCCGTATTGCGTTCTACCCATCACGATCACATCTATCTGGTGTTCGTGGGCGAACTCACTCAGCGCCGACACCGGATGCCCCGTGATGAAATGCCGGCATTCAGGGGGCACGCCGAACCGGGCGGCCAACTTGAGGAATGAGGTTTCCAGGTCCTTGCGCAATTCCCGGGTAAGCTCCGATAGCGTCAGGCCACCGCCCAGATCCGCCAGAAAAGCGGCCGGAATGTCACACGCGAACAGCAGATGCAACTCGGCATTGCATTGCAGCGCAAGGGCAGACGCCTGCAGGATGATCCGATCATTGAGTTCGCTGTTCGAAGGCTCGGTATCGACAACATCAACCGCGGCCACCACTTTCTGCGGCAAGGCATGGCTTTCGGCACCCACCAGATAGACTGGCACCGGACAATGGCGCAACAAACGCCAGTCCAGCGGCGTAAAGAACGCGCGCTTGAGCACGGGCTCATGCTGGACTTGCTTGATCAACAGATCGGGGTGCATTTCCGTGACGTGATCAAGGATGTCCTGGCGCATGTTGTCGGCCCAGGCGACCTCGGTTGTCACCTCGATCCCCCTGCCCTGCATTTTTTCCGCCTGTTCCTTGAGCCAGTCGCGGTGTTCCTGCAGGTAGCTCGCCCGAGCCACTTTCCGGTCGCCTTCTTCGAGCAACGACAGAATGTCCAACGAGGGGATCAGCGCAGCAATATGCAAACTCGCCCCACTGGCCTTGGCCACGGCTGCGGCATGGTTGAGCGCGGGAGACTGGCGCAGGAGCGGGTTGATGATCAGTAATAACCGTTGATACTGGCTCATGATCTGACTCCGGACAGCGATGGTGTTTTCGCCAGGCCAACAACCCGGCTTCAGCCCAGACTCCCCCCTTAAAGTCTCTTGGGCCTTGATTTATATCAATCCCCTGTGGGCGTCATTGAAGGTGCCCACTTGGGAAAGAATAGTTCACAACGGTGTTGTGCATCTGGTGCCGGGCTCGTGTGGCGAGGGGGTTTGTATGTGACTCGAAAATGGGTCACCCAGTCCCAAGAACAAACAACTCCAACATGGCCTCGACAGCATGCACCCGCAAAGACTGACCCTGCACAATGAGTTGCACGCGCGCCCTTCGCTGTATTTCGACGAGCCCGCCCACGTGTTTCATCTGGCGTTTCTGGCTAATGACGGGCAATGCGACACCCTGCTGAGTCGTTGCTGCCCCGGCCCCGTCGACCCGGATGCGGCCCAGGGCATCACCCGGCTGGAGGGGCATGCCTTGAAGTGGGAGCGACACGCGGAGTTCCTGACGCTGACACTGGTGGTGCCCTCTTCCAGTCAGGAGCCTGACTGGAGCCAGCCCCCCAAGACCTTGATGGACCGCGTCGAACCCTTCATGCAGCACGTGATCAACGCCGTGCAGATTGTGGTGCGCAACGATGCGTCGTTTTCCGGCGATCTGTCGGCTTATGGATTCAAAGACCCTTGCGGCTCATGCATCGGCGGTGGCGATGCGACAGTCTGGAGCGATTTTCGCCTGAGCGAGGACGGCACCAACCGTTTCCTGTTCGTCAACAAGCGCCTGAATGCCTATCGCCAAGGCCGGATGATCCGCCGTCTGCTGGAAATCGAAACCTACCGCATGATGGCGTCGCTTTCCCTTACCACCGCGAAAACCTTGAGCGCTCAGCTCAACGTCTTCGATAAGACATTGGTCAACCTTTCGGAACGTAACGCCGGCCCCGATACCGACAATGCGAAAGCGTTGTTGACTGATATCGCCAGTCTGTCGGCGCAAGTGGTCAGCAGCACCGCGAAAACCCGACACCGCTTCAGCGCCACCCAAGCGTATGCCCAGCTGGTTTTCGAGCGTTTGGGCGAACTCAGGGAAACTCACGTGGGCGATTGCCAGCGACTGGGGATCTTCATCGAAAGACGCTTCAAACCCACCGTCAGGTACTGTGACGTCACCGAACAACGCCTGGAGCAACTGGCCAAGAGCGTGGCCAACCTCGGGGATCTGCTGCAGGCGCGGGTGCAGGTTGAAATGGAAGAACAGAACTCGGAAATCCTGAGCAGCCTGAACGCTCGCGCCGATACCCAAATAAAAATCCAGCGCGCGGTCGAAGGCTTGTCGATTATCGCCATCACCTATTATTTGCTGAGCCTGTTCAAGCTGTTCTACTCGGGCCTGCACACCCTGGGCGCAGACATTTCCGCGCGGGACGCCATGCTGGCCATGACCCCGCTCGCGCTGTGCATCCTGCTGTTTATTTTGATCAGGATCAGAAAGGCCAAAGAACACTGATCAATCGGTTGGCGGCGTTCAAGGCTTGCGCAACAGGTAGGTATCCATGATCCACCCGTTGGCCAACCGCGCCGCCTTGCGCACCCGCTCAATTTCATCGGCCACGTCTTTGAGCTTGCCGCTGATCAGGATTTCATCCGGCGTCCCCAGATAGGCCCCCCAGTAAATGTCTGTCTCCTGATCAGCCACGTGATGGTAGGCATCTTGCGCATCCAGCATCACCACCAGGCTGTCGGCATCGCTTACCTGGCCGGCCGCCAGTCGTCGACCGGTGGTGATTTCAACTGAGCGACCGATGCTGTTCAGCGGCACTTTATGTTGCGCCGCCAACGCCTGCACGCTGGTGATGCCGGGGATCACCTCGAATTCGAACAGACAACGACCGGACGCCAGAATCGCCTGCAGAATGCGAATGGTGCTGTCGTACAACGCCGGATCGCCCCACACCAGAAAACCGGCGCACTGGACGTCGGTCATTTCCTCATCGATCAGCCGCTCGAACGTCTGCTGCTTGGCACGGTTCAGGTCTTCGACGCTGGCGTTGTAGTCCACATCCCCGCGCTCACGCTCCGGGCTGTGGGCTTCAACGAAGCGGTAGTCGCGATCGGTGATGTAGCGCTCGCAGATCTCGCGACGCAGGTCGATCAGTTTGTCTTTGCTCTGGCCCTTGTCCATGAGGAAAAACACGTCGACCCGGTTCAAAGCTTTCACCGCCTGCATCGTGATGTAGTCGGGGTTGCCGGCGCCGACACCGATGACCAGAAGTTTTTTCATCACAGCACTCCTTCGGGGTCCATGCCCGTCAAGCGTAACCGCCAGCGACCGTTGAACCGCAATTCGATGGCCGACAGCGGTTCGACGTCGATCTGGTTGAACGCCGTGCCCTGCAACACCTGCATCAGCGCGGCGCGAATGACAAACGGATGGGTGATGGCAACGATATGCTCCGGTGTCGCCTCAAGGGTCTTCAGCCACGCGGCTACCCGCTCACCGAGCTGCGCCACCGATTCTCCGCCGTGGGGCGCCGACGTCGAGTCGTTGAGCCAGGTCTGAAGCGTCTCGGGTTCGGATGTTTGCAGGTCGTCGATCGACGTGCCCTTCCAGCGTCCGAAATCGCAATCCCCCAGTGCCGTGACAATCTCCACGTTGTCGCCAAACAGCTCAGCGGTTTGCCGGGTCCGCAGTTCAGGGCCGCAGAGTAAACGTGGTGCTCGCTTGAACTGACGACAGCGCGAGCCCTTCGCCGATTGCCAATCCATTTCCACTGGTTCATTCGTAGGAAAACGCGCCAGTTTCTGTGCAACGGTTCGAGCGTGGCAAATCAGGGTCAAGCGGGTTGCCTGCACGAAGGTTCTCTCTGTCGATGGGATAAAAGATGGCACGATGCCGCGAACGATCGGTTCATTGTGCCGCAAGAAGCTCCCTCTGGGTGCCTTCCTCGTAGCAGCTACGACATTGGTGTCACAGCGTCCATTTTATCCCCGGGCAGGGTCGATATCTCACACCACTATGGGCGATGTCCTACAACGCCTGTCTGCATCCACGCAGCCCCGCACGCACGGCGGTTTCGCCCCATTTTAGTGCTTTCAAAATCCGCACAAAAATTCACTAGACATGTAGCACACGTTACATAAATACTAATTTAGCGATTTATGAAATGAAACCGACATACCCATCCAGCAGGAGCCCGGATGCCCCCTCTCAGAGACCTGATCACCGAGCCCGGCCTGGACTTCACGCCGTCGGAACGCAAAGTCATACGTGCCTTGCTGGACCAGTACCCGCGTAACGGACTGGGCCCGATGTCACGCTTGGCCGAACATGCCGGTGTCAGCGATCCGACCATCGTGCGGCTGATAAAAAAGCTTGGCTTCAGCGGTTACGCCGATTTTCAGGAAGCCTTGCTCAGTGACATGGATCACCGCCTGCGCTCCCCCAGCACCCTGCTGCAACCCCGCGCCCAACTCAAGAAAGATGACCCCTGGAGTCACTATCTGGCGGACAGCCAACGGGCACTGGTAGAAACCCAGGCGCTGACCCAGCCCGAAGATGTGCGGATTCTGGTGGAGTGGCTGCTCGACACCCGCCACCAGGTCCACTGCTTTGGCGGTCGCTTCAGCAGTTTCCTCGCCAACTATTTGCTCAATCACCTGCGCCTGTTGCGGCCCGGCTGTTTCGCCCTGGAAGACAACTCGCAATTGCCGGACCGTTTATTCGACTTGCAACGCCAGGACGTGGTGCTGGTGTTCGACTACCGGCGCTATCAGTCTCAGGCCCTGCGGGTCGCCAATGCGGCAAAAAACCGACATGCGCGCGTCGTGCTGTTCACCGACATCTACGCATCACCGCTGCGGGAAATAGCCGACCTGATCATCAGCGCACCGGTGGAATCGGCGTCGGCCTTCGACTCGATAGTGCCGGCGCTGGCCCAGGTTGAAGCACTGATTGCCTGCCTGACCCTGCGCAGCCCCGATCTGGCCGATCGCCTGGAAGGCATCGATGCCCTGCGAGCCGACTTCGACACTCACCTGCTGGAGGATAAATAAGGATGTTCATGCTCCCCCACCATTCGCCCCGGGACTTGCCATTTGCCGCCGACCACACCGCGCTGTTACTGGTGGACATGCAACGTGCCTGGCTCGAACCGCAGTTCGACCCACACCTCAACGAGCCGGATGCCGGCTACTTCCTGACCCGCGCCCGCACGCAGGTGGTGCCCAATCAACGCAGGCTGCTCAATGCCTTTCGCAGCGCCCGGCAAAACGTGTTGCACACACTCATCGAAAGCCTCACCGCCGATGGCCGCGATCGTTCGCTGGATCACAAACTCTCGGACATGCACCTGCCCAAGGGCAGCCCGCAAGCGCAAATCATCGAAGAGCTGACGCCGACCGAAAACGAAATCGTGCTACCGAAGACCTCTTCCGGGGTGTTCAACTCCACCAGCATCGACTACGTGCTGCGCAACCTTGAAACCCGCCACCTGATCATCGCCGGCATCGTCACCGACCAATGCGTCGACATGGCCGTGCGCGACGCCGCCGACCGTGGGTATCTGGTAACGCTGGTCGAAGATGCCTGCGCCACCTACACCGAGCAACGACATCACGCCTGCCTGAACGCCATCAAGGGCTACTGCTGGATCACCGACACCCAGACGGTGCTTGGCCGGTTGCAGGAGATCCAGCCATGAGCGAACGCCTGTCACCACTGCCCATGACCACCATTGTCACCACCGACCTGATCGGTGTGACACGCGGCCGTTCCTTCCCCACCGACGAACTCGATGCCTATCAAGCGGCCGGTTGCGGCTGGGTGCCGGCCAATAGCGCCCTGACCCCGCAAGACATCATCGCCTCCAGCAACCCTTGGGGCGCATATGGGGATTTACGGCTGATTCCAGACTTGAGCAGCCGGGTGACCGTCAACAACGGCCCGGATGCCACTGCTCCGGCGCTCGACTTCATTCACGGCGACATTCGCGAAACCGATGGCCGTCCGTGGGGCGCCTGCCCTCGTACGCTGTTGCGCAATGAGGTGGAGCGCTATCGCGATGAGTTGGGGTTGCAGGTCAACGCCGCGTTCGAACACGAATTCAACCTCGACAGCGGCGCGGCGGAGCACCTGGCGTTCTCTCTGGAAGCCCAGCGCCAGGGCGCCGGGTTCGGCGGCTGGCTGCTCAGTGCACTGCGAGCCGGCGGCGTCGAGCCGGAAATGTTCCTGCCGGAATACGGCAAGCACCAGTACGAAATCACCTGCCGCCCGGCCCTTGGTGTCGCTGCCGCAGACCGCGCGGTGAACGTGCGCGAGATCACCCGTGAGATCGCCCGGCAAATGGGCCTCAACCTGAGTTTCGCCCCCAAGACGGCCGAGCATGCCGTGTGCAACGGCGTGCATTTGCACGTGAGCCTGCAAGACATGGCCG
The DNA here is from genome assembly GCF_056406935.1 of Pseudomonas sp. P1_A1. Taxonomy (NCBI): domain Bacteria; kingdom Pseudomonadati; phylum Pseudomonadota; class Gammaproteobacteria; order Pseudomonadales; family Pseudomonadaceae; genus Pseudomonas; species Pseudomonas sp. P1_A1. Next base: position 18,438 of record NZ_JBFTZE010000032.1, on the reverse strand, counting down.
GCCAACCGGTGATGTATGACGCCGGCACCGCCAACGGCCTGTCGACCCTCAGCCAGCATTGGGCCGCCGGCGTTCTGCATTACTTGCCGGCGCTCTGCGCCTTCACTGCGCCGACACCGGTTTCCTACCAACGCTTGCAGCCCCATCACTGGAGCGCTTCCTACGCCTGCCTCGGCCAACGCAACCGCGAAGCGGCGCTGCGGATTTGCCCGACCGTCAGCCTGGGCGGCAAATCCGTGGCGATGCAGTACAACCTGGAATTTCGCGCCATGGACGCCACCGCCTCACCGCACCTGGCCATGGCTGCATTGCTGATCGCCGGACGCCTGGGTATCGAGCAGCGCCTGGCGTTGAACGCGATCACCGATGAAATCCCTGACTCCCTGAACGAAGAGCAACGCCAGGCCCGCGGCATCGTCGCCCTGCCTTCGTCGCTGTCCCGGGCACTGGATTGCCTGCGCAACAGCGAGGCGCTGATCGAAGCCCTGCCGAGCGCGTTACTGGACACCTACTTCGCCCTGAAAACCGAGGAACTGACGCTGACGGAACAGCTCTCGCCCGCCGACCTCTGTGAGCACTATGCGCGCCTGTACTGAATCCGCCGAACTGGGCCTCTACACCCGGCCTGCCTACACCCTGAGCCGGGAAGCTTCCGAGCACCCGCTGATTCTGGTGTGTGAACACGCCAGTCGTTTTATCCCGGACGGGTTAAACGACCTGGGCCTGAGCGACGAGGCCGCCCGCGAACACATCGCCTGGGACATCGGCGCCCTGGCGCTGGCCGAGGGTTTGGCCGAAGCACTGGGCGCGACCCTGTTGGCGGCCAACTATTCGCGGCTGTTGATTGATCTCAACCGCCCGCGCCACGCGCCGGACAGCATTGCGTTGCAGAGCGAGATTTATCAGGTGCCGGGCAATCGCGATCTGGATGAGGCTACCCGTGAATACCGCCGGCACTGCCTGTTCAAACCGTTTCATGCACGCTTGCAAACCTTGATCGACGCCCGTGTGGAGCAAAATAAACCGGTTCGAGTGGTGGGGATTCACAGTTTCACGCCGATATATTACGGCCAGCCACGATCGCTGGAAGTCGGCGTGTTGTACGGGCAGGCCAGGGAGTACGCCCAGCAGGTGATCGACGGGTTGAGCCGGCATCCATTGAAAGTCGCCGGTAATCAGCCGTACAAAGTCGATCCGCTGGTTGACATGACCGTGCCGGTTCACGGCGATGCACGCGGGCTGGACTCGGTGCTGATCGAGGTGCGCAACGATCTGCTGCGCACCCCCGAGGACGTCAGTCGCTGGACCGACTATCTGGCGCCACTGCTATAGCAACAGCTTCAAACTCGCAGCGTGCAGCTGCTTTCATATCAAGGAGAACGGCTTCATGGACATTGAAGAATTCGGCTACAGGCAAGAGTTGAAACGTAGCCTGTCACTGACCGACCTGGTGGTGTACGGGATGATCTTCATGATCCCCATCGCACCGTTCGGCGTGTATGGTTACGTCAACGCCGAAGCCCCCGGCATGGTGCCGCTGGCCTACATCATCGGCATGGTGGCGATGCTGTTCACCGCCCTCAGTTACGGCAGCATGGCCCGGGCCTTTCCGGTGGCGGGCTCGGTGTATTCCTACGCACAACGAGGCCTCAACCAACATGTCGGGTTTATCGCCGGCTGGCTGATGCTGCTCGATTACCTGCTGATTCCACCGCTGCTCTACGTGTACGCAGCAATGGCGCTGAATCATTTGTACCCGGATATCCCGAAAGTCGGCTTCATCCTGGCCTTTCTGGTCAGCGCCACCTTCGTCAACCTGCGGGGCATCACCTTCACCGCGCGGATGAACATCCTCTTCCTGCTGGCGCAACTGGTGGTGCTGGGGATCTTCCTGTTCTACGCCTGGAATGCCTTGCACAGTGGCGGTGGCAACGGTCAGCTGACCCTGGCGCCGCTGTACAACCCCGAAACCTTCGACTTCGCCCTGCTGATGCAAGCAGTGTCGATTGCGGTGCTGTCGTTCCTCGGTTTCGATGCGATTTCCACCCTCGCCGAAGAGATCAAGGGCGACCCGGGCCGCAGCGTCGGCAAGGCTGCTCTGATCACGTTGCTGGTGATGGGTGTGATCTTCGTCGTGCAGACCTGGATTGCCACCGACCTGGCCGCCGGCCTGGGCTTCAAGTCCGCCGACACCGCGTTCTATGAAATCGCCGAAATCGCCGCTGGTAGCTGGCTGGCCACCCTGACCGCCGTGGCCACCGCGCTGGCCTGGGGTGTGGCCGTCGCCATCACCTCCCAAGCGGCGGTTTCGCGACTGCTGTTCGGCATGGCCCGAGACGGCAAACTGCCAAAAGTGCTGGCCAAAGTGCACCCGAAACACAACACACCGTACTTGAGCATTTATCTGGTGGCGGTGCTGTCGCTGGTGATCTGCTACCTGTTCATCAACTCGGTAGACACCCTCACCTCCCTGGTGAACTTCGGCGCCCTGAGCGGCTTCATGCTGCTGCACCTGACCGTGATCAACTACTACTGGCGTCGGCAGAAGTCCGGCCAGGTGATCCGTCACCTGATCTGCCCGGTCATCGGCTTCATCATCGTCGCGGCCATCATGTACAACATGGGCGTCGATGCACAGAAACTCGGCCTGATCTGGATTGCCCTGGGCCTGGTCTATCTGTTCTTCCTCAACAAACTGGGTGCCAGCACCGCACTGCCCGACCCAAGCAACGGCTGACAAGAAAAAGAGCAACGTCTGACATGAATTCAGGCGACTGCCGATTTTACGCGTGGAAACCGACAGTGATAGTCAGGTTCGGTGCAAGCCGCCGAACCCTTTGATACAGGAGTATGTCCATGCTGGTCTTACGTCCAGTCGAGTTAACCGACCTGCCCCAGTTACAGCAGCTGGCGCGCGACAGTCTGGTGGGGGTCACGTCCTTGCCGGACGACACCGAACGCCTGAGGGAGAAAATTCTCGATTCCTGTGCTTCGTTCGAAAAAGACGTCCAGGGCCAAGGCCCGGAGAACTATTTCTTCGTGCTGGAAAACCAGACGACTCGCCGTCTGGTCGGCTGCTCGGAAGTGCTCGCCACCGCCGGGTTCGGCGAGCCGTTCTACAGTTTGCGCAACCGCCATTTCACCAGCGCCTCACGGGAGCTGAACATCGAGCATGGGGTGCCGGCGTTGTCGTTGTGCCAAGACCTCAGCGGTCACTCTTTGCTACGCGGTTTCCATATCGACTCGGCACTGGAGCGCACGCCATTTTCCGAGTTGCTGTCCCGGGCGCGGCTGCTGTTCATTGCCGCCCACCCGACGCGTTTTGCCGAAGCGGTGATCACCGAGATCGTCGGTTACAGCGACGAACAGGGGCAATCGCCGTTCTGGGACGCGCTGGGCAAGCATTTCTTCGATTTGCCTTACGTCGAGGCCGAGCGGCTTTGCGGCCTGCAGAGCCGGACATTCCTCGCTGAATTGATGCCGCAATACCCGATCTACGTGCCGATGCTGTCGCAGGCTGCGCAAGATTGCATCGGCCGGATCCACCCCGATGGCCAAGAGGCCTTCGACATTCTGGAACGCGAAGGCTTCGAGACCAACAGCTACATCGACCTGTTCGACGGCGGCCCGACGCTGTACGCCCGCACCTCAAGCATTCGTTCCATCGCCCAGAGCCAGTCCGGCACGGTGCAAACGGGCTCGCCCATCGACGCCCGTGGCAGTTACCTGGTGAGCAACGATTCGTTGAAGGGCTACCGCGCCATCGTCGCCGAGCTGGACTACTGCGCCGGGCAACCTATCGCCTTGAGCGCCGAGATGTGCGCGGCCTTGAACGTGACCGACGCCAGTGCGATCCGGCTGATCGCCCTGTGAGCGGCAACCGGCCCCGAGCCCAACGACAGCGCCCGAGCAGGCGCGAAGAAGGAGCTGCATCATGATTTTGCGCCCGGTTCAAATGACCGATCTGCCCGCTTTACTGGATTTGGTACAACGGGCCGGCCCCGGGTTCACTACCCTGCCGGCCAACGAAGAGCGCCTGGCCCACCGGGTGCGCTGGGCCCAGCGGACTTTCGCCGGACAGGTCGAGCACGCGGATGCCGACTACCTGTTTGTGCTCGAAGACGATGATCAGCAAGTGGTCGGCGTCAGTGCCCTGATCGGGGCCGTCGGTCTGCGGGAGCCCTGGTACAACTACCGGGTCGGGCTCACGGTCAGTTCATCGCCGGACCTGGGCATTCAGCGCCAGATCCCCACGTTGTTCCTCAACAACGAAATGACCGGGCAATCGGAAATCTGCTCGCTGTTTCTGCGACACGATCAACGCTATGGCAGTAACGGTCGATTGCTGTCGCTGGGGCGTTTGCTGTTCGTTGCCGAATTCCCCCAGCTGTTCGGCGACAAGCTCATCGCCGAACTGCGCGGCAGTGCCGACGAACATGGCTGCTCACCGTTCTGGGACAGCCTGGGCCGGCACTTCTTCAAGATGGATTTCAGCCATGCCGATCACTTGTCGGGGCTGGGCAGCAAAGCGTTCATCGCCGAACTGATGCCGCGCCAGCCGCTTTACACCTGCCTGCTTACCGAACAGGCCCAAGCGGTGATCGGCAAGCCCCACCCCAATACCGAACCGGCGCTGAAGATCCTCACCGCCGAGGGGTTTGCCCATAAGGGTTACATCGACATCTTCGACGCAGGCCCGGTGATCGAAGCCCCGGTGTCGAGAATCCGCACGGTGCGCGACAGCCAATCTTTGGTGCTGGCCATCGGCACGCCCGACGACCAGGCTCCGGTATGGCTGATCCACAACCGTCGCCTGGAAAACTGCCGCATCACCACCGCCCGCGCGCGGCTGGTGGGAAATAGCCTGATGGTCGACCGCCTCACCGCCAAACGCCTGCAATTGCAACCCGGCAGCTCGGTCCGTGCGGTGCTGATGCGCAACCAACAGCAGCAGGCGGTGGCGGCGTGAACGGAAATTATCGTCCGATCTTTTGATCTTGCATCCACTGGCCAAAAAAATTCGTCATCATCCTTTCCCCGCCCGCGTGATAGCCTTTTGTTCCTTCGGCGTTGACACTTTTGCTCAAGCCCTTCCATTCCTTTATATGGTGGAACTCGTATGTCCAGGCTTTCTCATCAAGATTTGCGCCGTAATTTCCGCCAACTGCTCGCTTCCGACACCTGCTACCACACGGCCTCGGTCTTCGATCCGATGTCGGCACGCATCGCCGCCGACCTGGGTTTTGAKCTGGGAATCCTGGGTGGTTCGGTGGCGTCGTTGCAGGTATTGGGTGCCCCGGACTTTGCGTTGATCAGCCTCAGCGAGTTCGCCGAACAGGCCACCCGCATCGGCCGAGTGGCGCAATTGCCAGTCATTGCCGACGCCGACCACGGCTACGGCAACGCGCTCAATGTCATGCGCACCATCGTCGAACTCGAACGCGCCGGCGTGGCCGCCCTGACCATCGAAGACACCCTGCTGCCGGCGCAATTCGGTCGCAAGTCCACCGACCTGATCACGGTCGCCGAAGGTGTCGGCAAGATCCGCGCGGCGCTGGAAGCCCGGGTCGACTCGGAAATGGCGATCATCGCCCGCACCAACGCAGGGATCCTGCCGGTCCAGGAAATCATCAGCCGCACCCAGCATTACCAACAGGCCGGGGCCGACGGGATTTGCATGGTGGGCGTGCAGGATTTCGATCATCTGGAACAGATCGCCGAACACCTGAGCGTACCGCTGATGCTGGTCACCTACGGCAACCCGTTGCTGCGCGACGACAAACGCCTGGCCGAATTGGGCGTGCGTGTCACCATCGACGGCCATGGCGCCTACTTCGCAGCGATCAAAGCCACTTATGACAGCCTGCGTGAACAACGCCAGATCTTCACCCAGGCCTCCGACCTGAACGCCACCGAACTGACGCATACCTATACGCAGCCGGAGGACTACATTCGTTGGGCGAAAGAGTTCATGAGCGTTAAAGAGTGACGGCACAAAAGCCCTCACCACAGCGCTCGCGCGTCAGTGGTGAGGTTGCGGTCAAGCCATGTGCGCTTCTTTCGATTCGACCTGCGGCGTCACTTCAAACCGATCCGCCAGAAACGGTGTGATATCCAGCGGCAACGGCTCGTTATTCACCAGTTTGTCCAGCAGCACGCCAGTAATCGCCGAGGTCAGGATGCCGGTGCGGAAATGTCCGCAGGCATTGAGGTAACCCTGCACGCCTTTCATCGGCCCGAGAATCGGCAGTTCGTCCGGCGAACCAGGACGTAACCCGGCCCAGCAACGTTTCAGGCTGATGTCGGCGAGCGCCGGAATGCAGCGCACTGCGCCTTGCACCAGGCTGCTGATTTCCGGGTAGGTGGTGGTCACGTCGAAACCTTTGTCTTCGGTGGTGCTGCCGATCAGGATTTCGCCATTGTCTTTCTGCGCCACGTAACAGTCGCTGGTGGTCAGGCAACCGCGCAGGATCTTCGGCATACGCTCGGTCAGCAGGATCTGGCCCTTCACCGGTTTCACCGGAATGCGAATGCCGGTGGCCTGCTCGCTGAGGTCGGCGGCCCAGGCACCAGCGGCGTTGATCAGCGTATCGCAACGGAACACGCCGGCCTCGACGGTCTGCACGCCGGTGACCTGCGAGCCTTCATGCAGCACGCCGGTAACGTTGGTGTTGAAATACAGGTCCACCCCGTTTTGCCGCGCGCCTTCGGTGTAGGCATCGGCCAGGCGGAACGGGCTGACTTGATGGTCGCAGAGAAACTCCAGTGCCCCCCTTGCCTCATGGCTGACGCTTGGCTCGGCTTCACGCAGGGCCGCTTGATCGAGCCAGCGCACCTGATCCGCCAGATGCGGAATGCACGCCACGATGTGCTCGGCGTAGAGCCGGTCTTCATCGTCGTAGATCACGAATTTCAAGCCGGTCTTCTCGAACTTGAAATCCATCCCGTGATTGTCCTGCAGCTCCCGGTGCAAATCCGGGTACATCGCGTTGGACTGCAAGGCTAAATCGAAGAACGACTGCGGCAGGATATGCGGCGTGCTGGAGTCCACCGCCACCGCTGCGCCCTGGGCTTCGCGCTTGCGATTGGCGGACATCATGCGGAAGAAAATCACCCCGCAGCCCAGGCCCACCGACTCACCAATCGCCCACAAACCACCGGCCGAAGCGCGGGTCGCGTTGCCGGGTCGCTTGGCGTCGATCAGCGCGACTTTCAGGTGTTTGCGCTTGGATAACTGATAGGCGCAGGACGCCCCAATCACACCGCCGCCGGCGATGATCACGTCGTAGAACTTACTCATGGCTTGTCGCCTCCGTGCCGACAGACTGGAACGCTGAAAAAGGAATCGGGTCGACGGGAAAGCGCGGGCGCAACCAGCCCACGTCTTGCCGCCCGGTGGCTTCGCGCAAACGGTCGGTGCAATAGCCGACACACATCCGCCCCTGACAGTCGCCCATGCTCACGCGGGTACGCATTTTCAGGCTGGCCAGGTCTTGCACGCCCTGCTCCAGCGCCCGATCGATGTCGACGCGGGTCGCATGCTCGCAGCGACAAATCACCGTGTCGGCAGCCGGCAATGCGGTCTGCCCGGCACCGCGTTCGGTGTAACGGTCGACGGCGGCGCGAAAGCGCATGATGGACTTGAGTCTGGACAGGTAACGGTCACGCCTGACCCGTGCCAGCTCCGCGTCCAGCACATCCCGTTGCAGCAGGATCGACACTGCTGCGATTCGTCCCGCGAGCATGGCCGCCTCACCACCGCGAATTCCGCCCATGTCACCGGCCAGATGCACATGGGGTTCGCTGCTTTGCTGCCAGACATTGGCGCTGGCCCGCAGGTAGCCGTCATCGCTGAAGCCGTGGTCCAGGCCCATTTGCTGGCTGAGTTGGGTGCGAGGAATGAAGCCATAGCCGACCGCCAGGGTCTGCGCGGCAATCCGTTCGGCACGGCTCAGGTCTGGCTCCCAGGTGCTGGAGTACGGCGCAACGGTCACTGATTTCAACTCTTCCTCGCCTTGAGCCTCGACCACGCCCCAGCCATAGTGCATGGGAATGCCGTGCAGTTTCAGGTACGCGAGCATGCTCAAACCGTCGAGGAACAACTGCGGCTTGTTCAATAACGCGAGGCTTTCCCGGGCGATCTTGCCGAACGCGCAGGCCTCATAAACCCCGGCGACGCTCACCCCCGAAGCGTGTAGCTGGCAGGCCACCAGCGGCAACAGCGGACCGGTGCCGGCAATCACCACCGGCCCCTGGGGTTGAACCACGCCACTCTTGATTTGCAGTTGCAAACCACCCAGCAGAATCACCCCAGGCAAGGTCCAGCCGGGGAACGGTACGCAGCGCTCATGGCAACCGGCAGCCAACAGCAGCTGCGGGTATTCGACCTCTTGCAAATGCTCGTTGATGTCCAGCACCACCAACGCCCGGGTGCCTTCGGCGCCGACCACGCGGTGGTTCAAACGCACGTCGATCAGGCCCGACTGCTCGTGGAATTCTCCATGCAGTTTGGCCAGCGCTTCCGAATAGCGTGGCCCCAGGTAATCCAGTTGCACGTTATCGCGCAAGGGCCCGCGATAGACCACCCCGCCAAGACGCGAAGCCTCTTCGAGCAAGGTACAACGCACACCATGGCGCGCCAGTTCAACGGCCGCGGCCATACCCGCCGGCCCGCCGCCGACGATCACCGGTTGCAGGCTCATAAAACCTCCTGCCCGGCAATACGGTTGACCCGGGTTTCGATGCTCATGCCCTCACGCACGATTGTCTGGCAGGCGCGCCGTTTGTGCCGGCCATCGATTTTCACCAGGCAGCATTGGCATACGCCCATGCCGCAATAGGCACCGCTGATTTGATCGTGATCGTTACGGGCCACCTGGCGAATGCCCAGTGATTGAATGACCGTCAGGACGGTTTCGCCGATGGCGGCGCTGACAGTCTGGCCATTGATGCACACAGTCATATCCGCCCGCACCAGTGGCTGGATATCGAAGGTTCGGTTTATGCGTTGCATTGCGATTGTTCATCCGTGAAAGGTTCAGGTGAGATTCTTCAGCGCCATGCTGCACTACACCTTGCGGGCCACCTGACTAATAACAACGAGAAGGTCTGCACGGGTACCTCGACAGCGCATCAGCTGCGCGCCCAGACACCGTAGTCGATACCGCAGGATGGGGCTGGATCTTTGATGCTAGGAGATATCGCTGAAGGAAATATTGATCCAGGCCAGTGAAAACACCTGAGCCCACCGGCCCCAAAAAGCAAAACGCCGCTTCTACCGGAGGCAGAAGCGGCAGAGGCCAAATGCCTCGAAGGGATCAGTGCATGAACAAGGCAATCAGAATGATGATCGGGATCGGAACGCCGAGAAAGAACAGCAGTAATGAGCGCATGGTGGTTCTCCTGGGTTAACGAACAGGTGGCAGCGTCGTGGTCGTGGTGGTGGTCACATAGGCATCGGCCTCCAGATACTCCACGGCATCCCGGCGGCGACCGCCGAAGGTCGCGGCGAGGCTGGCGAAAAACGCACCGGCCAGCAGCGCGATGAACATCCACAACGCCGTCCATGCCGCTACTTTCGCGGCGGTGTCAGCCGCTTGTTGCGCAGCCAGTTTGGCGTCGGCCGCGGCTTTTTGAGTGCGGGCATACACTTCATCGACCCGACGCTCGGCATCCGCTTGCGTGAGGTTGGTCCGCTGGGCCACCAATTGCGCCAGGTAAGCCCGATCTTCGGCGGCCAGCTGACCGTCGTGGCTCAGGCTGCGCGCGAAGATGCGGGTGACGGCGCCATGGGTGGCGTCATCACTGACAGCGACCGGGCGGTCATCGCGGAACAGACTGTCGATGAAGTAACCGTACGGATCATTCGCGGGATTGCCGATAGCGCTGCCGGCAGCCTGGGTCATGGCGCTGGCGGCACCGCCGGCGACCACTGCCCCGGCCCGCACACCACCGCTGACGACGCTACTGACCGAACCGACCACCAGGGTCGCGGTCACCAGCGTCGCCACACACCAGGCCAGGAAGCCATGGGCCGTGTCACGGAAATAAACCTCATCGCCGTGCATGTACGCCCACTTCACCCGCAGGCGGCCGGCGATGTAACCGCCGAGACCGGACGCCACGATCTGTGTAAAGGCCAGCCAGACAATCGTCGAGATACCCAGGCCCTTGGCGCTCATACCTTCATTGGCCCACGGCGAGACTGCCGTGAAACCCAGGCCAAAACCGAGCAGTACGAGGATCAGCGACAACGCCGCAGCCGCTGCGGCCCCGGCGAAGATTGCGGGCCACGAGACGCCCGATAGTGTGCTGGACTCTTCGGCGACAGGATAAAAACCATCGGGGGATCTATTCATTGTTGTTGTACTCCAGGCAGTTGTTACAACTCGTCAAAAGGAGCCGTTGCAGACAGCGTGCCAGTCGCACTATTTGAATAAATCGTTCTATTTCAACAAGTTGAAAACAATGAACTTCTCAGAACCATGCACTTTGCAAGGAGCCGACGCTGGCAGCGGGTTTTATGCATTGCGCCAACCAAACTACTTGCGCTTGTAACTCTTGTTGCCGCTGGGCGTCAGGCAATACACCCCGCCTCTAGGCCCGGTGCAGAACGTACCGGTGCCGCAGGCGCAGCCATCGGTTTGCTGTAACAGCGTCTGTGGCCGCGCCTGGTTTTTAGTGCCAAACATCGCCGAACAGCTCTTCTTCGAACCGCTGATGGAGCCGTCATTGCACAGGAACAGATCGCCGTCGCAACGATCGATACCGCCCTTCTTCCCGGAACACGGTGTGTTGGCAGCCCAGGCGGATGAGCCGAACAGGCACACTAACAACAGAAATATTGGCATCCAGCCACGAACCATTAAAGTGCGCACAGTGCAGCTTCCCTTTAGAATCATGGCCGGATGATATCAATGTGCGGCCAGCCTCACGAGACCACATGAAAGTTAATTTAATCAGCCGCATGTAATTCTTGGCAAAATGCCTCAACTTCGTATTGAACCGATTATCAGGCAAGCCCTATGACCCGTATCTTGACCATCGAAGACGACGCCGTGACCGCCCGGGAAATCGTCGCCGAACTGAGCAACCACGGCCTCGAAGTGGATTGGGTCGACAATGGCCGCGAAGGCCTGGAGCGCGCCGTCAGCGGTGACTACGACCTGATCACCCTCGATCGCATGCTGCCGGAGCTCGATGGCCTGGCGATTGTCACCACCTTGCGCACCATGGGCGTGGCCACGCCGATCCTGATGATCAGCGCCCTCTCCGACGTCGATGAACGGGTGCGCGGCCTGCGCGCCGGCGGCGACGATTACCTGACCAAACCGTTCGCCACCGATGAAATGGCGGCCCGGGTCGAAGTCTTGCTGCGCCGGCAGAACACCGTGACCGCCCAGGCCACCACATTGCGGGTGGCCGATCTGGAGCTGAACCTGATCAGCCACGAAGCCAGCCGCGACAGCCAGTTACTGACGCTGTTGCCCACCGAGTACAAGTTGCTGGAATTTCTGATGCGCAACACCGGGCAGATTCTGTCGCGGATGATGATTTTCGAAGAGGTCTGGGGTTATCACTTCGACCCCGGCACCAACCTGATCGACGTGCACATCGGCCGTCTGCGCAAGAAGATCGACCCGCCGGGCAAAGTCCCACTGATACGGACCGTGCGAGGCTCGGGTTATGTCATTGCTGAACCCTTCTAACGGCTGGCGCTCCTCCAGCAGCCGTTTGCTGGCGCTTTACAGTTCGCTGTTCGTGGCCTGGAGCGGGATTCTCATGGGGGTCATGTACTACGAGGTCTCCAGCTACCTGGACACCCTGGCCAAGCATTCGCTGATGCAACGTCAGCATCTGTTTTCACGGTTTCAGGGCGAACAACTGGAAGACGCCCTCGCCGCCAGCATGACCTTCGACGTTCGCGGCATCGATGCCTATGGCTTGTTCGATGACCAGCAGCGCTACCTCTTCGGCGCCTTGCGCCAGATACCCGAAGAACTGCCGCTGGACGGCAAGATTCACATGCTCGGCGACTGCGTCGACGCCGACGACCCGACCCTGCCCGCCGACAGTTGCGACGCCGTGGCGACCCGGACCCTGGACGGGCGCTGGCTGGTGCTGGTGCGGGACAACGGTTCGTTGTTTGCCGTGACCCGGATCATCCTGCACGCGCTGTTGTGGGGCGTGTCGCTGACGATTTTGCCGGGCATCGCCGGCTGGCATTTATTGCGACGGCGCCCGCTGCGGCGGATCCGGGCGATCCAGGCCAGCGCCGAAGCCATCGTCGCCGGCGACCTGACCCGGCGCCTGCCGCTGTCCAATCGCCGTGACGAACTGGACATGCTCGCAGCCATCGTCAACGCCATGCTCGAACGCATCGAGCGCTTGATGCATGAGGTCAAGGGCGTGTGCGACAACATCGCCCATGACCTGCGCACGCCGCTGACCCGCCTGCGGGCGCAGCTGTACCGGATTCAGCAGCAGGCCGATGAAGGCTCGACACTGGCCGTGCAACTGGATTCCGTGCTGGGCGAGGCGGATACCTTGATGGCGCGTTTTCGTGGTTTGTTGCGGATTTCCGAACTGGAGGATCGCCAGCGCCGTTCGGGTTTCGTGCAACTGGACCCGGTGCCGTTGCTGCAGGAGTTACATGACTTTTACCTGCCGCTGGCGGAAGAAGGCGAACTGACCTTTGAACTGCAAATGCCCGAATCCTTGCCCGGGCTCAACGGCGACCGTGCCCTGCTGTTTGAAGCCGTGGCGAATTTGCTGAGCAACTCGATCAAATTCACCCCGCCGGGTGGCCAGGTGATTCTGCGTGGGGTAAATGACGCGGGGCATACGCGCATTGAAGTGCTCGACTCCGGCCCGGGGATTGCGCCGGCCGAGCGCGAGGCGGTATTTCAGCGTTTCTATCGCGCCGAAGGCGGCAACCCGCAAAGCGGATTCGGCCTGGGCCTGTCGATCGTCGCGGCGATTGCCAGCCTGCATGGGTTTACGCTGGAGGTGGACAGCAGCGAGTTGGGGGGCGCGCGGTTGGTGCTCGATTGCCGGCAGGACCTGATTCCCCAGGCTTGACACTTGCTCGTGTTTAACCTTGAAACGGGGCTTGTTTAAGCGCCCTCAAGGATACTTCCTGAAAGCTACAAATCCTTGCGCCGTTGCCTACGGCTGCGCCAGAATACACCGGCCTGTGCGCCTTGGGGCCGCTCGGTAACTTGATTCCCGTCACTGCCCATCAGTGATCGGGTTTAGTCGCCCGGCTAAGGTAAAGCGGTCGCATGAGCATCGTCAGTCAGGTATTCGCCTGTACTTTATGGTAGCTGTGCGCAAGGCGTCTTCGGACGCGCCGGATTTTGCTTTACCTTGCCGGTCGACTAACTTGCGCACGGCTGCCACCCTCGTTTAGTCGCCAGATGTCAAGTGAACAGCATTAAGCCCGCTCCCACAGGATTTTCCTGAGTCAGCAGGCACTCAATACCCCGGAACCTCGCGCAAAAACACCGACAAATCGGTGATCGGTGGCAAGGCCGGAATCTCGACGTACATCTGGACCACCCAGCCTCGGTGATAACTGGCGTGGTTGACCACATGCAACAGCATGGCGCCGGCACTCATGACCCCGCTTTCCCCGGACATGGAGATGAATTCGATGGGTTTATCCAGCGACTCCTCGGTCTGGGCCGAGCTCCAGCCACAGAACCATTGATCAATCTCCTGTTGCGCCATTCGCAACTCGGCGAGCTCGGTATGGAGCAGGCCGTGGGAGGTTTTGAAGTCGTGCCCCCGGCCCTCCAGATGAGCTTGCCAGATGCAATCCACCACATAGGTGTGGTTCAAGGCGCCGATCATGTTATTGAACACCGACACCCGTTTGCGATTGAGTTCCTCAGGTGGCAGCGCCATGAGGCTGTCGAAGAGTCGCTGATCAGCCCAGCGCTTGTAATCAGCGAGCATGCGGGCAGTGCGTACGTTGATCATCAGAGATCTCCCATGGCGATGGGCGCATTGCCAAGAATAGCCTTCACGGCGGGCAGTATCGTAAACGCTGATTATCGGTCATGCCGCAACCTAAAGAATCTCATCGCGAATTAAACGCTGCACCACCCGTTCGGCCAGCGCCAGGCAACTGGTCAGCCCCGGCGATTCGATGCCGAACAGATTGACCAGGCCCGGTACGCCGTGGACGTCCGGGCCGCTGATGATGAAGTCGGCGGCCGGCTCGGTCGGCCCGCTGATTTTCGGGCGAATGCCGCTGTAGGCCGGTTGCAGGCTGCCATCGGGCAACGCCGGCCAGTAGCGCCGGATCGCCTGATAGAAGCCTTCGCCACGACGGGGGTCGACGCGATAATCGACCTGCTCGACCCATTCGACATCCGGCCCGAAACGCGCCTGACCGCCCAGGTCCAGGGTCATGTGCACGCCCAGCCCGGCGCTTTCCGGTGCCGGGTACACCAGATGCCGGAACGGCGCCGGGCCACTGAAACTGAAGTAGCTGCCCTTGCACAGCCAGGCCTTGGGCACGTGCCGCGCCGGCAAGCCTTCGATCCGGCTCGCCACCTCTGGCGCAGACAGTCCGGCGCAGTTGATCAGTTCACGACAGCTCAAGGTCATCGGCTGAGCCCCACCCATGTGCAGCTCGAAACCCTGTTCGGTACAACAGGCCGATGCAAGCGGCGTATGAAAGGCCATCGAGGTGCCCCAGGCTTCGGCATCGGCCTGAAGCGCCAGCATCAAGGCGTGGGAGTCGACAATCCCGGTGGACGGTGACCAAAGCGCTGCAACACAAGACAACGCCGGCTCAAGCGCCCGTGCCTGACCGGCATCCAGTAATTGCAGGTCATCGACACCGTTGCGCCGGCCTTGTTTCAGCAACGCCTGCAAGGCATGGCGCTGGCGATCATCGGTGGCCACGATCAGCTTGCCGAGGCGCCGGTAATCGACGCCGCGCTCTTCGCAGAAAGCATACAGGCGTTGCTTGCCCTCCACGCACAATTGCGCCTTGAGACTGCCGCTCGGGTAATAGATCCCGGCGTGGATCACTTCCGAATTGCGCGAACTGATGCCCACGCCAATCCCCTCGCTCGCCTCGACCAGGATCACTTCCCGACCGCTCCGGGCCATGGCTCTGGCCACCGCCAGCCCGACCACGCCAGCCCCGACTACCACGCATTCGATATCGACGCTCACCTGCCCTCCACTCGTTCAAGCCAGCCCTGGCTGCCGATAATCGATCAGGCAGAAGAATATCGCCAGTCCATGACCACGAATCGAATACGGTCCGGGGGGAGTTCTCGGCCCTTGAGTCGGTTTTGAACAGTCTCCGGTGCATATCTCGTATCGACAGGGGAACTCCTGACCACCGCCAGGAATCCTAAATTATGTGTTACTTCCTTTACGCTTCACTTCGGAGGACGCCGTCATGCGCCGTCTGTTTCTCATCTCTTCGCTAGTGCTTTGTTTGCCCGTTGGTTCGGCTATGGCAGGTGTAGATGCAAAAGATGTCGCCACCTCAGCCGGGGTCTCCGCATCTCTGTATTCGACGTTCAAGGATCACAAATTGGCCATTCCCGCCCGGGATGACGCCTCCAGTTTTGTCGCCAGTGGCGGTACGATCCGGGGCGTTTACCTGGAGTCGGTGTTGAACGAAATTCGCCAGAATCATCCCGACCTGAAGGCCAGCGATGAAGACCTGGCCAGAGCGATCCTCGTTCAGGAAGGTATGGCAGCGGGTCACTGATATCAAACCTGAGCGGTAGGGCCAGCCCATTGAGAACGCCCCCGAGGACAGCCCTACCTCGCTTCAGCGCTGGTCTTCTCAACCCCAGCGGACAGGCGTGCCCAGCCGGCGACCAACTGTGCGCTGATGCTGACGCCGCCGCACACTACAATCACCACGTCATGGGCCTCGGCAATCGCCGGATGGTCGAGGTACGCCACCGCCAATGAAACGCCACACGCCGGTTCGACCAACTGGCGCAGGTCGTTGGCGTAACGAACCACGCCCATGATCGCCTCATCATCGCTGAGCACCACGCATTCATGCGGGAAATCAAGGATGTGCTGCACCGGCCAGGCGGCCACTTGCGCGGCGCCGAGTGACGTGGCAACGGTATCGATGCGCGGCAGTCTGACCGGGTGCCCGGCAGCGATGGCGGCAGCGAACGACGCCGCACCCTGGGTTTCGCACGCAACGATCCGACAATCCATGCGCTGATGACGGATCAGGCCGGTGAGCAGGCCCGCCAGCAAACCGCCGCCTCCCACGGATGTCACCAACGCATCGACCTGAGGGCAGTCCTCGAGGATTTCATCGACCATGGTGCTGTGTCCTTCCCACAACACCGGGTGATCGAAAGCCGGCACGTATTCGGTGTCTGCGCCCTGCGCGAGTTCTTTCGCCCGTTGATTGGCCTCGTCCCAGACCTTGCCATGGACAATCACCTCGGCACCGGTTTTCCTGATCCTGGCGCGGGTGGTTTCCGGGGTCGTGTTCGGCACCACGATGCAGGCTTTCAGCCCAAGGTTGGCGGCGGCCACTGCCGTGGCCAGACCGGCATTGCCACCGGAAGGACAGACGACTTTGCGCTTGCCCTGCTCTGCCGCCTGGCTGCACAGAAGGCCCATACCGCGCAGTTTGAACGAGCCGCTGGGTTGCAGGTTTTCCAGCTTGAGCCAGATTCGCCGGGTCGGCGTCGACAGGCCCGGGTGCAGAATCAGGGGCGTTCTGATGTGAAGCATCGTGTGCTCCTTGTGACAGCACCGGCGCGTTGAGATCTTTCAACGGGCTGGAAGCGAACGGGCAGGATTATCCTTATCCAAGCTTAGTTCACGACTACCGTCCCCATAACGCACTCCCCCCGTAGGAGCTGCCGAAGGCTGCGATCTTTTGATTTTGCTTTGCCCCTGCCTACACCACTGAAAAGATCAAAAGATCGCAGCCTTCGGCAGCTCCTACACTGGTGATATGCCTTTTGCGAAGTCAGTCATGAAAATCTCGGCCAAACTCGCGTTTTTCGCCCTCGTCACCACCCTTGCCTACCTCGCTCTCGCGGTGTTCGGGCTGGGCGGGTTGGCGGTGTTTTTCTCGCATCCACCGCTGGTAGTCATTGCGCTGGCAACCCTGGTGATGGCGATCGTGTCTTTGTTCAGCGAAGGCAATTTGAGCCCCGGCGAACGTGAAGACCGGGCCAATCGCTGGGTGCTGCCGGTTTTCGGGGTGCTTGGGTTGTTGAGCGGGTATCTGCCGGCCTACACCGACCGGATCGACTTCTGGACCTTCGGTGGCGAGGGCGTGCGTTGGCTGGGTGCGCTGCTGTTCATTGGCGGCGGCGCGTTGCGGATGTGGCCGGTGTTTGTACTCGGCAACCGCTTCAGCGGGCTGGTGGCGATTCAACCGGGGCATCGCCTGGTCACCGACGGAATTTATCGGAATCTGCGCAACCCCAGCTACCTGGGGCTGCTGATCAATGGTGTGGGTTGGGCGCTGGCCTTTCGTTCCGGCGTCGGGTTGCTGCTGGTGGCGCTGATGTTGATACCGCTGATCGCCCGCATTCGCTCTGAAGAAGCGCTGTTACGCTCGCAGTTCGGCAACGAATACGAGGCTTATTGCGCCCGTAGCTGGCGATTGATTCCGGGGATCTACTGAACTGACCACATTAGGGCCGTGTCGATTATCAAAAGTGTAAGCGGATCAGGTTATTGGCATCCACATGGCTCGTGACCGAGTCATAACTGGCCAGTGTGGCGTGTCGGGTCTGAAGGGGATGAACGTGGGTCGCGGTGATGACCATGATGTTGGCACCCGCCGCTTCGCCTGCGCGAATACCGACGTCGGCGTCTTCGAAGATCAGGCAATCGGCTGGGTCCACCTGCAGTCGACGAGCCGCCAACCGATAACCTGCAGGGTCGGGTTTGCCGGCGCTGACGTCTTCGGCGGTGACCATCACATCGGGTTCGGGAATACCGGCCGCAGCCATTCGGCGCAACGCCAGCGCGCGCGGCGCGGAGGTGACGATGGCCCATTGGTTGGCGGGCAGCGACTTGAGAAAAATCGCCGCGCCGGACACCTCGACAATCCCCTCCACATCATCGATTTCCGCCTCGGTGATCCACGCCGCTTCAGCTTCGGCATCCACCCCGGGCAACGCCAGGCGATTGATGGTGTCGATGGCGCGAACGCCATGGATGGTCGGCAGGAAGGTTTCCACATCGACGCCGTGGCGCAAGGCCCAAGTTGTCCAGATCCGCTCGGCGGCGGCGATGGAGTTGAGGACGGTTCCGTCCATATCGAACAGGAAGGCGCGGAACGGGGCGTTGTAAACGGATGCTTGGGACAAAGGGCGATTTCCAGAACCAGACGAGGATTTTCAAGCAATGTACATCACCCGCGTAGGAGCTGCCGCAGGCTGCGATCTTTTGATCTTCGCTTGTCGG
>NZ_JBFTZE010000031.1:0-39548 GCF_056406935.1 Pseudomonas sp. P1_A1 | reverse complement strand
AACTGGTACTTGCCGTGCCAGGTCCAGCGGTGGCCGTTCATCAAGTCTTCACCCTGGGTGCTGGCATCGTCGGGCAGGCCCATTTCCCATAGCGGCAATTCAAAATTCGCTTCCTGGACGTTATGCGGATCGAGGCTAACGGCCACCAGAATGAAATTGCTGCCGTCCACACTGCGTTTGCCGAAGTACAGAATGTTGTCGTTCCAGGCGTTGTAGATCTTCAGGCCCAGGTGCGTGTGCAGCGCCGGGTTCTGCCGGCGGATGCGGTTGAGTTGGGCGATTTCGGCAATGATGTTGCCCGGCGCGGTGAAGTCCCGTGGGCGGATCTCGTACTTCTCGGAATTGAGGTACTCCTCCTTGCCCGGCACCGGCGCCGCTTCACACAGTTCAAAGCCCGAATACATGCCCCACAGGCCAGAGCCCATGGTCGCCAGCGCGGCCCGGATCAGAAAACCGGCGCGACCGGATTCATGCAGGAACGCCGGGTTTATGTCCGGCGTATTGACGAAAAAATTCGGCCGGTAGCATTCGCGCCACGGCGACTCGTTGAGCTCGGTGAAATAGGTCGCCAGTTCGGTCTTGGTGTTGCGCCAGGTGAAATAGGTGTAGCTCTGGGAGTAACCGACCTTGCCCAGACGCGCCATCATCGCCGGCGTGGTAAATGCTTCGGCGAGGAAAATCACTTCGGGGTACAGCGCCCGCACATCGGCGATCAACCATTGCCAGAACGGCAACGGTTTGGTGTGTGGGTTATCAACGCGAAACAGCTTCACGCCCTCTTCGACCCAGCCCACCACGATGTCTCGCAACTCGATCCACAGGCTGGGAATCGCGTCCACGGCATAGAAGTCGACGTTGACGATGTCCTGGTATTTCTTCGGCGGGTTCTCGGCGTATTTGATCGTGCCGTCCGGTCGCCAGTTGAACCAGCCCGGGTGTTGTTTGAGCCACGGGTGATCCTGGGAACACTGAATCGCAAAGTCGAGGGCCACTTCCAGCCCATGCTCGGCCGCCGCCGTGACGAGTCGGCGAAAGTCTTCGCGGCTGCCCAGTTCCGAGTGAATCGCCTCGTGTCCACCCTCTTCGCTGCCGATGGCGTAAGGGCTGCCCGGATCGTCGGGGCCGGCGGTCAATGAGTTGTTCGGGCCTTTGCGATAGCTGCGGCCAATCGGGTGGATCGGCGTGAAGTACAGCACATCGAAGCCCATGTCCTGAATCATCGCCAGCCGCGTATGCACGTCATTAAAGGTGCCATGACGGGCCGGGTCATCGGTGATCGAGCGCGGAAACAATTCATACCAACTGGCGAACTGCGCCAACTCCCGCTCCACGTCCACCGGGTATTCAGGACTCAGGCTCACGAAAGGATGATGATCGGCCTGGGCCATCAAGTCCGCGCTGCGCTGGTGCAGAAACAAGGCAACCTGCTCGGTTTCGAGCAGACCGGACAACTCATGGTGCAACGCCGCCAGCTGCTCGCTGAGGAGGCCTTCGCTGCGTTCCGCTGCCTGCTGGACGTGCAGGCGCCCTTCCTGCAATTCCAGGCTGACCGACATGCAGGCCCCGTGCTTTTTTTTCAGTTCATAACAAAAACTGGCGTACTGATCGATCCAGGCTTCGATGCAGAATACATGGCGGCCCTGCTTCTTGACGCGGAACTGGCCCTGCCAGCCGTTATTGCCCAGCCCGGCCATCACCTCGCTCTGCCAGGTGTCGTCGCCTTCGGCGCACCAGCGGATGCGCACGGCCAGTTGGTCGTGACCGTCGGCAAACACTTTGCTGGTCACCACCACGTCCTGATCGACCACGGCTTTAACGGCAAATTGCCCGCCATCGAGGGTCGGCATGGTGTTTTCAATTACGATCCGCGGCAGCAACAATGCCTGGGACAGCGGTATATGCGGGTTGTAGCTCAATTCTGTGGGTTTCTCTGCAGTCATCGAGCATCTCTCCTTTACGCCCCAAGGACGCTCTTGTGCCTGGTCGTCATTCACGCGAAGCAGTCTGCCCCGATATGAACGCACCGGCATGAACTCACATAAGTTCCGAGCCACAGGCGCCGGCAAAGTTCACAGGGATTTGCCAAGTCTTTCGGGGAATCAAATCCGCCAGGCACGGGTCAACCAACTTAAGCACGACTCACGCCATCTGCCACTGGAGCCTTATCCATGAGCATTCCAATCCCGGCCGAGACACCCGATCCGAACATTGATGAGCCGACAATCCCGCCCACCGAGCCAGGCCCGGTACCCGAGCAAGAGCCGCCCGGAACCACTCCGCCACCCCGCGAGGAACCGCAGACTCCGCGATCACCAGTGATTGTGAATCCGTGAGCGCGCCCCTACGGGTTTCGATCTTTTTCCAGCTGACGCACGATGACCGGCATCACACCGAGGATCACCAACGCCAGCAATGTACTGAGCACCGCCGTCGCCTCGCGGCCCAGCCCGGCCGAAACGCCGATGGCGGCTGTCATCCACAACCCGGCGGCGGTGGTCAGGCCTTTGACGTGGCCCTCATTGCCATCGGTGTTCTTCAGGATAGTCCCGGCGCCGAGAAAACCGATGCCGGCGATTACCCCCTGTACCACCCGGCTCATGGCATCGGCCTGAGCCCCCGACATCTGCGGCACCAGCACAAACAGCGCCGCGCCCAACGCGACCAGCATATGAGTACGAACCCCGGCAGCCTTGCCCTTTTGCTCACGCTCGAAACCGAGAAGGCCGCCCAGCAAGGCGGCCATCAGCAATCGCACCGTAATGCGCGTCAGTTGCGAGGCGTCGCCGACATCGGCGAATTCCGCTTGCAGCGTCACCCAAACCTCGTGCCACCAGGCGTCCATGGTGCATTCCTTATCATTTGAACGGAAAAACGGCCCCCTCTAGACGATGGACCCCACCCACCATTAATCGGTTGCGCAGAACGATGACCGGCGAATGCGCCCTAACCCTTAAGAACCCGCAGAAAAAGGATTGCTCCATGACCGTGCGCATCGAAAACCAGACCTGCTTCTTAATCACCGAAAACGGCGAAGAAATTCGTCTTTGCCCCGATGTCACCATCATCACTGACGAGGAAAAATCCATGTCGGCGGTCGACCTCGACGGCCAGCGCATCTACATCACCGAAGCAGAAGCCGACGCATTGACCGTAGCAGGCGCCGTGGACGGTCGGCGGCATTTGAAGGCCACAGACAGTGATTCGGTGATTTGACTGACCCGCATCCACTCCCACCACCCGCGCTTGACATAGGCGCTTGCGGCCCGCCGCTACGGGGGCATCAAGTTGTCGCAGGTGGATGTTGGCACCTCATCTGATCCGCTTTTTATTGCGTTAGCTGAGTCTGTTATGCAAACAGATCGCTGGTCATAGTGCTCAGGCCTGATGGAGGCTGATGAGCGAAAGACCATGAGCGATAGAATCCCCGTCCGAACCGTTGAACCTGCCTCATTTTTAAAAAACAATGAACCTTCGCGTCCAAAGATGAAGGCCAAGTCCAGCGACAACCTGATCCACACCCGCAGCTTCACCGGCCTGTTCCGCACCCTGCGCATGAGCGGCGCGGGGTTTCTGTTTCTGCTGTTCTTCGGCACGGTATGGCTGAACTGGGGCGGCCGCCAGGCGGTGCTCTGGGACCTGTCCGAAAGCAAGTTCCACATCTTCGGCGCGACCTTCTGGCCCCAGGATTTCATTCTGCTGTCGGCGCTGCTGATCATCGCCGCGTTCGGTCTGTTTGCGATCACCGTGTTCGCAGGCCGGGTCTGGTGCGGTTACACCTGCCCGCAGAGCTCCTGGACCTGGATCTTCATGTGGTGCGAGAAGATCACCGAAGGCGAGCGCAACCAGCGGATCAAGCTGCAAGCCGCGCCCTGGGGCATTAACAAACTGCTCCGCCGCTCGGCCAAACACACGTTGTGGCTGGCGATCAGCCTGCTCACCGGCCTGACCTTCGTCGGTTACTTCACACCGATCCGGCCCCTGACCGAAGAGCTGCTGACTTTGCAAATCGGCGGTGTCAGCCTGTTCTGGGTGCTGTTTTTCACCGGTGCCACTTACATCAACGCCGGCTGGCTACGTGAAGCCGTGTGCATGCACATGTGCCCGTATGCGCGGTTCCAGAGCGTGATGTTCGACAAGGACACCCTGACCATTTCCTACGACGTGGCTCGCGGCGAGAACCGTGGCCCGCGCAAACGTGAAGTGAAACCCGCCGAGGTCGGCCTGGGTGATTGCATCGACTGTCAGTTGTGCGTGCAGGTCTGCCCGACCGGCATCGACATCCGCGATGGTTTGCAGATGGAATGCATCGGTTGCGCCGCGTGCATCGACGCCTGCGATTCGATCATGGACAAAATGGGCTACGCCCGTGGGCTGATCAGCCACACCTCGGAGCATCAATTACAGGGTGGCAAGACCCACCTGCTGCGCCCGCGCCTGATCGGTTACACCGCGGTGCTGCTGGTAATGATCGGCGCCCTCGCCCTGGCCTTGGTGGAACGGCCGATGGTGTCGCTGGACGTGAGCAAGGACCGTGGCCTGTTCCGCGAGAACAGTGAAGGCCAGATCGAAAACATCTACAGCCTGAAGGTCATCAACAAGACCCAGCAACGTCAGGATTACCGTCTGACGCTGGTCGATGGCGACGGCTTCCAGTTGCAAGGCAAGACCGAACTGAGCCTGGCCGCCGGTGAAATCGTCGATGTACCGGTGTCGGTGGCGATGACCACGGAACGGCCGAGCAGCAGCTCGCAGACGATCAGTTTCAAGATTGTCGACAGCGATGAGCCAGACATCTATAGCGTGGCCAAGAGCCGGTTTGTTGCACCGATGAACCGTTGAGCCTTTAAGATACCGCAGCAAAAGATCGCAGCCTTCGGCAGCTCCTACAGGAGAATGCGCGCCCCTGTAGGAGCTGCCGAAGGCTGCGATCCTGGCAATTTCGACCGCGACCTTTTTCTAAATGACACCACTCCGGGCACTCGATGAAACGCTACGAAAAATTCGCCGACGACATCGCTGAACTGATCCGCTCCGGCGTTCTTGGCCCCGGCCATCGGGTGCCGTCGGTACGCTACGCCAGCCAGACCTACGGCGTCAGCCCGTCCACGGTGTTCCAGGCCTATTACCTGCTCGAACGTCGTGGCCTGATCCGCGCGCGACCGCGTTCCGGCTACTTCGTCAATGCGCATGCACCAAGCCCGTTCTCGGAGCCGGTGATCAGCAGCCAGGTCAACGAGTCCACCGAAGTCGACGTCAGCGAACTGGTGTTCTCGGTGCTGGACTCGATCAAGGACCCGACCACCGTGCCCTTCGGTTCGGCCTTCCCCAGCCCCACGCTGTTCCCGCTGCAGCGCTTGTCCCGCTCGCTGGCCAGTGCCTCCCGGGAGATGGACCCGCGCATGGTGGTCACCGACATGTCGCCGGGCAACCCGCAACTGCGTCGGCAAATCGCCCTGCGCTACATGGTTGGCGGGCTGATGCTGCCGATGGAAGAATTGCTGATCACCAACGGCGCGTTGGAAGCGCTGAACCTGTGCCTGCAAGCCGTCACCGAGCCTGGCGATCTGGTGGCCATCGAAGCCCCGGCCTTTTACGCCAGCCTGCAAGTGCTGGAACGGCTGAAGCTCAAAGCCGTGGAAATCCCCGTCCACCCGCGAGACGGCATCGACCTCGGCGTACTCGCTCAGACCCTGGAACGGCACCCGATCAAGGCCTGCTGGTGCATGACCAGTTTCCAGAACCCCATGGGCGCGACCATGCCCGAGGCGAAGAAACAGGAGTTGGTGGAGTTGTTGCGCAGCCATCAGGTGCCGCTGATCGAAGATGACGTCTACGCCGAGCTCTATTACGGCCAACAGGCGCCGAAACCGGCCAAGGCGTTCGACACCGAAGGGCTGGTGATGCATTGCGGTTCGTTCGCCAAGAGCCTGGCCCCCGGCTACCGCATCGGCTGGGTCGCCGCCGGGCGCTATGCGCAGAAAATCGAACGGCTGAAACTCATGACCTCGCTGTGCGCTTCAATGCCCGCCCAGGCCGCCATCGCCGATTACCTGCAACACGGCGGCTACGACCGGCACCTGCGCAAACTGCGTTACGCCCTGGAAGAGCAGCAAAGTGCCATGCTCGCCGCCATCGCCCGCTACTTCCCGGCCCAGACCCGCGTCAGTCAACCGGCCGGCGGTTACTTCCTGTGGCTGGAACTGCCACCGCAGATGGATTCGTTGAAGTTGTTCCAGATGGCATTGGCACAGGGGATCAGCATTGCACCGGGGCCAATTTTTTCACCGACCCAGCGGTTCAGAAATTGTATCCGGTTGAATTATGGCAGCCCATGGACCGAGGATTCGGAGAAGGCGATGGAGACGCTGGGGCGAATTGTCAGGTCCTTTTAACAGCAAAAGATCGCGGCGCCCACAGGCGCCCGTGCGTAGGAGCTGCCAAAGGCTGCGATCTTTTGATCTTGCTTCTGATCTTTACCGCCCACCACCAAGATCGACGAAAGTCCCGGTCGCATACGACGCCTTATCCGACAACAACCACACAATCGCCTCCGCTACTTCATCCGGCCGCCCACCACGGGCCATCGGGATCGCCGACTCCAGCTTGCTGACCCGATCCGGATCGCCGCTCAATGCATGGAAATCGGTGTAGATGTAACCCGGCCGCACCGCATTGACACGAATCCCCTCGCCCGCCACTTCCTTGGACAGACCGATGGTGAAGGTGTCCAGCGCCCCCTTGGACGCGGCGTAATCCACGTACTCGTTGGGTGAGCCCAAACGCGAGGCAACCGAGGAAACATTGACGATACTGCCGCCCTGCCCGCCATGTTTGGGCGACATGCGCAAAATCGCGTGTTTGGCGCAGAGGATCGGCGCCAGGACGTTGGTCTTGAGGATTTTCAGAATGCGGAATTCCGACATTTCGTCGATCCGCGACTTTTGCCCGACGGTGCCGGCGTTGTTCACCAGCGCCGTGACCCGGCCCAGTTCGGTGTCCACCCGATGAAACAGAGCGATCACTTCGTCTTCGATGCTGACGTCGGCGCGCACGGCGATGGCTTGGGCGCCGCGTGCACGGACTTGCTCCAACACACTAAGCGCCGCCTGTTCGTCGGACTGATAGTTGATGCAGATCCGATAACCCTGCTCGGCGGCCAACAGGGCCGTGGCGGCACCAATTCCGCGGCTGCCGCCGGTGATGACGATGACTTTGTCCATGCTGACATTTCCCCCGTTTCAAGCGTAAGCAGTCGGGGCCAAGAATAACCGCCATCGGCGGGTTTTGCATGGAGCTGCATCAATCCGCTGAGGTGAGGGGGCAATCAACCCGTTGCCGATTGCTCTCCACGGTGTATGTCGACCATGAAGCGATCGGCCGGTAGCGGGTGCCCGAGCAGATAACCCTGCAAAGAGTCGCAGCCCAGCTGGGTCAGGAAGTCCTGCTGAACATCGGTTTCCACCCCTTCGGCGACGATCCGCAGGCCCAGCGCCTGGCCCAGGGCGACGATGGCCGAGACAATGGCCGCGTCGTCGCTGTCGTGCTCCAGATCGCGGACGAAACCCCGGTCGATCTTCAGTTCATTGGCCGGCAGGCGCTTGAGGTACATCAAGCTCGAATAGCCGGTACCAAAGTCATCGATGGACAGGTCGACGCCCATTTCCGACAGCTCCTGCAACACCGTCATGCTCGCATCGGCGTCGTTCATGGCGGTGGTTTCGGTGATTTCCAGGGTCAGGCTGTTGGCCGGCAGATGATGGGCGGCCAGGGCTTTGGCAACGCTCTGCACCAGCCCCGCATGGCAGAATTGCAAGGCCGAGAGGTTCACCGCGATACGCCAATCGGTGTAACCGAGCACGTACCACTCGCGCATCTGCCGGCAGGCCTCGTTGAGCACCCACTCGCCAATCGGAATGATCAGCCCGGTCTTCTCCGCAAGGTCAATGAACGTGTCCGGCTGCAGCAGGCCCAGGGTCGGATGCTCCCAGCGCAGCAACGCCTCGGCGCCCACCGGTCGGCCATGACCGGCGTCGAATTTGGGCTGGTAATAAAGTTTGAACTGCTGCTGATCGACGGCACTGCGCAAGTCCTGGAGCAATTGCAGCTGTTTGCGCGCGTTGCTGTTCATCGAGGCGTCGAAGAAGCGATGACCGTTTTTCCCGGCGCCTTTGGCGTGGTACATCGCGGCATCGGCGTTCATCAGCAACTCATCGGCCGTCTGACCGTTGCCCGGATAGAGCGCGATGCCGACACTGGCGGAAATCTGCAAGTCATGTTCGGCGACCCGGAACGAGCGCGCAATCAACCCGACCTGACGCTCCGCCAGGCTCAGCGCATCGTTCGGCTCGTTCAGGCGCACCAACAACACGAACTCGTCGCCGCCGATCCGCGCCAGGGTGTCCTGGCTACGCAGGTCTTCGCGCAGGCGCAATGCAACTTCACGCAACAACTGGTCGCCCATGTGATGGCCGAACGCATCGTTGACCGGCTTGAAGCCGTCCAGATCAATGAACATCAACGCAAAACAGCCGCCCTGTTCCTGCACTTTCGATACGGCCTGATCGATACGGTCAGCCAGCAACATGCGGTTGGGCAAACCGGTCAGGGTGTCGTGCAAGGCCAGTTGAGTGAGTTCACGGTTGGCCACGGTCAGCGAGTGGGCGAGGTCCGCAGTGCGAGCCTCCAGGCGGGCATCGAGGATCGACGTCAGCAAGGCGATGCTCAATATCGCCAAGGTGGTGATCAGCACCAGGCTGTCCAGCCCCTTGCCGTTCAAGCCACTGATCGCCGCGCCACAGAAACTGCCATCGGCAAAGCGCGCCGCGGCCATGCCGGTGTAGTGCATGCCGACGATGGCGATGCCCATGACGACTGCAGCACCCGCACGGAACAGGCGAACATGCGGCGTGTGCTGGCGCAGGCGGAAAGCGATCCATAACGCCGCGCCCGACGCGCCGACGGCAATAAGCAGCGACGCGCCAAACAGAGTCGGGTCGTAATCGATGCCCGGCTGCATGCGCATGGCGGCCATGCCGGTGTAATGCATGGCGCTGATGCCTGCGCCCATGACCAGCGCGCCGAACGCCAGTTGCCAGGCCGGCAGCTGTGGCTGACTGACCAGCCACAGGGCAAAGCCGCAAGACAGCACCGCGATCAACAGTGACAGCGCCGTGAGGGAAGTGTCGTAGCCCAGGTCGATCGGCAATGTGAACGCGAGCATGCCGATGAAATGCATCGACCACACGCCGATGCCCATCGCAAAAGCGCCACCCCCCGTCCATAAATGCACCGCTCGGCCCTTGGCCGTGGCGATGCGTCCGGTGAGGTCGAGCGCGGTATAAGAGGCCAGTATCGCCACGCACAGCGATATGAAAACCAGCGTAAGGGAATAACTACCAATGAGCATGGGATTTCTCGCAACAGCCCCCGCCATACTGTGTTTGTTCTCGGGGAGCAAAGCCGGCGATTGTACTGATTCCGCGGACGAACGCACTCACAAAGTAATCAAATGGCCACCAAGATGATTGTGGCGAGGGAGCTTGTCGGATTGATCGTTCCCACTGAGTGGGAACGATCAATCGACTTGTGCTATTGCTTGTCGCTGACCTGAAGTTGCCCGTCCCACCCGCCGCCCAGCGCGGCAATCAACTGCACGCTGGCAATCAGCCGGCTCTGCAACAAGCTCAGCACGTTGCGTTCATTGTTCAACGCCGTGGCTTGAACCACCACCACATCCAGATAAGCGATCAACCCGGCCTTGTACTGGTTCTGGGTCAAGCGAAGGGAGTCGCGCGCCGCATCCAGAGCTTCCTGGCGCACGACCGCTTCGTCTTCCAGCACCTTGAGCTGCACCAGATAATTTTCTACCTCGCGAAAGCCATCGAGCACGGTCTGGCGGTATTTGGCGACAGTCTCGTCGTAGGCCGCTTCACTGCGATCGACTTCCGCCGAGCGCTGCCCACCGTCGAACAGGGTCATGGCCAGTTGTGGGCCGACCGACCAGAAACGGTTCGGCAGGCTGATCCAGTTGGCGTAGGTGCTGCTGCTATAACCGCCGTTCATGTTCAGAGTCAGGTCCGGGTAGTAAGCAGCTTTGGCCACGCCGATGTTGGCGTTGGCGGCCATCACCGAGCGTTCGGCGGAGGCGATGTCCGGACGGCGTTCCAGCAACTGTGAAGGCAGGCTCAGCGGCACTTGAGGCAACGCCGGGATGTCTTGGGTTTCGGCCAGGCTGAATTCGGCCGGTGGCAGGCCGATCAGCACGGCGATGGCGTTCTCGAACTGCGCGCGCTGCCAGATCAGGTCGACCAGTTCCGCCTGAGTGGTTTTGAGCTGAGTGGTGGCCTGGGCCACCGCATCCTTGCCGGAAACGCCGGCGCGGTATTGGTTTTCGGTCATTTTCAACGAGCGCTGATAGGCCTCGACTGTCGCTTCCAGCAGGCGTTTCTGCTCATCGATCACCCGCAATTGCAGGTAGTTCTGCACCAGCTCCGATTGCTGGCTCAGGCGCATCGCCGCCAGGTCGGCAAAACTCGCTTGGGCATTGGCCGTGTCGGCTTCCAGGCCTCGACGTAATTTGCCCCAGATGTCGGCTTCCCAACTGACCCCGGCCTGTGCCGAGTAAGTGTCACGGATACCGCTGGACGAACTACTCAAGCTCGAACTGCTACTGCCAGTGCCCTGGCTGGAGCGGCTCTTGCTGACGGTCAGGTCCACTGTCGGGAAAAATGCCCCCCGGGCACTGCGCACCAAGGCCTGGGCCTGACGGTACTGGGCCTCGGACTGGGCAACGGTCTGGTTGGCGCTGTTGAGCTTTTCGATCAGGCCGTTGAGCTGCTGATCGCCATACAGCTCCCACCAGGCACCGCGCGCCAACGAATCGCTGGGGTTGGCCTGACGCCAGCCGGCCGCCTCTTTGTACTGCGCAGGTGCGGCGGCTTGCGGGCGCTGGTAATCCGGGCCGATGGCGCAGGCGCTGAGCATCGCCACGCACAGCGACAGGCTCAGCAAACGCGAGCCTCGGGCCGTGATCAGCGGTGCAGCCAGATTGAGAAGCGAACGGTCAGTCATAGCGGAGTTTCCAGAGCAGCATCGGTACGCACCCCACGCCAGTGGTTGAAACGATGGCGCAGTTTGTCGAGATAGAGGTAAACCACCGGGGTGGTGTAAAGGGTCAGCACCTGGCTGAAGACCAGCCCGCCGATGATGGTCAGGCCCAGCGGCTGACGCATTTCCGCCCCTTCAGCGCGGCTCAGCAGCAGCGGCAAGGCCCCGAGAATCGCCGCCAGGGTGGTCATCAGAATCGGTCGCAGCCGTTGCAGGCAGGCGCTGCGGATCGATTCCAGCGGCTCCAGGCCCTGGTGCCGTTCCAGTTGCAGCGCCAGGTCGATCATCAGAATGGCGTTTTTCTTCACCACGCCAATCAACAGGAACAGCCCCAACAAGGAGATCAGGCTGAACTCACCGCCCAGCACATAGATCGACAGCAGCGCGCCGACCCCGGCCGACGGCAAGGTCGAAAGAATGGTCAGCGGATGAATGTAGCTTTCATACAGCACACCCAGCACCAGATACACCGCCACCAGCGCACCGAGAATCATCCACGGCTGGCTCTTCTGTGCGGCGGCGAAGGCGTCGGCGGTGCCGGCCATTTTCGCGATCACGTCTTCCGGCAGGCCGACCTTGGCAATCGCTCGTTCGATGGCTGCCGAGCCCTGCTCCACCGTCACCCCTTCGGCCATGTCGAAGGCGATGCTTTCCGAAGCGAACTGGCCTTCGTGGCTGACCCGGTCGTTTTCCAGGCTGCTCTCATAGTGGGCGATGGTCGACAACGGAATTCGCGCGCCGTCGGCAGTGATCACTTTGACCTGGTTCAGGGTGACCGGGTCCTGGGCGTATTTCGGATTGACCTCCATCACCACCTGATACTGGTTGAGGCTGTCATAGATCGTCGAAATCTGCCGCTGGCTATAGGCGTTGTTCAGCACCGCCGTGACCATGTTCATGTCCACGCCCAGTCGCTTGGCCTGGTCGCGATCGACGATCAGCGTCACTTGCTGGGCGCCACGACCTTCGCGGGCGTCAATCGCCGTCAGCTCAGGCAGGGCCTTGAAGGCGGCAACGACTTTCGGATACCACTCGCGTAACGCGCCGAGGTCGCCACTTTGCAGGATGTAGGAGTACTGCGAGGTGGTTTGCTCGCGACCGCCGCCGAATTGCAGGTCCTGGTCGGCCATCAGCATCAATTGCGCACCGGGCACCTTGGGCATTTCCTTGCGCAAACGCTCGATGACTTTCTGCGCGGACAGGTTGCGTTCCTTGATCGGCTTGAGCCGCACCAGCATGAACGCGTTATTGGTGCCGTTGTTGCCACCGATGAACCCTGCAACGCTTTGCACCGCGTCGTCCTTGAGCACCGCGCGGCGGAAGGTTTCCATCTTCGGCTGCATCACGCTGAACGACAGGCCATTATCGCCACGTACGAAACCGATCAGCTGGCCGGTATCCTGCTGCGGCATAAATGCTTTAGGAACAACGACATACAGCGCGATGTTCACACCAATTGTCACGAACAGACTGAGCAAGGTCAGTCGGCGATGACGCAGCACCCAGTCGAGGCTGGTGGCGTATTTGCCAACCATCCAGTCGTTGGCCCGCTGGCTCCAGCGTTGCAGACGGTTTTCCTGCCCCGGCGTATGTGGCTTGAGCCAGCGGGCGCAGAGCATCGGCGTCAGCGTCAGCGACACCAGCAGCGACACCACGATGGCCGCCGCCAGGGTGATGGAAAACTCGCGGAACAGGCTTTCGATGATCCCGCCCATGAACAGGATCGACAGGAACACCGCCACCAGTGAGACGTTCATCGACAGCAGCGTGAAGCCGACTTCCTGCGCCCCGAGGTACGCCGCCTTCATCGGCGGTACGCCCTTGTCGATGTGCCGGGAAATGTTCTCCAGCACCACGAT
This sequence comes from Pseudomonas sp. P1_A1, assembly GCF_056406935.1. Classification (NCBI taxonomy): domain Bacteria; kingdom Pseudomonadati; phylum Pseudomonadota; class Gammaproteobacteria; order Pseudomonadales; family Pseudomonadaceae; genus Pseudomonas; species Pseudomonas sp. P1_A1. The sequence goes on along the minus strand of NZ_JBFTZE010000031.1, from coordinate 26,583 downwards.
GGCGTCGTCCACTACCAGCCCGGTGGCCAGAATCAGCGCCATCAGCGACAGGTTGTTCAGGGAGAAGCCGTAGAGGTACATCACCGCAAACGTGCCCACCAGCGACACCGGCACCGCCAGGGTCGGGATCAGCGAGGCGCGCAAGTTACCGAGGAACAGGAACACCACCAGAATCACCAGCGCAACGGCAATCAGCAGGGTCATTTCCGCTTCGTGCAGAGTGGCCTTTATCACCGGCGAACGGTCCATCGCCAGGTTGAGCTTGACGCTGGCCGGCAGCACCGCCTGCAATGCCGGCAATTGCGCCTTGATCTCGTTGACCGTCTCGATGATGTTGGCGCCGGCCTGGCGGTTGATCACCAGCAAGACTGCCGCGTCATCGTTGAAGAACCCGCTGTTGTAGCGGTCCTCGACACCGTCGCTGACCTTGGCCACATCCTTCAGGCGCAGGGCCGCGCCGTCTGCGTAGTGAATGATCAGCGACTCGTAATCCTTGGCTTTTTCCAGCTGATCGTTGGCCTGGACCTGCCACAGCCGCTGGCCGTCTTCGACCGAACCCTTGGGCCGGCGCACGTTGGCGTTGGCGATGGTGGTACGCACATCGTCCAGCGCCACGCCGTACTGGTTGAGCGCCTGGGGTTCGAGCTCGATGCGCACCGCCGGCAACGAACTGCCGCCGATCTGCACTTCACCCACACCCTGCACCTGGGACAGGCTCTGGGACAGAATGGTCGAGGCCAAGTCGTAGAGCTGGCCTTTTTCCAGCACATCCGAGGTCAGCGACAGCACCATGATCGGCGCTTGCGATGGGTTGACCTTCTTGTAGGTCGGCATGCTGCGCATCCCGCTGGGCAGCAGGTTGCGCGAGGCGTTGATCGCCGCCTGCACTTCCCGCGCCGCGCCGTTGATGTCGCGGTCCAGGTCGAACTGCAGAATCACCCGGGTCGAGCCCTGGCTGGAACGGCTGCTCATGGTGTTGACCCCGGCGATGGTACCGAAGGAACGCTCCAGCGGCGTCGCCACGGTCGAGGCCATGACCTCCGGGCTCGCGCCAGGCAGACTGGCCTGAACCACGATCACCGGGAAATCCATCTGCGGCAGTGGCGATACCGGCAACAGGCCGAAGCTCACGCTGCCCAGCAACATGATCGCCAGGCTCAGCAGCATCGTCGCGACCGGGCGCTTGATGAAAGGTCCGGACAGGTTCATGGCTGCTCTACCGGGTCCACGGACTGGGCCTTACGACCCCAGCGCCGCCCGAGGCGGTCGAAGTACAAGTAGATGACAGGCGTGGTGAACAGCGTCAGTACCTGACTCACCAGCAAACCACCGACCATCACCAGACCCAAAGGCTGGCGCAACTCCGCGCCGGAACCGGTGGCGAGCATCAGCGGCACCGCGCCGAACAATGCCGCCAGGGTGGTCATCAGAATCGGCCGGAAGCGCAACAGCGCCGCCTGATAGATCGCAGCCTGCGGGTCCATGCCCTGATTACGTTCAGCCTCGAGGGCGAAGTCGATCATCATGATCGCGTTCTTTTTCACGATACCGATCAGCAAGATGATGCCGATGATCGCGATCATCCCCAGGTCATTACCGCTCAACAGCAGCGCCAGCAAGGCGCCGACCGCCGCCGAAGGCAAGGTCGAGAGGATGGTGATCGGGTGGATGTAGCTCTCGTAGAGCACGCCGAGCACGATGTACATGGTCACCACCGCCGCCAGAATCAGCAGCAAGGTGCTCGACAGCGACGCCTGGAACGCTTCGGCCGCGCCCTGGAACTGGGTCTGCACGCCAATCGGCATGCCGATGTCTTTCTGCACCTGATCGATGATCTGCACCGCATGCCCCAACGCCACGCCGGGCGCCAGGTTGAACGACATCATCACCGCCGGGAACTGGCCGATGTGGGTGATCGCCAGTTGCGCCTGACGTTCCTCGACATGCGCCAGGCTGGACAAACGGACCTGGCCGCCATCGGTGGTCTTGACGTGAATCTGGTTCAGCGCTTCGGGGCCGATCTTCTCGCCGGACTGCGATTGCAGCACCACGCGGTACTGGCTGGCCTGGGTGTAAATGGTGGAAATCTGCCGCTGACCGAAGGCGTCGTACAGCGCATCGGTGATGTTCGACACCGACACGCCAACCCGCGACGCCGCATCGCGGTCGATCACTAGATAAACCTGTAAGCCTTTGTCCTGCAAGTCGCTGGCGACGTCGGTCAGCTCCGGCCGTTGGGCCAGGGCTTCGACCAGACGCCCGCTCCACAGGCTGAGCAACTCGGCATCCGGTGACGACATGCTGAACTGGTACTGCGTACGGCTGACCCGATCTTCGATGGTCAGGTCCTGCACCGGCTGCATGAACAGGCGAATGCCGACCAGCTTGTCCAGCTCCGGTTGCAAGCGGGCGATGACTTGGGTCGCGCTCAGGTCGCGGTGGCTGTGGGACTTGAGGTTGATCAGCAACCGGCCGCTGTTGAGTGTCGAGTTATCACCGTCGACCCCAATGTAGGACGACAGGCTCTCGACCGCAGGATCAGCCAGGATCACCTTGGCCAGTTGCTGCTGGCGCTCGCTCATCGCCGCGAAGGAAATCGACTGCGGCGCCTCGGAAATCCCCTGGATCACCCCGGTGTCCTGCACCGGGAAGAAGCCCTTGGGCACCACCATGTACAGGAACACGGTCAATGCCAGCGTGCCGATGGCCACCAGTAAGGTCAGCGGCTGATGCTTGAGCACCCACTGCAACTTGCGCCCGTAGGCGGCGATCATCCAGTCGATGGTTGCGCCACTGGAGCGGTAGAACCAGCCCTGGTCTTTTTCCTTGGGCTCACGCTTGAGCAACCGCGCGCACATCATCGGCGTCAGGGTCAGGGACACCACCAGCGAAATCAGGATCGCCACCGCCAACGTGATCGCGAACTCGCGGAACAAACGCCCCACCACGTCGGCCATGAACAGCAACGGAATCAGCACCGCGATCAACGACAGCGTCAGGGAAATCAGGGTGAAGCCGATCTGCCTGGCACCCTTGAGCGCCGCTTGCAGCGGGCTGTCGCCCTCTTCGATGAAGCGGGAAATGTTCTCCAGCATGACGATCGCATCATCCACCACGAAACCGGTGGCGATGGTCAGCGCCATCAGGGTCAGGTTGTTGACCGAAAACCCGGCGAGGTACATCACGCCGAACGTGCCGATCAACGACAGCGGCACCGCCACCGACGGAATGATCGTGGCACTGGCCCGCCGCAGGAACAGGAACGTGACCATCACCACCAGGGCGATGGCGATCAGCAGTTCGTGTTGCACGTCGGTGACCGAGGCGCGGATGGTCTGGGTGCGGTCGGTGAGCACGGTGACGTCGAGGCCGGCCGGCAGGTTGTCGGTGATGCTCGGCAGCAAGGCCTTGATCCGGTCGACCACCTCGATGACGTTGGCGCCGGGCTGACGCTGGATGTTCAGCAGCACGGCCTGGTTTTCATTGGCCCAGGCGGCGAGGCGTTCGTTCTCGGCACCGTCGACGATTTGTGCCACGTCCTTGAGCCGCAACGGCGCGCCGTTTTTATAGGCCAGAATCAGGTTGGCGTAGTCCTTGGGTGACGTCAGCTGGTCGTTGGCGTCGAGCATCGACACCCGGGTCGGGCCGTCGAAGTTGCCCTTGGGCTGGTTGACGTTGGAGGCACCGATCAAGGTGCGCACGTCCGACAGGTTCAGGCCGTTGGCCGCCAGGGCCTCGGGATTGACCTTGATCCGCACCGCCTGACGCTGACCGCCGGCAATAGTGACCATGCCGACGCCGCTGATCTGGGCGATTTTCTGCGCCATACGGGTGTCGACCAAGTCATTGAGCTTGGGCAGCAGCATGGTTTTGGAGGTGATGGCCAGGGTCAGCACCGGGGTATCCGCCGGGTTGACCTTGTTGTACACCGGCGGCGCCGGCAAATCCTTGGGCAGCAAATTGGTCGCGGCGTTGATCGCCGCCTGCACTTGCTGCTCGGCGACGTCCATGTTGATGTCGAGACTGAACCGCAGGGTCAGCACCGAGGCACCACCGGAACTGGTCGAAGCCATCTGGGTCAGGCCGGGCATCTGGCCGAACTGGCGCTCCAGCGGCGCAGTCACCGCGCTGGTCATGACATCCGGGCTGGCGCCGGGATAGAGCGTCATGACGCGGATGGTCGGGTAATCGACCTGGGGCAACGCCGACACCGGCAGCAGCCGATAAGCGATCACCCCGGCCAGGATAATGGCCAGCATGCTCAGGGTCGTGGCGACCGGGCGAAGGATGAACAGCCGCGAGATGTTCATGCGCCGCCCTTTTTCGCCTTGTCGGTGGCCGCCGGCTCGCCTGGGGTCGCCGCCGATTTGCCTTGCAGATGTTCGGTCGGAGTGGTCGGTACATCCTTGCTGTCGTTGACCACTTCCACTTCACTGCCGTCCTTCAGGCGGTCGGTGCCCTCCAGCACCACCCGATCACCGACGGCCAGACCTTCGGTAATCACGGTGTTGTCACCGTCACTGGCGCCGACTTTCAACTGGCGGATGGTGACCTTCTTGTCGCCGTCCAGGGCATAGACGAATGTGCCGTTGGTGCCGAACTGGATCGCCGCCGAGGGTGCAAGCACCACGTCTTTGAGGGTGTCGGCCAGCAGGTGCACGTTGACGAACTGATTGGGGAACAGCGCTTGATCGCGATTCTCGTAACGGGCTTTGAATTTCAGGGTGCCGGTGGTGACGTCGATCTGGTTATCGAGGCTCTGCAACACGCCGGTGGCCTGCAATTGGGTGTCGCCGCGGTCCCAGGCTTCGGCGGGCAGCCTGGCGCCGGTGCGATAGCGGGCCAGCACGGTGTTCAGGCTGTTTTCCGGCAAAGTAAACGCGACGCTGATCGGCTGGGTCTGGGTGATGATCACCAGCGCCGTGGTGTCGTTGGCCGCCACCAGGTTGCCGACGTCCAGCTGCCGCAGGCCCACACGCCCGGCGATCGGAGCGCGGATCTTGGTGAATTCGAGATTGAGCTTGGCGTCGTTGACCGCCGCCTGATTGGTCTTGACCGTGCCCTGATACTGGCCCACCAAGGCTTCGGCGGTGTCCAGGGTTTGCTTGGCGATACTGTCTTCGCGGTACAGGCCACGATAGCGCTCGACGTCGACCTGGGCGTTTTTCAATTGCGCCTGATTCTGCAGCAAGGTGCCTTCGGCCTGGAGCAAGGCATTCTGATAAGGACGTGGATCGATCTCGGCCAGCAGGTCACCCGCCTTGACCATCTGCCCCTCTTCGAAATAAACCTTGACCAGTTCGCCACCGACGCGGCTGCGCACATTGATGGTGTTCAGCGCCGTGACCGTGCCCAGCGCCTTGTAATACAGCGGAAAATCGCCTTTGACCACCGGCGCCACGCGCACCGGAACCGGTCCCGTCGCCCCGCCGAATCCCGGACGCATCCCCCCCGACCGACCGGTATGCCCGGCAACGGCTTTCTGCCCTGCGCCCTCCTTCGGGCTGCTGCCAGCGGGCCAGAACTTCCAGCACAGGCCGGCGATGACCAACAGGACAAGCAGGCCGAACAGCCAGCGACGAGGATTGCGGGAAGCGGAGGATTGCATGGAATGATCAACCATTGGGCGCGTGCGCTTTTTTTCTACGGGAGGCTGAACGATAAGCACTGGCGGGTATTAAGCAAAGCGCCTTTACCGGCAATTTACCTTTGGCTTACGGAACAGGAGGTTTAGCTAAAACACTGAAGCACAAATGAAAACGGCCTGGACAGGGCCAGGCCGTTAACAATTGTAAAACTTTGCTTACTTCAGAACGGCGAGCGCTGCATCGTAGTTCGGTTCTTCAGCGATTTCCTTGACCAGTTCGCTGTGCAGGACCTTGTCGTTTTCGTCCAGAACCACGACGGCACGGGCGGTCAGGCCTTTGAGTGGACCATCGGCGATGGCCACGCCGTAGTTTTCCTTGAACTCGGCACCGCGCAGGGTCGACAGGTTCTGTACGTTTTCCAGGCCTTCGGCGCCGCAGAAGCGGGCTTGGGCGAACGGCAGGTCGGCGGAGATGCACAGCACGACGGTGTTGGCCACGTCATTGGCCTGGGCGTTGAACTTGCGCACGGAGGTGGCGCAGGTCGGGGTGTCGATGCTTGGGAAGATGTTCAACACTTTGCGCTTGCCGGCGAAGCTCGCCAGGGTCACGTCGGACAGATTGCCGGCAACCAGGGAAAAGGCTGGCGCCTGGGAACCGGCTTGTGGCAGTTGGCCGTTGACTTGAACCGGGTTGCCTTTAAGAGTGACTTGAGCCATGAACGGAGTCCTTCTGAACGTTGATGTAGAGAATTTTGACGAGGCCGAAGTTAACCACGAAATGGGCCGGGGACCTATGCAAAAACACAAATTGTCATGAGTGGCGGGAGAGGCAAACCTGCAATTCCACAGGGCTGGATGCACGTGCACTACCCGAGCAACCGCAGCATATTGCGGTGCCGCGCCACGAAAATCCGCCGCATGCAGGCATTCACCAGCAGCCCTTCAGTCAATTCCAGTACGGGCATGAAGGGCACCTTCCGTTGGTCGTTGGATGGGTTGCACAGGAATATTTGATCGCGAGGAGGATGTCGAAAATACATCTGCTCTCTACAACATCGACTAAAACGAAAAGGACAATTTTTGTTTAGGTGCATTGTCGATTCAAGTCACGCCCGTTCGACTATGCAATGAATCACTCAACTTCAACGGAGACAAGACCATGCGATTCATGATCATTGTAAAAGCCAGCCCCGATTCCGAGGCCGGCGTGATGCCCAGCGAAGAACTGATGACCGCAATGGGCAATTACAACGAGGAACTGGCCAAGGCCGGCATCCTCATCGATTGCGATGGCCTGCAACCGAGCAGCAAAGGCGCGCGGGTGCGTTTCTCGGGTGAAAAACGTACGGTCATCGATGGCCCGTTCGCCGAAGCCAAGGAGCTGATCGCCGGTTACTGGATTTGGGAGGTCAAGTCGAAAGAGGAAGCGATCGAGTGGGTCAAGCGCTGCCCCAACCCGATGCCGGGTACAGAGGCCGAGATCGAGATTCGCCAGGTGTTCGAGGCCGAAGATTTCGGTGCCGAGTTCACACCGCAGTTGCGGGAGCAGGAAGAGCGCGTGCGGGCGCAGGCGAAGAAGTACTGAAGCACACCGACAGCCAACTTCCCGAAGTCAGTATGGAAGAGAAAGGAACGGACTACCTATATCGCGAGCAAGCCCATGCCCACAGGAGTTTGTAGTTGGCAAATGAGCCAAGGCTCACTCAATACCTGTGGGTGGCTTGCCCGCGAATGGATCTTCAATTCAACAAGCAAACCCGTTGACGCGACAACCACCTGCTAGAGTAAAAAAAAGCCTTCATGTAAGCCGGGCTGAATGTCATCTTCGGAAAATGAGGAAACGTCTATGAATGGTTTGCTTCGCGCTGCGGCATTCAGCCTGATGGCGCTTTTCGCAAGTTGTGGTGTCGGTGCCCAGACAATGCAAAGTCATGCGGTGCCGATTGCTTCCACCGTCACACCGGCCGATATCCAGGGGGATAGCCAAAGAGATTGATCGTTCCCATGCCTGGGAACGATCTTGCGTGAACAACAAACCCGCGTTACTTGGATTTGAATTTTACAAACGACTGATTCATGTCCGAAGCCCAGCCATCGATCACGTTTTTCACGTCATCGGCTTTCATCACCTGAGCTTCGTTTTCCAGCGGTTTGCCGGTGCCCTTGCGCACCACTTGAGCGATGACTTTGTTGGTGCCGCCATCGAGAAACACCGCTTCGGTGGCCAGATCGGTTTGCTGATCGCGAGCACCGCTGGCGGTGGTGACGGCCGCTGCCACCAGGGCGATCGGGATTACTTCATACGGCTTGAGGCTTTCGGTCTTGCTGCTGACAGCGGTGATCGCCGCACGCACCACGATCACGCCTGGGCCGGGGCCGCTGGCCAGCGGCAGGGATTTACCCAGTTCGCGCTTGAGCGCCTGATCGTAGTAGCTGGTAATGCCGTTCAGCGTGGTTTGAGGGATTTTCACTGTCGGTTGCGGTTTGGGATAGAGCTGAGTCGGCTCGATGTAGGCACTGGTGTATTTGTTGACGTCGAGCTTGGGATCGACCCAGCGCATCACCACGGCGCCCGATGGCGACTTGGCTTCCTTGAGCTGGCTGTAGTCCTTGAGAAAACCGGAGTACTGGTCTGGCTCGACGACTTTGCTGGCGCAACCCGCCACCCCGAGAGAGGCGATGCACAGTGTGCTCATCATTAACGCAAGCTTCATGCTTTAACTCCTGTCAGAAGGACGGCAACGGTATTGCCTACGAGAGTTACAGGTATAGCTAATGCCCGGCGTTTTTGTATCGAAAATCACAATTTTCAGCTCTCGCCACGGTCGCGGCAATCACCACGAAGATCCGCTTTTCGCTGCCAACTCCCGCCGACTATTGGCCCGCATCGTCTTGATCAACGACACCGTGCCCACCAGGATGATCACCGCGCCGAACAGGAAGTCGATGGTGTACAACTGGAAATCGTTCAACGGCCCCACCAGGAACACCCGGATCGCGCCAATACTCACCAGCGTCGCGAGAAAGTCGATGCCCGGCTCGTCGCGATAGAACACGTGCAACAGCGGCAGGCACATCACCAGCAACAACAGCAACACAATCACCTTGAACGAGCCCTTGCGCTCGACGCTGAACGCGCATTCGTTGGCGCCGTAGGGCGTGTAGTCCTGCTCGCTGATCAGCGAATTTTTCTCGTTGATGTACTCGGCACGGTTGTACTTCTGGATCGGCGTAAAGGTGTTGGACATCTGCATGCTGGTGGTGACGTTTTTGAAGCGCAGGTCGATGCGCTCGTTGCCCTTGAGGTAGTACAACACCGGTTTGTAACCGTAGCGGTAGGTGTCGAACGGAAAATCCGTCGCCCGCCCCTGGACGTCAATGGGCCGGGGCTCAAGTTCGGCGTAGGCACTTTTGTTGACTGAAGACAGGTTGCGGCTCAGGGGTTTGATCTTGACCTGTTCCATGAAAATCGGCGCAACGCCGTAGGACCATTGCAGCGGTTCCATGCGCAGCCGCAATTCGTTGCGGCCCAGGTCATAGCGATCAAAGGTTCGTTCGGAAACGACAACCGCCCCCGAGAGCATGAACTCGCCGCGAACGTTGTTGGTGATGCGCAGCGACAGTTGATCCTTGCCCAACCCGCCGCTATCGCTGGCCGGCGGCGTGCCGCACCAGGCGTAACTGTCGAATGCATCCCCGAGCTGGCCGTTACGGTTCTCTTTGAATACATAAAAATAACTGCCCCACAGGGCCGCCATCAGCAACAGCGCTATCAACCCTAAAATCTTCTTGCCCGCGCCCAAACCAGACTCCTTTCTTCACCAACTCCATATGAGACGCAGACTGTATCAAAATGCCATCAGTGGCCCAAGCGAAAGATCACAGCCTCCGGCAGCTCCTACGGGACTGGCACATGGCGCGGTTCTGTAGGAGCTGCCGAAGGCTGCGATCTTTTGATCTCGATGCCCTACCGCCGCCGAAACAACGGTCGCGGTTCGATCACCGAACGCCCATACAACACGCTCATCCCCGCCAATCCCTTGAGCGCATCTTCGGCAGACTTGTCTTCACGCACGGCAAAGCTGTCGAAACCACATTGACGCATATGGCTGAGTTGATCGCGCAGCACGTCGCCAATCGCGCGCAATTCGCCTTGCCAACCGAATCGCGTGCGCAACAGATAGGCCTGGCTGTAGGCGCGTCCGTCGCGAAAGCTCGGGAAGTCCAGGGCAATCAGCGGCAGGTCGGGGAACCACGGAAACAGGTTTGCCACTTCGTCGTCAGGACCGAGCCATACACCTTCGAGCGCGGTCGTGGTGTCGGCATTAAGGGTCAGCCACCGGGGTAACGGCAGGATCAGCGGCCCGGCCGGCAGTTCACCGGTCGTTTCACGAATCAACTGCCACGGGTCGTCGCGCACCCACTCGGCACCGCCCTCTCGCAAACGCAGCAGATTGTTCATGCCGACACCTCCAGGACTTTCGGGTAGACGCACTCCTTGAATGGCTCCAGACCGATGCGCGCCAGGGTATCGACGAACAGTTCTTCGCTCTCGCGGTAGCGCACGAACGTGCCGATGATCCGTTCAATCACATCGGGCACCTCGGCGGCACTGAAGGATGGGCCGATGACCTTGCCCAACGCGCTGTTCTTGCCCTGGGCGCCGCCGAGGGTGATCTGGTACCACTCGCTGCCGTTCTTGTCGACGCCAAGAATGCCGATGTTGCCGATGTGGTGGTGACCGCAGGCGTTCATGCAGCCGGAGATGTTCAGGCTGATGTCACCCAGGTCATGCAGGTAGTCCAGATCGTCGAAACGCGCCTGAATCGCTTGCGCGATGGGGATCGACTTGGCGTTGGCCAGGGCGCAGAAGTCGCCGCCGGGGCAAGCGATGATGTCGGTCAGCAAGCCAATGTTGGCACTCCCCAGGCCTTGCTCGCAGGCCAGGCACCACAGCGCATAAAGGTCTGCCTTGGGCACGTCCGGCAGGACGATGTTCTGTTCATGGGCGATGCGGATTTCGCCGAAACCGAACTGTTCGGACCATTGCGCCACCGCTTTCATTTGCTCGGCCGTGACATCCCCCGGCGGCGCGGCAATGCCCGGTTTGGTCGACAGCACCACGCTGGCGTAACCCGGCACTTTGTGCGGCTGAACGTTGCGCGCCACCCAACGGGCGAACGCCGGGTGCTCGGCCAGGCGCGTGCCGAAGTCCAGGTCGGTGCCGGCCAGTGAACGGTAATCGGGGGGCACAAAGGCACTGGCGACGCGCTCGTACTCGACATCGGTCAACTGCGCCGGACCGTCCTTGAGGTATTGCCACTCCTCCTCCACTTCCTTGGCAAACGCTTCAATCCCCAAGGCCTTGACCAGAATCTTGATCCGCGCCTTGTACTTGTTATCGCGCCGCCCGTGGCGGTTGTAGACCCGCAGCACCGCCTCGACGTAAGACAGCAAATGCTGCCACGGCAAGCCTTCGCGAATCTGCAGACCGAGAATCGGTGTACGCCCCAGCCCGCCGCCAACGATCACCCGCAAGAGCATTTGCCCGCTGTTGTCGCGATAAAGATAAAGGCCGATGTCATGCATCATGATCGCCGCGCGGTCCTGTTTCGCCGAGCAGATGGCGATCTTGAACTTGCGCGGCAGGAACAGGAATTCCGGGTTGATGGTCGACCATTGCCGCAGGATCTCTGCCAGCGGACGCGGGTCCATCAGCTCGTCCGCCGCGACGCCGGCGAAGGCTTCGGTGGTGATGTTGCGCACGCAGTTGCCGGAGGTCTGGATCGCGTGCATTTCCACTTGGGCCAGGCGTTCGAGGATCTCCGGGACCTGGGCCAGTTGGATCCAGTTGAACTGCATGTTTTGCCGGGTGGTGAAATGGCCATAGCCACGATCGTAGTCCCGGGCAATGCTCGCCAGGGTGCGCATCTGCTGTGCGCCGAGGGTGCCGTAAGGAATCGCCACGCGCAGCATGTAGGCGTGTTTTTGCATGTACAGGCCGTTCTGCAAACGCAGGGGCAGGAACTCTTCTTCGCTCAATTCGCCGGCCATGAAACGTTCGACCTGATCGCGAAACTGCGCAACACGCTCGAACACCAGGGCCCGGTCATAGTCATCGTATTGATACATGTGGCTACCTCATCAGGATTGATCGGGCTCTACGGCTCGCTCTCGAGGTAGCGACTATGAACCTGCGGCACAGCGCGTTATAGATTCAGCTAAACACTAAAAAACCGTATCAGGACGCGACTGATGGCCGCAGGCGTGCCCCACATCTGATCCGTATAAATGAAAGTTTCCTGAGACTGTTTTGTTTCCGGCAGGGTTTCTACAGTTCATCGCATGCCAGACCGGGTGGCCTGGCAAGACTTTGCAACCGTGGAAGAACTGACCATGAGCACAGCAACAATCGGACTGGCCTATAACTACAAGGTCGTCCGCCAATTCGTCGTGGCAACCGTGGTATGGGGGGTCGTCGGGATGGCGATGGGGGTATGGATCGCGTCGCAACTGGTATGGCCCGAGATGAACCTCGACTTGCCGTGGACTACCTTCGGCCGCTTGCGCCCGCTGCACACCAGCCTGGTGATTTTCGGCTTTGCCGGCAGTGCGCAATTCGCCGCCAGTTACTACGCCGTACAACGCACCTGCCAGGTGCGGCTGTTCTCGAACAAACTCGCTGCGTTCACCTTCTGGGGCTGGCAATCGGTGATCGTGGTAATGCTGATCAGCCTGCCGCAGGGCTACACGACCACCAAGGAATACGCCGAGATCGAGTTCTCCGGCGCGGTGTGGATGACGGTGGTCTGGCTCGCCTATGCCATCGTGTTCTTCACCACCGTGGTGCGCCGCAAAACCAAGCATATCTACGTCGGTAACTGGTTCTTCGGCGCGTTCATCGTGGTGATCGCCATGCTGCACGTGGTCAATCACCTGTCGATTCCGGTGGACTGGTTCAAGTCGTATCCGGTGTACTCCGGGGCCACCGACGCGATGGTGCAGTGGTGGTACGGCCACAACGCCGTTGGCTTTTTCCTCACCACCGGGTTTCTCGGGATGATGTACTACTTCGTGCCGAAACAGGTGGGTCGGCCGGTGTATTCCTATCGTTTGTCGATCGTGCACTTCTGGGCGCTGATCACCCTGTACATCTGGGCTGGCCCGCATCACTTGCACTACACCGCACTGCCGGACTGGGCGCAGTCGCTGGGCATGGCGATGTCGCTGATTCTGCTGGCGCCGAGCTGGGGCGGGATGATCAACGGCATGATGACGCTGTCGGGGGCCTGGCATAAGTTGCGCACCGACCCGATCCTGCGGTTTCTGGTGCTGTCCCTGGCCTTCTATGGCATGTCGACCTTCGAAGGGCCGATGATGGCGATCAAGACGGTCAATGCCCTCTCCCACTACACCGACTGGACCATCGGCCATGTGCACGCCGGCGCCTTGGGCTGGGTGGCGATGATCACCTTCGGCGCCATCTATCACATGGTCCCGAAAGTCTTCGGCCGCACGCAAATGCACAGCGTGCCGCTGATCAACCTGCACTTCTGGCTGGCCACCATCGGCACCGTGCTGTACATCGCGTCCATGTGGGTCAACGGCATCACCCAAGGCTTGATGTGGCGCGCAATCAACGACGACGGCACGCTGACCTACTCGTTCGTCGAGGCGTTGCAGGCCAGTCATCCGGGCTTCATCGTGCGGTTCGTCGGCGGGCTGTTCTTCCTCAGCGGCATGCTGCTGATGGCTTATAACGTGTGGCGTACGGTGCGGGTTGCAGATGTGAAGATGGCCGAACTTGAAGCGCAGTTTGCCTGAGGCAAGGAGCCTGACATGATCGAAATGGCGTTGAATCTATTCGGCGTGCTGGGGCTTTGGCTGGCGATCGAGTATTGCCTGAAACACCAGACGACCAAGAGCCTGGACGATGCCAGCCTGATTCCGTTTGCCGATGACCCCGAGGTGGCGCGGCGGGTTGAACTCGCTACCGGCAAGAAAGTGAATGCCATCGCGCCGGAGGAATTAAAGCCGGGATGGGGCAACCTCGAAATCTGATACACACGCCATCCACTGATGATCGTTCCCACGCTCTGCGTGGGAACGATCGATCGCTTCAGTTGCGCTCGCGGGGAATCAGGCTCTGCAGCTGCTGCGCCAAAAAGTTTGCATCGAAGGCAAACGTGTCCGGGTCTTTCAGGCCGTTGGTCTTGCGCCATTGCCAGGCGCTGGACGGTGGCAGGCACACCAGCGAAATACTGCCATAGCGCGCCGCGGTCAACCCCATCACGGCAAGGGAAATCTGCCCACCAACGCCCATCACGTCCGGCACAAACTCCACCGGTTTGCCGGCGATAACGACGCTCAGTTTCTCGGTCTTGAACGTCGACGTCTCCACCGGCACGCTCGGTCCGGATGCGATATACGCCTCGCGGCTCACTTCCAGCAGATTCGGCGCCAGGACCGGTGCCAGCCACTGCTGGATCTGATCGAACAACTCCCCGATGCGCGTCGCCCACACGGCCGATTGCGCCTCAAACAGTTGCTTCTTGTGCGCTTCGCTTTCTGCGTAGTGGCGAAGCATCTCGCCCAGTTGTTGTACGTCGTCCATTGCGGTGTTCCTTTGGTTGAAGCGGTGCTGCGGACTTTGAGCATGGCAGATGCGCGCTGCCGGCGTACGACTAAAAGCGCGAGCGGTACTGGCTGGGGGTCATGGCCAGGTATTTGCGAAAGGCACTGCCCATGTGGGACTGATGGGCGAAGCCGACATCCAGAGCGATGCTGGCCAAGGGCAGAGCCGTGCGCTCGATCAGCCTGCGTGCGGCCTGAAGCCGCACTTCAATGAGGTAGGCGTGAGGCGTCAGGCCAATAGCCTGGGTGAAATCGCGCAGAAAGCGCAGTTCGTTGTGCCCATAGGTGGCAGCCAATTGTTCCAGCGTGAGGGGGTGCTGGAACTGCTCGGCGATCTGTTCCATGACTCGGGCAAAGGCCTTGGGCGTGGCACGCTGCGTTGTATCGGTTATCGAACCCGCGACGCCAACCAGCGCCACGGCACATTGCTCAAGCGCCAGCAGGTCGGGCTGCGTGGCGAGCAACTGACGCCGCATATCTCGCGCCAGGGTCAGCGCACGCCGATTGCCGCAAGATTGCATGCGGTGAGTGGCGGCCGGTAACAGTTCGCTGGCAAACGGCTCATCCAGCCGCATCAGCAGATACTCGCCACCGGTGGCCGATTCAGAAAACACCTCCACGCCGACCGGCGTGTACGCCAATACGCCCGGCCAGGTATCGAAATCCGTCCGCCGGTCAGAATCGATCGCGTGCACGCCCTGCTGACGTTCCAGCGTCACCCCGAGGGTTTGCGACTGCGCCGGATCCCGCGCGCTGTATGGCGCACGGGGCAAGAGTTGCAGGCAGAGTCTGCCGCCCAACAGGTTCTCGCTCAGCACACCGGGCATGTGAAATTTCCTGATAGATCGGAACAAGGATCCACTGGACACTCTCCCCAAGGGTTTGCCATTCACAGGAGCACGACATGCGCACCATCGGCCTTATCGGCGGCATGAGCTGGGAGTCCAGCGCCGAGTATTACCGTCTTATCAACCAGCAGGTACGCGACCGTCTCGGGCCGTTGCGCTCGGCGAAATTGCTAATGTACAGCGTCGACTTCGGCCCTGTCGAACAGGCCCAGCATGCCGGGCGCTGGGACGATGCGGCGGCGATTCTGGTGGATGCTGCCCGGCGCCTGGAGGCTGGCGGCGCTGACTGCGTGGTGCTGTGTACTAACACCATGCACAAGGTGGCCGGGCAGATTCAGGCGGCGATCGATATTCCGTTCCTGCACATTGCCGACCCTGCCGCTCAGGCGGCGCTGGATTCCGGCGCGCTGCGGGTGGGCCTGCTCGGTACTGCATTCACCATGGAGCAGGACTTTCTCAAGGCACGTCTGACGGCCAAGGGCCTGACGGTGCTGGTGCCGGAGGCTGAAGAACGTCAGGCGGTACACCGGATCATCTATGACGAGTTGTGCGTCGGGGTAATCAGCGAGGCGTCGCGCCAAGCCAATCAACGGGTGATCGAAGCGCTGACCGAACGCGGCGCCCAGGCGATCATCCTCGGCTGCACCGAAATCGGCCTGCTGATCAAACCCGAGCACAGCGCCCTGCCCTTGTTCGACACCACCGAACTGCATGCGCAGGCGGCGGTGGCGTTTGCATTGGGCGACTGACTCAACCTTCCTTGGGCGTGCGACGCAAGCGCGCCATGCTCAGGGTATCGACCAAGCGACCGTCACGCACGGCATAGTCGCGGAACAGGCCTTCGGTCTCGAAGCCGAATTTTCGGTACAGGCCGATGGCCGCTTCGTTGTCGGCGTACACCGAGAGCTCGACCCGTTGCAGGTTCATCCAGTTGTCGGCGACGTCGAGCGCCGCCGCCAGCAGTTTCGAACCGACACCCTTGCCTTGCCAAGCCACGGCGACACCCATGCCGAAGCTGCCGGCGTGGCTGCGGCGAACTCGCGAAAACTGTTCCAGACCGATGTTGCCGATGACCGTTCCCTGGTGCAGCGCCACCAGTTTCACCGCCCGTTCGTTGTCCGCCATCAGGCGTTGGCGCCAGACCTCGGTGGACTGAAACGGCATTTGCAGCACCTGACGGGCCACAGCCGGGTCGTTGTAGAGGGCGGTGACGCCCTCGATGTGGGATTCGTTGAAGCGTTCGAGGGTAATGACGGAGTCGGCGGGCATGAATGTTTCGTCCTTGATGCGTACATGGCCGCTTACTCTATAACGGTGCAAACCTTTGTGGCGAGGGGGCTTGTCGGAAGATCAGTCGAGCTACTCGAACCACTCCCGCCGCTCGTTGAAGGTGTTGCGGATCAGCTCGACGATTCCCTGCACCTCGGCCTCATTTCGGGAGTCGGCATTGACCGCCATCCACACCTGGCGCAGCATCGGTTGGTTGAACAGCCCGGGCAACGCCTGCAGCCCTCGATCGAATCGGCTCATGTAGTGCGGCAGCAATCCGATGCAGGCGCTGCAACGGATCATCTCCAGCATCAACCCATAGGAATGCAACTGCACCATCCCCGCCAGACGCTGCTCCACCAGACGGTTCCACGGCCCAAAGGTCTCGACCTGGCGGTCATGCTGCCATTGCACCAGCATGAAGTCGGCCAGATCACCCAGGCTGTCCGGGCGGGCCGCGACTCGTGAATAGCGCTTGGCGATGTGCGGCAGATAGTCCAGCCGTGCCAGACTCTGGGGTTCGCTGATGGCGAAACTGGGGCCTGGCAACGGCGAATCGGGGCCCGCCAGCCACACCACCACATCGGCACTGACGGCTTGCAGGGACAGTTCGCTGTCCAGAGAAATGATGTCCAAACGCACGCTGGCGTTGCGCCGCAACAACGAAACCAAGTCGCGTCCGAGGATGTCGTGGAGGATCGACTCGGCCACGGCCAGGCGCACCAATGGCCGTTCGATCACCGGCAGGTTGCGGTCGTGGGCTAATGCAAGCAACTGCGCCTGAAGCTGCAACCCGTCACGACTGAGGGCGAAGCCATTGCCCGAATGGCAGAACAGCGAACGCTGCAGTTGTGCTTCAAGTTGCACCAATTGTTTACGCAACTGGGTCGACTTGATGTTGAGGCTGCGGGCCGCTTGCATAAAGCAGCCACAGCGGGCGCTGACCCTGAAAGACTGCAGCAACACCGGATCGATTCCGGCTATCCGTGAGTGTAAGGCGTTGCTGTGTTCTACGGGCGAGCGGTACTCGGCCACGCCCTGACGCCCGGCGGATTCCATAAATGACATCGATGACGCCCTGTCGATCTGTCCTTGAGCGTTCATCCTGCTGATCGTTCATGAAACTGATGTGACAGCCGGAAAAAAACCGGATCAACGTCTAATGCCTGTAGGCACGCTTGAATCAGCCGGCGGGCGTTTGCCGAAAACTCACCGCCAGGCGATTCCAGCTGTTGATGGTACTGACAGCCATCGTCAGATCGACCAGCTCGCCTTCGCTGAACTGCTCCCGGGCCGCTGCGTAAACGTCATCGGGCACATGGCTTTGCGCGAGCAGGGTCACCGCTTCGGTCCAGGCCAGGGCCGCCCGCTCCCGAGGGCTGAAAAAGCCGCTGTCGCGCCAGACCACGATCGCATACAGCCGCCGATCGGTCTCGCCGATACGACGTGCGTCCACCGAGTGCATGTCAGTGCAAAAGGCGCAGCCATTGAGCTGCGAGGCGCGGATCTTGATCAGGTTCAGCAACGCCGGTTCGATGCTCAGGTCGCGGGTCAAGGCCTCCATGGCGATCATGGCTTTCATCGCCTTGGGCGATGCGCTGTAGTAATCCAGGCGAACGGTCATGGCGGAGGCCTCGTGGCGCGAATCGGTATCTCCACGTTAGGCGCTGATGCACGAGCGTTACAGAGCCAATTCAGCGAAAAAGCCATGGACCACCCGACAGAAGACCAATTGCCGGTTTTTCGCCCACACAACTTCTGTGCAGTCACTCATGCAGGTAATCTGGCGCGACGCACAGTCGCCTCACAATCGCCCCAGGAGCCCCGCAGGTATGGAACTTCACGTTGTCATCAACGGCCGCAAGGATCTGGCAGGCCAGCTGTACCGGCAACTGCGCAGCGCCATCGAATCCGGGCGCCTGGCAGCCGGCACGCAGCTGCCGCCCAGTCGTTTGCTGGCCGAACAACTGGGGATTTCGCGCAAGACCATTTCCGACACCTATGCGCAACTGACCTACGAAAACTTCCTCACCGGGGTGATCGGCAAAGGCACCTACGTCAATGCCCGGGCGGCAAAAGTCGTCCGTAAACAGAGCCATTTGGAACTGGCCAGCTTCGAGGTCATCGAGCGCTGGCGCAAGCTGCCGACGTTCTTGCGCCACCCGACGCTGGAAGGTTCGCTGCGCTACGATTTCATCGGTGGCGCCACCAGCAAGGGCCAGTTCCCGCAGGACGACTGGCGCCGTTGCACCTCCCATGCCTTGCGCCAGATCGCCGGTGCCAAGGGTTTCTATAGCCTGCCCGAAGGCCTGCCGGCGTTGCGCAATGCGATTGCACGGCATATCGCATTTTCCCGCGGGGTCAATTGTCAGGACGAAGACGTGGTGGTGTGCAACGGTGCACAGCAGGCGCTGGACCTGATTTCCCGGGTACTGAACCAACCCGGCAGCCTCGTGGCCATGGAAGACCCCGGTTACCCGCCGGCGCGCCTGTTGTTCGGGACTCATGGCGCAACGGTGATCGGCGTGCCGGTCGATGCGCAAGGCATCCAGGTCGAGCACATTCCCGACGGCACGCGGCTGATTTATGTCACCCCCTCGCACCAGTTCCCCTTGGGCATGCCCATGAGCCACGAGCGTCGGCTGGCGTTGCTGGAACGGGCCCACGAACTGGGGGCGATCATCATCGAGGACGATTACGACAGCGAGTTCCGCTATGAAGGCCGGCCCACTGACTCGCTGCAAAGCCTGGATGAACGCGGCATCGTTGCCTACGTCGGCACCTTCTCGAAGACCCTGTTGCCGGAGTTGCGGCTGGGGTATGCGATTTTGCCACCGGCGATTCTCGAAGCGGTGATCAGCGCCAAGCAGCTCACCGACCGGCACACCTCCACCCTGCCCCAATGGGCGCTGGCCAAGTTCATCGCCGAAGGCTGCCTGCTCAAGCATATCCGGCGCTGCCATACGATTTACGCCGGGCGCCGTGAACGGATCCTGGCGCGGATGGCGGGCGACCTTTCGCCGTGGTTTGAACCAGTGCCAACCACGGCCGGGTTTCACATGGCGGTGCTGTGCAAGGTGCCGATCGATATTCCATTGGTGATCGAATTGGCCAAAAAAGTCGAAGTGGGGCTCTATGCCCTGGACGACTTTTTTTACCAGCAAGCGCCACGGGCCGGGCTTTTCCTGGGATTCGGGGCGATCGAAACCCTGGACATCGACATCGCCCTGGACCGTTTGCGGGACATCTTGCAGCAGGTTGGTTGAGGGATTGGTCTGCGGTTTTATCCGGTGATTGGCTATTGGCGACCCAGGGGGGCAGGCCTATCCTGAATGGGCGTTATCCCTCAATGAGCAGGATTCGTCCGGCCTGATTCAGGAGTGTGAGTAATGTCCAACCAAGTGTTCAACACCGTAAAGATACGGGCTGCCGCCGGTCGCTCGGACGAACTGGGCAAACAACTGCAAAAGATTGTCGACACCCTGCGCGAACTTCCGGGCTGTGACGCCTATATGGTCGACCGCTGCCCCGAGGACGACACCCGCTGGACGGTGAGCGCCCACTGGCAATCGGAAGCGGCCATGCAAGCGCATTTCAACTGCCCCGAAGTGCAAGGTTTTATCGGCCTGATCGACAGCCGACTGGCCAATGCCGTCGACTTCAACAGCTTTCCTATCGTTTAAAAACAAGATCAAAAGATCGCAGCGTTCCGCAGCTCCTACATTGGATCGTGTACACCCGTGAAACATCGGGCGGACGCAAACTCTGCAGGAGCTGCCGAAGGCTGCGATCTTTTGATCTTGCTGTTCTTGAATGGTCCCCTCACCTTCCGGAAAATTGGCCGTTTGATTACCCGATAGCGCGGCTTACTGTGGTTCCTGACGACTCAACACCACAGGTAATCAACCATGAATGCACTTCGTTTTTTTGCCGCCTCTCTCACCGCCCTGGCCCTGAGCGTTTCAGCCTCGGCATTCGCCGACAAAACCGCCGTCCCTTCGGAAAACGTCACCATCCTGCAAGACCAGATGCTGAAAAACGCACCCGGCAAAAAAGCCTTGATGATCGAAGTCGATTACCAGCCGGGCCAATCTTCCATTGCCCATAAACACCAGGGTACGGCCATGGCCTACGTGCTGTCGGGGGAGATCACTTCTCAAGTCAAAGGCGAAAAAGCGACCACCTACAAGGCTGGCGAATTCTGGTATGAGCCGGCCGGTTCGGAACATCTGGTCTCGAAAAATGCCAGTGCCACCCAACCCGCCAAGCTGTTGGTGTTCATGGTGTTGGCCCCGGATGAGAAAGTGTTGATTCCTTTGCAGAACTGATCGCTGAGGCGAAGGCCCGACCAGCCCCCCAAAAAACCGTCAGGCAAAAAAAAGCCCCGTCTCTCTCGAGACGGGGCTTTTTCATTCAACGCTCAATCAGGCAGCCGGTTCCAGCTCGGCACCCGCAGTGGCGGTGATAACGGCAGGTACTACCGTTTGACCGCTCAACGCGACATCCAGCAATTCACGGTTGGCCACCGCGTACATGGCGTAATCAGTGCCACTGGCGGCACGGATTTCCACCAGCATGGCGCGCCAGCGTTCGATCATGCCTTCGTTCTGCTCCATCCACAGCTCCAGGCGTGTTTCCACGTCCTGGGTGCCGTCGCCCTGTTGCAGGACCGAGATGGTGATCGCACGTTGTTGCCAGTCGACGTCATCGCGGAACGCTTCACGGGCCAGGGCTTGCCAGTTGTTTTCAACCGGCAGGGCGCTGATCTGTTGCAGGTACCAGGTGATGTCCAGCGCACTGCCCACGGCGAAGTAGGCCTTGGCCACATCTGCTGGATCCTGGCCGGTTACGTCGGAGGCTTCGATGATCGGCAGCAGGGTGTACAGGTGCGTGGTGCCAGCCACCATGCGTGCCAGCAACTCCGGCACACCGGCTTCGACGTACGCCTGATAGCGAGCCTGCCAGGTGTCGCGAATCTCGCCACTGAGCAGTTCGTCAAGCTTGAGGCCCAACTCCTTCAGGTGCGGACCGAAATGCGCGACATCACGGGCGGCGTTCTGCTCGTTGCGGCGAGCACGCAGGAACCAGCGCGTAGCGCGACGGCCCAGACGCATCAGCTCGTCCATCAGCTCCAGTTGTACGTCGGCCGACACCTGGTAATCCAGGGATTCGATCTGACGGAACCAGTGCGGGAGATGGAAAATGTCACGCACGATCACGTAAGCACCGGCCACGTTCGCCGGGCTCATGCCGGTCGACTCTTTGAGCCGTTGAACGAAAGTGATGCCCATGTGGTTGACCAGATCGTTGGCAATCTGGGTGCTGACGATTTCGCGCTTCAGACGGTGACGGCGCATGGCGGCAGAGAACTTGCTGACCAGCGTCGGCGGGAAAGCGGTTTCCATGTCGCGGGTCAGGTAGTCGTCGTCCGGCACCAGGGAGTTGAGCAACTGCTCCTTGAGGTCGATCTTGCTGTAGGAGATCAGCACCGACAGCTCGGCACGGGTCAGGCCATGGCCTGCCGCGACGCGCTCGTTGATCGCGTCTTCCGACGGCAGGAACTCGATGGCGCGATCCAGCTTGCCACGGGCTTCCAGATCGTTCATCAGGCGCTTGTATTCAGCGATCCGTGGCAACGCGCGACGGGCCGCCAGCGACAATGCCTGGGTCTGCTTGTAGTTGTTGCCCAACACCAGGCCACCGACTTCGTCGGTCATGCTCGCCAGCAACTGGTTACGTTGCTTGTCGGTCATGTCGCCGGCCTGAACCACTTCGTTCAGCAGGATCTTGATGTTCACTTCGTGGTCGGAGCAGTCCACGCCACCGGCGTTATCGATGAAGTCGGTGTTGGAACCGCCGCCATTGAGGCCGAACTCGACGCGACCCAGCTGGGTCATACCGAGGTTACCGCCCTCGCCCACAACCTTGCAGCGCAGTTCATTACCGTTCACGCGCAGTGCATCGTTGGCCTTGTCGCCGACATCGGCGTGGCTTTCGCTGCTGGCTTTGACGTACGTACCGATACCGCCGTTCCACAACAGGTCCACCGGTGCCTTGAGCAAGGCGTTGAGCAGTTCGGTCGGGGTCAGCTTGTCGGCCTGAATGTCGAAGCGCTCTTTCATCTGCTCGGAGATGGCAATGCTCTTCGCGCTACGGGAGAAGATACCGCCGCCTTCGGACATGATGCTGGTGTCGTAATCCGACCAGGCCGAACGCGGCAGGTCGAACAGGCGCTGACGCTCGGCGAAGCTGCTGGCAGGCTCCGGGTTCGGGTCGATGAAGATGTGCAGGTGGTTGAAGGCTGCGACCAGTTGCAGCTTGTCGGACATCAGCAAGCCGTTACCGAACACGTCACCGGCCATGTCGCCGACGCCTACCACGGTGATGCTGTCTTCCTGGACGTTGATACCGCGTTCGCGGAAGTGGCGTTGTACGCCGACCCACGCGCCCTTGGCGGTGATACCCATTTTCTTGTGGTCGTAACCGGCGGAACCGCCAGATGCGAACGCGTCGCCGAGCCAGAAGCCGTAGTCGATGGCGATACCGTTGGCGATGTCGGAGAAGGTCGCAGTGCCCTTGTCCGCCGCCACCACCAGGTACGGGTCATCGTCGTCATGGCGCACGACGTTGGCCGGCGGTACCAGCGCACCGTCTTTCAGGTTGTCGGTGATGTCCAACAGGCCCGAAATGAAGATGCGGTAGCAGGCGATGCCCTCGGCCGCGATCTCGTCACGGCTGCCGCCCAGTGGCAGGCGACGCGGCAGGAAGCCACCCTTCGCCCCCACCGGCACGATGACCGAGTTCTTCACTTGCTGGGCTTTTACCAGGCCCAGGACTTCGGTGCGGAAGTCTTCTTCACGGTCGGACCAGCGCAGACCGCCGCGAGCCACGTTGCCGAAGCGCAGGTGCACGCCTTCGACGCGCGGCGAGTAAACGAAGATTTCAAACTTCGGAACCGGCTTCGGCAGCTCTGGAATCTGGTGCGGGTTGAACTTGAAGCTGAAGTAGGACTTGTTCTGACCGTGAGCATCGGTCTGATAGAAGTTGGTCCGCAGGGTCGCCTTGATCAGGTCCAGGTAACGACGCAGGATGCGGTCTTCGTTGAGCACCTGAACATCGTCCAGTGCGCTCAGAATCGCGTGTTCCAGGCGTTGTTGCTTGTCTTCCAGATCGTCACTGGCCAGCTTGCGCGCCAGGTAGAAACGGGTTTTGAACAACCGGGTCAACTCGCGAGCGATGTCGGTGTGGTTGTTCAGGGTGCTGGCGATGTAACCCAGGTCAAAGCCCAGACGGATCTGCTTCATGTAACGGGCATAGGCGCGCAGCAGCGCCACGTCGCGCCATGGCAGGCCGGCGGTCAGCACCAGACGGTTGAACGCATCGTTCTCGGCATCGCCACGCACGATGTGGACGAAAGCGTCCTGCAAGGTGTCGTTGAGTTGCTGGATGTCGAGTTCCAGGCCTTCGGCAGCCGTGAACGCAAAGTCGTGAATCCAGAACTCGCGACCGCTGTTGTGGCGCAGGCGATACGGGAATTCACCCAGTACGCGCAGGCCGAGGTTTTCCAGGATCGGCAACACATCGGACAACGCCAGCGGCGTGTCGGCGTGATACAGCTTGCAGTGCAGCTCACGTTGGCCCGATACCTGACCCAGCGGCTGATAGAAGCTCATCACCAGCGGATTCTTTTCGCTCAGGCTCAGCAGGTGCTGCATGTCGACCACAGCCGAGTGGGCGGCGAAACGCTCGCGGTAACCGGCCGGGAAGCCTTTCGGGAAGTCGGCCAGCACGTTGGTGCCCTGGGCTTCGCCGAAGCTCTCGACCACCAGGCTGGCGTAGTCGTCCTGCCAGCTGCGGCAGGCCTGCACCACTTCTTTTTCCAGCAGAACCGGGTCGATGTCCAGACGGTTCTTCGGGTCGACCCGCAGAATCAGCTGCACACGGGCCAGCACGGATTCGGAGAAGAAGGTCCAGAACTCGCAGTCAGAGGCTTTCAGACGATCCATCAGCACCTGCTGAATCTTCTGGCGCACTTCGGTGGAGTAGATGTCACGCGGCACATAGGCCAGGCAGTAGCAGAAACGGCCGTACGGGTCTTTGCGCAGGAATACGCGGATCTTGTTGCGTTCCTGGATCTGCACGATCGACATCACGGTGGCGAACAACTCATCCACCGGCGTCTGGAACAGGTCATCGCGAGGCAACACTTCAAGTACCTGGGCCAGTTCCTTGCCCAAGTGAGCCTTGGCCTGGAAGCCCGAGCGCTGCTCGATGATCTCGACCTTGCGACGGATGTAAGGAATGACCCGCACGCTTTCGCCATACACCGACGAGGTGTACAGGCCCATGAAGCGGCATTCCTTGATGACCTTGCCGTTGGCATCGATCTGGCGGATCGACACGTAGTCCGGGTAGGCCGGACGGTGCACACGGCTTGGGTGTGCCGCCTTGGCGAACGACAGCGGCGTCGGTTCACGCAGGTAGTTGACGGCGTAGTCTTCGATGCGCAGGTCATCGACGGTCAGGCCGGCGCGCAGCAGTTTGGTCAGGCCGAGGAACGAGTTCTGGTCATAGACGATGTGACCGCCGTTCTGATCCTCGCCCACCACGAACTCTTCGTAGCCCAGGAAGGTGAAGTGGTTGCCCACCAGCCATTCCAGGAAGCTCTTGATTTCGGATTTTTCTTCGGCGTCGATAGCGAACTGGCTATTGTCGACGCCTTCGATCAGCTCCTGGACCTTGGCTTTCATCGGTTCGAAATCGGCGACCGCAACGCGGACTTCACCGAGAACCTGTTCCAGCTCTTTGGTCAGGACATTCAATTCGGCCGTGTTGGCGCAACGGTCGATTTCCAGGTACATCAGCGATTCTTGCAGAATGCCTTCACCCTGGGTGCCTTTCGGCAGGATTTCCAGTAGCTCGCCCTTGCTGCCGCGACGCACGCTCAGCACAGTGGTTTGCAGGGTATGAATGCTGTAGCCGCGACGGTTCAGCTCGGTACGCACCGAATCCACCAGGAATGGCAGATCGTGGTGCAGCACTTCGACCGCGGTGTGGGTCGACTGCCAGCCGTGGCGTTCGTAATCGGGGTTGTAGACACGCACTTGCGATTGAGCGTGATCAAAGCGCTCAAGCAGGCGCCATGCAGAAAGGGTGCAACCGGCGAGATCGGACAACCGACGTTGGGTCAGCTCGTCGAGGGAAATGATGCCGAAAAATTGTTCGGCGAACAGCGCCACTTGTGGCAGTGCCTGTTCACTGATGTGCTGCGCCAGTGCCGCTTGCAGTTGGTGCTGGAAGTCGGCTTTGCTGGCTGCGGTGAAGAACGCCATCTGTGGTACTCCGCTTGGGCTTGTTATTGATGGAAGCGTCGCGTGCAAACCCCTTTCGGGGTATTCCGTCACCCTGTTCCTGATTCTCGGGCAGAGGAAACAGGACGACAGTTGGGTGAAGCTGGACGAGACACTCAGGTCACATTCACCTTCCATTGAATGGGCATCTGCAAAAACGACTGGCGGGGCTACCATTGAGCCATCGACAATGCCTTTACGGGTGCTCATCCGTTGCGCAGCTTAACCAGTGCGGCAAGGGCCGTGCTTGCAGCGCTGCGACATATTCGGTCATCGGCACGTAACTCGCGGCATGTGCCTCGAACAACACTAGCAGCCGTGCAGAAAAATGGGCGTTTTATGCCCGGATTTACGGCACCCTCGTACCAGAAATGACTCGAGATGCATCGGATGTTCACGACGCATCCTCTGACACTCAGCCAAGCAGAAATTCCCGAGGGCTGGCAGAATTGCCGTTTGTTGTGTTCACAACGCTCGCCGAGCCAGGATTTTCCCCATGCAAATCACAACCGACCTCTTGATCGTCAACCCGTGCGATGACGAAGAAGACAATCTGGCCATGCTCTGCTGCACCAGTGCCGAGGGCGAAATGTTCCTGATGAGCCGCTTTCCGGACGAGGACGAGCTGGAGATCATCTTCCACGACAAGCCTTCGGCCCTGGATGGCGTGAAAGTCACCCTCAGCCCTGACCGTCTGCTGATCGAAATCGCCGCCGTGGACGCCGATGCGCTGGGTGGCAATGATTCGCTGGAAATCCTGCACAGTACCGATTCCAGCGATCTGGCTGAGGTGGAAGAAACCTTGCAGAACATCCTCAAGGGGATTGGTACTTACATCAGCGAAATCTGAGGGTGGTTTAGTGATCGTTCCCACGCTCTGCGTGGGAATGCAGCC
>NZ_JBFTZE010000030.1:0-42420 GCF_056406935.1 Pseudomonas sp. P1_A1 | reverse complement strand
CAGTGCCTTGATTACCTACCTTTTGCTGCACCTTTATCAGCGCCGCTCAGGTTGTTCGGGGGCTATTTCAGACTTCGCCATTCGGCTGACCCACAGTTTGTTCGAGCGCCCATTAAGCATCGAACACCTTGAATACCGAAGGCAAAAGCGAACAGAGCTGAAGGCTGCCCAAGGCAGCCTTCAGCTCTGAAAAGGTTTTACCGGACACTAGTGATGCTCCGCGTGGGAATGCCGCCCGGGACGCAGAGCGTCCCTGTGACGCAGAGCGTCACTAGATACATTCCCACGTCAGAGCGTGGGAACGATCATCGTCTCAGTTGACCGCCTGCAACGCCTCAAGCTTCGCCATCACCCCCGCCGCCGTCTGCTCGCCCATCAACTGTTCCCGCACCTTGCCCTTGTTATCAATGATGTAAGTCACTGGCAGCGCTTCACTGCGCGGCAATTCGAAAAGGTCGGCCGGATCCTGGGCCAGCACGGTGAACTTGATCCCCAGTTTCTCGCTGGCGCTTTTCAGCTCTTCGCCCTGCACATTGTCGAAGTTGACCCCAAACACGCCGATCTTCTTGCCCTGGAGCTGCTCGGCCAACACATTCAGCTGCGGGATTTCGGTCCGGCACGGGCTACACCACTCGGCCCAGTAATTGAGCACCAGCCATTGTTTGTCCAGACGCTCGGCGGCGACCTTGTGACCATTCTGGTCGATGCCATAGTCGTTGCCACAGCCCCCCAGCAATAACGCCCCCATGATCGCCAATGCCGCTGCCAGTCGCCTTGTCATGTCTCAATCCTTGTCAAAAATGGAATGCACCTGCGACCCATCGCCTCCCAAGGTTCTGGATTACGCGCCGCACAGTTAGAATAGCCGCCACTTTACGCAAGAAGCGACCCGCACATGACCGATCTGACGCTTTATCACAACCCGCGCTGCTCGAAATCCCGCGGTGCGCTCGAACTCATCGAAGCCCGTGGCCTGACGCCAACGGTCGTCCGCTACCTGGAAACGCCGCTGGACGCCGTGCAAATCCAGAGCCTGCTGAGCAAACTCGGCATCAGCGCCCGGCAATTGCTGCGCACCGGCGAGGACGAGTACAAAACCCTCAACCTGGCCGACAGCGGTTTGAGCGAGGCGCAATTGATCGCCGCCATCGCTGCGCACCCGAAACTCATGGAGCGGCCGATTCTCGAAGTCGGCGACAAAGCCATCATCGGTCGTCCACCGGAGAATGTGCTGGAGTTGTTGCCGTGAGCGCGCCGTACATTCTGGTGCTGTATTACAGCCGCAGCGGCTCGACCAATGAAATGGCCCGGCAGATTGCCCGTGGCGTCGAGCAGGCCGGCCTTGAAGCCAGGTTGCGCACGGTGCCGGCGATCTCCACTGAATGCGAAGCCGTGGCGCCGGACATTCCCGATGAAGGCGCGCTGTACGCCAGCCTCGACGATTTGAAGAACTGCGCCGGCCTGGCCCTGGGCAGCCCGACCCGCTTCGGCAACATGGCCGCACCGTTGAAGTACTTCCTCGACGGTACCAGCAACCTGTGGCTGACCGGCGCCCTGGTGGGCAAACCGGCCGGGGTTTTCACCTCGACCGCCAGCCTGCACGGCGGCCAGGAAACCACGCTGCTGTCGATGATGCTGCCGTTGCTGCACCACGGCATGTTGATCACCGGCCTGCCTTACAGCGAATCGGCGCTGCTGGAAACCCGTGGCGGCGGCACGCCTTACGGCGCCAGTCATCACGCCGGGGCCGATGGCAAAAGCGGTTTGAACGAACATGAAGTCGCATTGTGCCGTGCTTTGGGCCTGCGCCTGGCGAAGACTGCGCAGAAACTGGAGAGCCATCGTGGCTAAAAAGCCTAAGGTTTTGCCTGCCATCGAATGGCTCGAACCGCGTGTACGGGCGATGCGCGTCATCAGCCTGCTGTGCTTTTTCGGTCTGGCGGGGCTGCTTTGCGCCTACTACCTGGTGTTCGCCGACCTGCATGGCGCGCGGCCGTGGGTGATTCTGCTGATCGAACTGGTGCCGCTGCTGTTGCTGGCACCAGGAATGATCGTCGGCAGTGCCCGTGGGCATTCGTGGATGTGTTTTGTGGTGAATCTGTATTTCATCAAGGGCGCATTGGCCGCCTATGACCCGAACCGGCAGTTGTTCGGTTTACTGGAGATGGGTGCGAGCCTGGCGGTGTTCTGCTCGGCGATGCTGTATGTGCGGTGGCGCTATCAGTTGAACCGCAAGTTGGCGGGGGAAGGCGAGATTTCCCCCGCCTGACAAAAAAGATCGCAGCCTTCGGCAGCTCCTACAGGTATATGCGAACACCTGTAGGAGCTGCCGAAGGCTCGGGCCGCGATCGGACGATCTTTTGGCCGCGAGGCGCTCTCAATGGTTGACGGTGTACGCCAGCATCATCGAAATCTGGCTCATCGGCCGTCCACCGCTCTCATCGTGCCACTGGTTGAACGCATTCTGCACCGTGGCCAGGTCGCGCAAACTGCTCGGCACCTTGTCGATGATCTGCTGTGCATTTAGCGCTGCCACCACGTCGTAGCTCGGCACGAAGGTGTCCTTGCCGACCATGCGCAAGAATCGCGGTGCGGATAACCCGCCCAACTGATGGCCGTGCTTTTTCAGGTAGGTCCACAAGCCGACGATATCGGTTACCGGCCAGTCGGCGATCAACGCGCCGAAACTACCCTTCTCATGGGCCACATCCAGAATGAACTGCGCATTGCGCGGCACGCTCTTGAGCTTGCCCAGGTGGCGGATGATTCGCGCGTCCTGCATCAAGCGCTCCAGATGTTCGGCGCTCATCAGCACGACTTTTTCCGGGTCGAACTTGAAGAACACTTCTTCGAACGCCGGCCACTTGGCATCCACCAGGCTGTGCTTGAGCCCGGCACGGAATACCCGCAACGCCATGGTCGAGAGGTAGCGGTCGTCACTGATCTTGCGCAATTGCGCCGGGGTCTTGGGAACCGGCAGATGGGCTTCCAGTTCAGCCGCCGAACCGAAGCGGTTCAGACAGTATTCGTGCAGCCACTTGTAATCGCGCATGCCCTCTCCTATGGGATGAAATGAAAACGGCGCCCGCGAGCGCCGTGTGCCTGAGTGACTTGAACCGTCAGAGGTTCACTACGTTGACGAACCGCGATGCCGCGCTTTCGTCGATACGCAGATTGGTGAAGTCGAACAGGTTGCGGTCCGCCAGTTGCGACGGGATCACGTTCTGCAGGCTGCGGAAAATGCTCTCGGTGCGGCCCGGGGTCTTGCGTTCCCACTCCTGCAGCATCTCTTTAACCACCTGGCGTTGCAGGTTTTCCTGGGAGCCGCAGAGGTTGCACGGGATGATCGGGAATTGCTTGAGGTCCGAGTAGGCCTGAATGTCTTTTTCGTTGCAGTAGGCCAGCGGGCGAATCACCACGTTGCGCCCGTCGTCGGCGCGCAGCTTTGGCGGCATGGCCTTGAGCGAACCGTTGAAGAACATGTTCAGGAAGAACGTCTCGACGATGTCGTCCCGGTGGTGACCGAGGGCCATTTTGGTCGCGCCGATTTCGTCGGCAAAGGTGTACAGCGTGCCGCGACGCAGGCGCGAGCACAGCGAGCAAGTGGTCTTGCCTTCCGGGATCAGCTCCTTGACCACCGAGTAGGTGTCTTTCTCGACGATGTGGTACTCGATGCCCAGTTCCTTGAGGTAAGCCGGCAGCACGTGCTCGGGGAAGCCTGGCTGCTTCTGGTCCATGTTCACGGCGACGATCTCGAACTTGATCGGGGCGACTTTCTGCAAATGCATCAGCACGTCGAGCATGGTGTAGCTGTCCTTGCCACCGGACAGGCAGACCATGACCTTGTCGCCGTCTTCAATCATATTGAAATCGGCAACAGCCTCACCGGCCTGGCGGCGAAGGCGCTTTTGCAGTTTGTTCTGGTTGACCGTAAGAGTGCCCATGACGCGAAATCCGTGAGGTGTGACGAAAGGCCGGCATTTTACGCAAAAACCCTTCAAGGGCGAAGAGCCCTGACGGATCGTACGAGATTCGGGTACATATCCGCGATCTTCGGTCATTTCAGCACCACCGAGGATCAAAATCTCAAGACACTTCCGCGATTAACGGTGTGCTTTACAGCGCGATTTGCTCTAAAGCCCTCGCACTATTGCAAGTAACTCCTTTCTATACTGCGACATAAGGTCGCACACGTATTCAGACCTGTTCTTACTTGGCCACTTTGGCCCGTAAGCGCTCCGCTGGGGGGCGATGGCAACAACAAGAGGAGTGACTGGCATGATCCATCACGTAGTGGGGCTCTTCACCCACCCTGACCAGGAATGGAAAGAAATCCGTGGCGACGAGGAAGAAAGCATCAGCCACATGTATCTGACGCACACCCTGATTCTGGCGGCGATCCCCGCCGTCTCGGCGTTTATCGGCACTACACAAGTCGGCTGGGTCATCGGTAATCGAGCGCCGGTCATGCTGACCATGGAAAGCGCGCTATGGATGACCATCATGTCGTACCTGGCGATGCTCGGCGGCGTCGCGGTGATGGGCGCCTTCATTCACTGGATGGCCCGCACCTATGACGCCAACCCGAGTCTGGCACGCTGTATCGCGTTCGCCACGTACACCGCCACCCCACTGTTCGTCGGCGGCCTGGCGGCGCTGTACCCGCACTTGTGGCTGGGGATGATCGTCGGCACCGCGGCTGTCTGCTACACGGTGTATTTGCTATATGTGGGGCTGCCGACCTTCATGAACATTCCATCTGACGAGGGCTTCCTGTTTTCGAGCTCGGTGCTCGCCGTAGGACTGGTGGTGCTGGTGGCCATCATGGCGTTTACCGTGATTGTCTGGGGCCTTGGCGTGGGACCGGTCTATACCAACTGACAAACCAGCGCCGACATAAAAAACACGTTCCGCCACTACAGGCCGCCGCAAGGCGGCCTTCTAATGCGAGCAACGACCATTCGGCGCCTGAGCGATTCGCAAGCCCTCGGGGTTGCGGCATACTCGACATCCTTGGAGATCCATCAAGCATGCCCGAGCAACTCAATACCCGCGTCGAAGACTGTTTCCTGCAAGCCGAATCCTTTTTCAAACGACCTTTCAAACGCCCCGTGGTGAGCCTCAAGCTGCGCGGGCAAAAAGCCGGTGTCGCGCATTTGCACGAGAACCTGCTGCGCTTCAACCCGCAGCTGTACCGGGAAAACACCGAAGATTTCCTCAAGCAGACCGTGGCGCATGAAGTCGCGCACCTGATCGCCCATCAACTGTTCGGCGACCGCATCCAGCCCCACGGCGAAGAGTGGCAACTGATCATGCGCGGCGTCTACGAACTGCCGCCCAACCGCTGCCACACCTATGACGTCAAACGCCGAAGCGTGACCCGCTACATCTACAAATGCCCCTGCGCCGACAGCGATTTCCCGTTTTCGGCCCAGCGTCATAGCCTAGTGCGCCAGGGGCGGCGGTATTTGTGCCGGCGCTGTCGCAGTACGTTGGTGTTCAGTGGGGAGATGCGGGTCGAATAAGTTGAGTTTCGACCGGGACAGACGCTAGATAACTACCTTGGCCCGCCGCAGCGCTTCAATCCGCTCAACACTAAACCCCAACTCCCCCAACACCTGATCCGTATGCTGCCCCAGCCGGGCGCCTATGTGCCGCGGCTCAGGCAACCCCGCTGAAAACTTCAACGGACAGGCCATCTGCGCCTGGGTCGAGCCATCGCCCCGCGGCACCTCAGCCACCAGTTCCCGCGCCTGCAACTGCGGGTGCCTGACCGCTTCGCCCAGGCTCAACACCGGCTCGACACATGCATCGACCCCGGCAAACAGCTCACACAGCCAGGCAAAGTCGTGTTTTTCGAATTCAATGTTCAGCGCGTCCTTGAGCGCCCGTTGCCGGGCGGGGTCGGACGACAGTCCCTCGGCCGCCAGTTCCGGACGGCCCAGCGCCGTGCACAGTTGCTGCATGAACCCCGGTTCCAGACTGCCCACCGACAACCAGCGGCCATCGCGTGACCGGTAGTAATCGTAGAAGCTGCCGCCGTTGAGCATCTGGTCTTCCCTGCCCGGCTCAACGCCGCAGGCCAGATATCCGGCACCGGCCATGGCGTTCAGGCTGAAGGCGCAGTCGGTCATGCTCACATCCAGATGCTGCCCCTGCCCGGTCTGTTGCCGCGCAATCACCGCTGCCAGCAGCCCGATCACCCCATGCAACGAACCGCCCGCGACATCCGCCACCTGCATGCCCAACGGCAACGGGCCGCTGTCGGCGCGGCCGGTGTAGCTCGAAAGGCCCGCCAGCGCCAGGTAGTTGATGTCGTGGCCGGCGCGGTCCTTGTAGGGGCCGGTCTGGCCGTAACCGGTGATCGACACATAAATCAACCGTGGATTGATCGCCTTCAAGGCCTCATACCCCAGGCCCAGCCGTTCCATCACGCCAGGGCGGAATTGCTCCAGCACAATGTCGTAGTCCACAAGCAATTGCTTGATCACCTCCAGCGCCTCGGGCTGCTTGAGATCCAGCGCCAGGCTGCGCTTGTTGCGATTGAGGTACGCGTGGCTGGCCGACACGCCTTGATCATGGGGCGGCAGCACCCGCAGCAAATCCATGCGGGTCGGCGATTCGATGCGTAGCACCTCGGCGCCCATGTCCGCCAACAGCAACGAGGCGAACGGCCCCGGCAACAATGTTGAGAAATCCAGAACCTTGAGTGATGCCAGTGGACCGAGCATGAGCGTTCTCCAGTGCAGTCCCCCAAGCCTAGGCAGCCCGGGACATTGCAGCAATCACCTTATGTGCCAGTGAGGCTGACCGTTACGCTCAAATCGCAGGCAACAAAAAACCCGCCGAAGCGGGTTTTTCATTACAACAAGGCTTACTTGGCGTTCGTCGGGGTTGCCCCTTCGACGTGGCCCAAAACATCGTCTTTAGGCTCGTCGGCAATGCCGCGACCGCCCGAGGCCAGCTCGGATTGCAGCACGTCGGTGTCCAGTTCCTTGACCCACTTGGCCACAACAATGGTGGCAACCGCGTTACCGATCAGGTTGGTCAACGCGCGGGCTTCGGACATGAAACGGTCGATACCGAGGATCAGCGCCAGGCCGGCAACCGGCAGGTGGCCAACAGCGGACAAGGTAGCGGCCAGTACGATGAAGCCACTACCGGTCACGCCAGCAGCGCCTTTGGAGGACAGCAGCAACACCACCAGCAGAGTGATCTGGTGAGTGATGTCCATGTGGGTGTCGGTGGCCTGAGCAATGAACACTGCCGCCATGGTCAGGTAGATCGCAGTACCGTCGAGGTTGAACGAGTAGCCGGTCGGGATCACCAGACCTACCACGGATTTCTGCGCACCCAGACGCTCCATTTTGATCAGCATGCGTGGCAGTACCGACTCCGAAGAGGAAGTACCCAGCACGATCAGCAGCTCTTCACGGATGTAACGAATCACTTTCAGCACGCTGAAGCCGTGAGCGCGAGCAATACCACCCAGCACGACCAGAATGAACAGCAGGCAGGTGATATAGAAGCAGGCCATCAACTGACCGAGTTGCACCAGCGAGCCCACACCGTAGGCACCGATGGTGAACGCCATGGCGCCCAAGGCACCGAGTGGCGCGAGCTTCATGATCATGTTGATGATGTTGAACATCACGTGGGCGAAGCGATCGATGAAGTCCAGGATCGGCTTGCCGTAGGCACCCAGGCGATGCAGGGCGAAACCGAAGATCACCGAGAACATCAGTACTTGCAGGATATCGCCCGTGGCGAACGCACCAATGATGGTGGTCGGGATGACGTTAAGCAGGAAGCCAACGACGCTTTGATCCGCACCGGCAGCCACATAGGTAGCGATTTTGGAGGCATCCAGCGTGGTGACATCGATGTGCATGCCGTTACCCGGCTGCACGATGTTGACCACCACCAGACCGACCAGCAGTGCAATGGTCGAAACGATTTCGAAGTAGAGCAGCGCGTAACCGCCGGTCTTGCCAACCGACTTCATGTTCTGCATGCCCGCGATACCGCTGACGACGGTGCAGAAAATGATGGGAGCGATGATCATTTTGATCAGTTTGATGAACCCGTCACCCAACGGCTTGAGGGCTACACCGGTCTGCGGGTAGAAGTGACCGAGCAGGATGCCGATGGCGATGGCAACGATCACCTGGAAATACAGGGATTTGTACAGTGGCTGACGAGTCGTCATTGCAAAGTTCCTCAAGAGCGCCCGGTGACAACATCCATCTGTTGCCCAAGACACTTCAATTGCGAACCCTCCTGCACTGGAGGGATTTGTTTTGTCGAGCTGCGCAACGGCAGGCATCTGCTGGTTGTATCGCAAGGCCCGTGCCACATTCGCCAAAAAGCCTGCGAGCCTTTTGACATCAAGGGTTACAGGTTTCTTTTGGTCACCAACCAGTTACAACTATGTGGCGGATTTCCGCCAACCCGCCTGACCTCGTCCTGCAATTTGGCGGATATCCGCCTTGTTCATCGTCGATGGGCACCGCTACCATCCATTGCTCAGTGGACGGACCTGCCCCATGCGTGAACGCACCATCGCCAGCCATTTCGCCCGTGCCGCCCTCGGCGGCGCGCGCCGACGTGGCTACGACTATTCGAGCCTGATGCAGCAACTGGGGATCAGCCCCGAGTTGCTTGAAGAACCGCGCGCCCGAATCGCGCCTGAACAGTTCACCCGGTTGATCCAGGGATTGTGGCTGGCCCTGGACGACGAATACCTGGGCTTCGGGCAGGCCCCGAGCAAACCCGGCAGCTTCGCGATGATGTGCCACGCGGTGATCCACTGCCGCACGCTGGAGAAAGCACTCAATCGCGGCCTGTTGTTTTACAGCCTGTTTCCCGGGGCGCCGCGTCTGACTCTGAGCCGCGAAGGCGAGATGATTCGCCTGAGTCTCGACGATTCGCCGCTGTGGGACCCGGACCACTTCCTCAGCGAAAGCCTGCTGGTGATCTGGCATCGGTTCGGCAGCTGGCTGATCGGCCAGCGCATTCGTCTGGAGCACGCCACATTCAGCTACCCGAGGCCCGAGCACGGGGCCGAATACGACTTGCTGTTTTCCTGCCCGCTAACGTTCGATACTACTCAGAGTAGCCTGCTGTTCCACAGCCGCTACCTGAACATGCCGCTGTTGCAGGACGAACGAACCCTCAAGCACTTTCTCGAACGCTCCCCCGCCGACCTGCTGTCACGCCCCGACGAAGGCGACAGCCTGAGCAGCCAGTTGCGGCGCTTGCTCAGCCGCGACAGCGCACGCTGGCCGGACCTGGAAGCGGTGGCGGCACACCTGCACATCAGCCCGCAAACCTTGCGTCGGCATTTGCGTGAGGAAGGCACGAGTTTTCAGGAATTGAAGGATCAGTTGCGCCGGGACATCGCGATTTATCACCTGGGGCGGGCGGACCTGTCGTTGCAACAGATTGCCGAACAGTTGGGGTTTTCAGAGCCTTCGGCGTTTCACCGGGCGTTCAAGAAGTGGACCGGGTTGACGCCGGGGGCCTATCGCGCCCAGGAGCTTTAAGATCAAAGGATCGTCCGAACGCGGCCCGAGCCTGCGGCAGCTCCTACGGGTTCGGTGTTCGCCGCCACATCGCGGTGGAACACAATCTCCTGTAGGAGCTGCCGCAGGCTCGGGCCGCGTTCGGACGATCTTTTGATTTTGCTTTTGCTTTTGCTGGCTAGCCTTGTGGATCGAGATTATCCAGCACTCGATTCACGGCCAACTCACCCAGCATGACCACCGATTGAATCCCCAACATCATGTTGCGATGTGGCATGTCCATCAACCCGGCGAACTCACTGAGCATCACGCTCGCTGACGCCAGGGATTCGCAGGCGTTGACCAGCAGGGTTTCGTTATCGACCTTCGCACCGACATGGTAAATGGTGCTGGGTTTGCGCTTGGTGTCTTTGGGGGTGGGCGGTTTGAGGTAGTGGTCGAGGGCGCGGTCGGCGGCTTCGTGGAGTTTTTTGGAATCAGGGGATTCGTAGGGGGAAACGTCGTCGGGTGCCGGTGGATTGGGTGTTGGTTTGAACATAGATAAAGCCTCCTAGAGTCATGGAGCCGCCACTGTTCGCTGCGAGACGAAAGAAGGTGGCAGCTATACGCGGGTCGCAGACCGGGACTCTAGAACCGGCAGACCCGAAGGTCTCCCACGTACAGCCGCCATAACATGAACGGAGGATGTTGTGCGTCTAGAGATACACGGGCTGCGAGACCCGATCGCTGTTTTTCAGCGACAGGGAAACGATATAGCCCGGCCTCAAGGCGCACTAGCCGGCGGATTCTGGCGTAGTCGTAGGCAGCGGCGCAAGGATGTGTAGGCTGGGTGAGTTTCTGGAGATGTCTATTAAACATCGCCGTTTAAGATCAAAAGATCGCAGCCTTCGGCAGCTCCTACGCACCTGTGGGCGCTGCCGAAGGCTGCGATCTTTTCGGTCACACCGCCGTTCTCAAACCACCGAAAAATGAATCCGGAACGCCGCCCCGCCCATCGGCGAATCCCCCAGCGTCAGCTTGGCGCTGTAGCTTTCGATGATGTCCTTGACCACCGCCAAACCAATCCCCTGCCCCGGATGCTGGCGATCCAGGCGCTCGCCGCGTTCGAGAATTCGCGCGCGTTGGTCCGGCGGTACACCGGGGCCATCGTCTTCAATGCAAAGCTCAATGCCACTGAGGGTTTCACGCACGCTGATGCGCACTTCGCCGAGGCACAGGCGATAGGCGTTTTCCAGCAGGTTGCCCATCATTTCCAGCAAGGCGCCCTGCTCAATCGGCACGTAGCACTGATCCGGCAGATCGAAAGCGACCCGCACGCGTTTGTCGCGGTAGACCTTGTCCAGGGTGTCGCAGAGACTTTGCAGCACCGGGCGCAGACGTACCTGATGGCGCACCAGGCCGCTTTTGCGCAGGCTGGCCCGTTGCAGTTGATAGCTGATCTGCTGGCTCATGCGTTCGATCTGGGTTTGCAGCACCCAGGCCTGATCGCGCTCTTGCGGCTTTTGCGCCATGTCTTCGCTGACCCCTTGCAACACCGCCAGCGGAGTTTTCAGGCTGTGGGCCAGGTCGTCGAGGGAGTCGCGGTAACGGCTGCGCTGTTCACGCTCGCTGTGCAGCAAACGGTTGAGCGAGCCGGTCAGGCGCAGCAGTTCGCGCGGGTGTTGTTCGCTAAGGCTTTCGCGGGTGCCGCTTTCGATCTGGTCCAGCTCCTGGCTCAGCCGGCTCAACGCCTGCAAGCCCCAGGTCAGGCCGACCCAGAGCAAGACGAGTAACACCAGCAACGCGGCACCGAAGCCCAGATAGAGGTTTTCCCGCAGGCCTTCGAGGGTGACTTCGTATTCGCGCACCGGTTGCAGCGCGACGATGCTGAACGCCGCGCTTTTGCCGCCGAGCAGCTTGACCTCGACGTCATAGACGAAAAACTCTTCACCATTGGCCTCGCGAATTCTCGCGAACTCGTTACCGCGCCCGTCGTAACGCGGCTTGTAGTTGATGTTCTCTTCCTGGGTAGCCTTCGAACGCCAGACCAGGTGACCTTCGCGGTCATAGATGTAGCCGAGCAAACGGCTGTCGGTGAGGTTGAAGCGCTCATCGGGCAACTGCGCCGGCATCTGCAAGTGGTTGTTATCCACCCGGGCGGCGGAGATCAGCGTGGTGACGTCCGACGCCAGGCGCTGCTCGATGGAGTCCTGCAACGCCAGGCTGAACGCGCCCTGCATCGCCGGCAGCAACGCCAGCATGAACAACACCGCCAGGGTGGTGGCGGCGAGCATCAAGCGGACACGAAGGGAACGAATCAAGTGCAGCGCTCATTGAACAGGTAGCCGAGGCCACGCACGGTATCGATCGGCTTGAACCCGGCCGGGCCTTCGAGTTTGCGACGCAAGCGGCCGACCAGCACTTCGATCACATTCGGATCGCGCTCGTCGTCATCCGGGTAGAGTTGCTCCATCAAGCGGTCCTTGGCCACCACTTGCTGGTGATGGCGCATCAAGTATTCGAGGATCCGGTATTCGTAGGCGGTCAGCGCCAGCGGCTGGTCATCGAGGGTCGCCTGTTTGCGATTGAGGTCCAGCAGCAAGGGACCGGCGACGATGGTCGACTGGGTGAAACCGCTGGAGCGACGCAGCAAGGCATTGAGCCGGGCGTCCAGCTCTTCGAACTGGAACGGCTTGACCACGTAGTCGTCGGCACCGGCGGCGAGGCCTTCGACCTTGTCTTGCCAGTTGCCGCGCGCGGTGAGGATCAGGATCGGAAACGTCTTGCCCTGGGAGCGCAGCTGACGAATCAGGTCGAGCCCGCCCATGCCCGGCAGACCGAGGTCGATCACCGCCAGGTCATGGTTGAACTGCTCGGCCTGATGCAACGCATCGATGGCGTTGGCCACGGCCTCGACCACGTGGCCGCTGTCCGTCAAACGGGTTTGCAGGTGATGGCGCAACAGCGCTTCATCTTCGACAACCAGCAATTTCATAAGGCTCTCCGGGGCAAATCAACATCTCCAAAGGTCAGTTAAGCCTGCGTCCACAGGTTCCGAGGCTTAACTGACTGGCAACCAAACGCTGCTTAGAAAGCGTAGTTGGCGGACAGGTACGTCTGGGCGCTGCTGGTCAAGTCCAGCGAACCCTGTTTGCTGCCGCCGCGCTCGCTCATCTCGGTGCTGGCGTTGCTACGCAGGTAACGGTAACCCAGCTCGACCGAGGTGTTTTGCGTAACTTGCTGCAACACGCCGAGCTGGCCGCCAATGGCGTAACCGATGTCGCTGTCGCGGCTGAAGCCTGGCGATTCCTGGGTCATTTTGGTCAAACCGGCCGTGGCACCGCCGAACAGTTTGGTGCTGCCACCCACCGGGTAGAACAGATCGTAGCTGCCCAGCAGGTTTTCCTGACGCAGTTTAATGCCATTATGCGAGCCCGACACGTTGTCGTAAGTGGCGTAGTAGCGGCCCTGGCTGTCTTGCTGACCCACACGCAAACCCCAGGTGTTGTCCTTGCCGATCACACCGTCGGCGTTCGGGTGGTTGAGGTTGTCGTTCAGGGCGTTGGACTTTTTAACCTTGTCGCTGGTCTGGCCAAACGTCAGGCCGGCGAAATTGGTGGTGTCGGCATGGGCGGCAACACTGGCGCCCATCACGGTGAAAGCCAGCAGCAGTTTTTTCAAAGTAGTCATTGGGGCGTTTCCTCATGCGCTATGTGCTTTTTGGGTACGGGGCAAGGTTACTGACCTCACCCTGTACAGCCCCTGAACGCACTCTGAACCTGAGCTGAATCAAATCAACTACGCTGTTTTGACGTTTTTTAATAAGGAGATTAACCATGCGTGTATTTCTCGCCCTTGTTTTACTGGCCGTGAGCGGGCTCAGCCAGGCAGCCATCAAGACTCAGGAAATTCCCTATCAGAGTGCCGATGGCACCAAGCTGATTGGCTATTACGCCTACGACGACGCCATTAAAGATCCGCGTCCGGGTGTGGTGGTGGTGCATGAATGGTGGGGGCTCAACGACTACGCCAAGCGTCGCGCCCGCGATCTGGCGGGTTTAGGCTACAGCGCGCTGGCGATCGACATGTATGGCGACGGCAAGAACACCGAACACCCCAAGGACGCCATGGCGTTCATGCAAGCAGCGTCGAAAGACAGTGCGGCAGCCAGCGCACGGTTTCAGGCCGGGCTCGATTTGCTGAAGAAACAGCCACAGACCGATCCGGCCAAACTGGCGGCCATCGGCTATTGCTTCGGCGGCGCAGTGGTGCTGAATGCCGCACGTCAGGGCTTGCCGCTGGCGGGCGTGGTGAGTTTCCACGGTGCACTGGCGACCAATACGCCGGCGGTGCCTGGCAGTGTGAAAGCGAAAATCCTGGTGGAGCATGGCGCGCAGGACAGCATGGTCACGGCGGATAACGTGGCGGCGTTCAAGGCGGAAATGGACAAGGCCGGCGCCGACTATAAATTCGTCAGCCTCGAAGGCGCCAAGCATGGTTTCAGCAACCCTGATGCGGATCGTCTGAGCCATGGCGATCATGGCGGGCCGGACATTGGTTACAACAAGGCCGCCGATGAGAAGTCATGGGCGGACATGCAGGCGTTTTTCAAGAAGATCTTTGGCTGACACAGTGATCGTTCCCACGGTCCCCGTGGGAATGCAGCCCGGGACGCTCCGCGTCCCTTCCCGGATGTGACGCAGAGCGTCACCGGATGCATTCCCATGCAGAGCGTGGGAACGATCACCTTGGGACTACCCAGCCTCAAGGCAACCCGGCAAAATGCCCGTCATGAATCCCGTCCCCGCCCTACCCGTCTGCTGCACCCCTCTCGACGCCCATTGGCCGCTGCCGTTTGTGCTGCCCGATACGGTCCTGCTGGGCACTCACTTCGATACCAAGCAATTGGCCAGCGATGATTTCCAGCGCAGCGCCATCGAGCCGCCCGCGAGCATCCAGCGTTCGGTGGCCAAGCGTCAGGCCGAGTTTCTTGCCGGGCGGATTTGCGCTCGGGCCGCGTTGCAACAGCTGGAAGGGCTGAGCTTCATTCCGGCCATTGGTGAAGACCGCGCACCGGTGTGGCCAGCGCATATCACCGGTTCGATCACCCACAGCACCGGCCGGGCCGCGGCGATTGTCGCGAACAAGGTCCATTGGCGCGGTTTGGGGATGGACCTGGAAAACCTGCTCGACGCAGAACGGGCCGAACGCCTGGCCGGAGAGATTCTCACCGGGCCTGAGTTGCAGCGCATGGCCGCCGGGGCTCGCGATCAGTTGGCGATGGTGGTGACGCTGACGTTTTCGGTGAAGGAAAGCCTGTTCAAGGCGCTCTACCCGATCGTCCAAAAGCGCTTCTATTTCGAACACGCCGAAGTGCTGGAGTGGAGCGAGGGCGGTGAAGTACGGTTGCGGTTGCTGACCGACCTGTCCAGTGAATGGCATAGCGGCACCGAACTGGACGCGCAGTTTGCGGTGATGGATGGGCAGTTGTTGAGTCTGGTCAGTATCAAGGCCTGAAGCCCCCTGTCACGTGCCCAACCTCAACGCCGCTCCTGATTCCTCGGCCAGCTCAAACTGAAACACGCCCCGCCCAGGCTTTTGCTCTTGCTGATCAGCGCTCGCCCGTCGTGCCAATGGATGATCCGCCGCACGATCGACAATCCCAGCCCATGCCCGCCCGAAGCGCGGGTGCGGCTGTCGTCGAGGCGCAGGAACGGGGTGAAGATTTTCTCCCACGCGGTTTCCGGCACGCCCGGCCCGTCATCCTCGACATCCACCCGACAGCGCTGCTGACCCACCTGATAGCTGACGGTCACCCGTGAATGGGCATGGCGCATGGCGTTGCTCACCAGGTTCTGCAACGCCCGGTGCAAGTAGCGCGGCTCGGCTTCGACCCAGGCGCCGTCGCAATCGGCGGCCGA
The DNA here is from genome assembly GCF_056406935.1 of Pseudomonas sp. P1_A1. Lineage (NCBI taxonomy): Bacteria > Pseudomonadati > Pseudomonadota > Gammaproteobacteria > Pseudomonadales > Pseudomonadaceae > Pseudomonas > Pseudomonas sp. P1_A1. The sequence goes on along the minus strand of NZ_JBFTZE010000030.1, from coordinate 26,996 downwards.
CAGGCACAAGCCGCGCTGCACCGTGACCTCGGCGCGCAACGGCGCCAGCTCTTCGATGACCTGATTGACCAACGCATCCAGATCGATCCGCTGGAAATTCAGCGCCGGCGAGCCCTGCTCCAGCCGCGCATAAGTGAGCATCTCATCGACCAGTCGATCGAGGTCTTCGATGTCGTGGTCCATCCCTTCGCGGTATTTCTCCAGCGCCTCAGGCGTGCTGGCCGAGCCGATCATCTCCAGGCCAAAACGCAGGCGCGCCACCGGTGTGCGCAATTCATGGGACACGGCACGCACCAGTTCTCGCTGAATCGCCAACAATTGCTGCAAGTGCTCGGCCATGCCGTTGAACGCCGAGGCCAGCCGCCCCACCGAGTCGGCGCCGCGTGTCGGTACGCGGGTTTCCAGGCTGCCCTTGGCAATGCGTGTGGCGGCGGCTTCGAGACCGCGCAAACGACGCTCCAGCTGGCGCACCAACAGATAGACAATCAAACCGATCAGGCTCAGGCCAAGGGCCGCGATCAGCACCAGCCACTCGGGCGGGTAAGGATTCATCTGATACAGCGGGCCGATTTCCAACACCCACGGCGTACCGACCATGCCGGCAAACACCCGGATCGAATCGCCGCCCTTGCCCAACGCCATCACCGTGTCGCCTTCTGACACGCGGCGGCTCTGGTCTTCGTCCATGTCGGCCTCATCAACCGTCACCAGCCGCAGATCGAAGCCGAAACCCTTAGCTTCCTTTAACTGCTCCAAACGCTTGGGCTGCTCGGCCACCGGGTAGCGCACCAGTTCATCGGCCAGCAGGTAGATGGTCGCCCGCGCCAGTTGCTCGCTGATCTGCTGGACTTCACCGGTGAGCACCAACTGCTCCTTTTCGCTGACCAGGCGATAAACCTTCGCCGCATGCGGACCGGTCTGCTCCACCAGGGCCTGGCCGTGCAACACGCGGGTGCGCTGGGTCAGGTCGAGGTCGGTCTGGGGGAGCGTCTTCAGCGCCAGCGGAATCCCGAGCAAGCGCTCCCACACCAGCAACGCCCGGTGGCGCTCGGTTTCGTTCATCGGTTGCAGGTTATCGGCCATCAGCGAGAACGTGCCGTGGGCCAGGCGCTCGCGGTACTGCTCGCTGCGCACCTGGTTAAGCAGGTGCAAGGCCAGTACACCGAGCACGGCCACCAGAATCAGCGCCGCGCACATGCCGCCATAGATACGCAGGAAGATCGAGTTCACAGGGTGCAGGCTTCCGGCACGAACAAATAGCCTTTGCTGCGGACGGTCTTGATCAGCCGCGGATGGTCCGGGTCATCGCCGATCTTGGGGCGGATGCGCGAGATGCGCACGTCGATGGAGCGGTCCTGGCCGTCATAACCGATACCGCGCAGCGCGGTGAATATTTCTTCGCGGGACAGAATACGCCCGGCATTGGCCACCAGCAGCCAGAGCAAATCGAACTCGGCGCTGGTCAATTCAATGCCTTTGTCATGCAGCCAGGCTTCGCGCAATGCGCTGTCCACCACTAGCGGGCCGAACTGCAGGCGCCGGAGTTTTTCCGGGGCCACCTCCGGGGCTTCGCTGCGGCGCAGCAGGGCTTGAATACGCGCGAGCAATAAACGTGGACGCACCGGTTTGCAGACGTAGTCGTCGGCGCCCAGGTCCAGGCCAAGAATCTGATCAGTGTCATCGGTGCGCGCGGTGAGCATCAGGATCGGCCCGTCATAACGGTCGCGAATCTTGCGGCAAATGCTCAAGCCGTCTTCGCCGGGGAGCATCAGGTCGAGAATCACCAGGTCCGGTTTCTCCCTGATGATGCGTGCTGCGGCCAGGGCGCCATTACCCTCGATCGATACTCGCAGGCCATTGGCTTCCAGGTAATCGCGGGTCAATTCGGCCAGACGCTGGTCGTCCTCGACAATCAATACCTGCCAGGCTTCTTGCTCCACGATGACCTCTGCTTGCCAACACCACTGCTTAAGGAAGGATCCACCCGTCTTTTTGTAATGATTGGGGAGGATAAGAATGCATCTGCATTGGCCGATTGTATAAACGCCACACGTCTGGAACACAAGCCGGTAAATGCGTTCGGACACAACGGTTTTTTGTGATAGGGTTCGCGCCCTTAAAAATCCGGATGACTGTTTTCTGTCGCTGAAAATCAGTGAAAAATGGTCGGCTCCAGCTAGGTCGCGGCCTACACGCCTGTTCCCTCTTTCACACACAATTTACGCACAGGTTTATCCACAGGTAGTACGTTGCAACACCCTCCAAAACGCATTATCTTGTACCTCGACGCAAAAAAAACCCTACATGTAGGGTTTTACGCCAAAAACCAAACACAAACCGGACACCGATTTCAAGCGCTTTTATTGCCTCTTTCCGGTTGAACCAAACGTATTTTCGAAAGACCAAACCGCGTGTGCGGATGGCTACTGTTTTTAAGCCCGAAACGGCGATAACGGTACGGGTGTTGCAGTCATTTACTGCCGCTCAAAACGGAATTCGGTTTCAGGCCCAAGGCGTGACACCAAAGACTTCGGCATGGAAGCGGCGCCCAATAGCCCCCTTCCTGATCTGTCCCGAAGTTGGTATGCCCGGCCCTCGCCGGTTGTAGTGCTTCAGGACAGAACGGTGGGCACCGTGATGGTGCCCAAACAAACATAGAGAATGTGGAGACAACCCCCCATGCAAACCGACACAACTCGCGAGAACCCGCAAGGCACCTTGCCGCAGGCCGCCGATTCGAATTCGGATCTGTCCGCCACCGCGCCTGGCCAACTGCGCGTGATCAAGCGTAACGGCACTGTCGTCCCTTACACCGATGACAAGATCACCGTCGCCATCACCAAAGCGTTTCTCGCAGTTGAGGGCGGCACCGCTGCCGCTTCGTCGCGAATCCACGACACCGTTGCCCGCCTGACCGAACAAGTCACCGCGACCTTCAAGCGTCGCATGCCTTCGGGCGGCACCATCCACATCGAAGAAATCCAGGACCAGGTCGAACTGGCCCTGATGCGTGCCGGCGAGCAGAAAGTCGCCCGCGACTATGTGATCTACCGTGATTCCCGCGCCAAAGAGCGCGCAGCGCACTCCCCTGCCGAAGAAGCCGTCAACGCTCACCCATCGATCCGCATCACCCGCGCCGATGGCAGCCTCGCCCCTCTGGACATGGGTCGCCTGAACACCATCGTCACCGAAGCGTGCGAAGGCCTGGAAGAAGTCGACGGCGAGCTGATCCAGCGCGAAACCCTGAAAAACCTGTACGACGGCGTGGCCCTGACCGACGTCAACACCGCTCTGGTGATGACCGCCCGTACGCTGGTCGAGCGTGAGCCGAACTACTCGTTCGTGACCGCCCGCCTGCTGATGGACACCCTGCGTGCCGAAGGCCTGGGCTTCCTCGGTGTCGCCGACAGCGCGACCCACCACGAAATGGTCGACCTGTATGCCAAGGCACTGCCTGCGTACATCGCCAAAGGTATCGAATTCGAATTGCTGAACCCGGTTCTGGCGTCCTTCGACCTGGAAAAACTCGGCAAGGCAATCAACCACGAGCGCGATCAGCAGTTCACGTACCTGGGCCTGCAAACCCTGTACGACCGTTACTTCATCCACAAGGACGGTATCCGCTTCGAACTGCCACAGATTTTCTTCATGCGCGTGGCCATGGGCCTGGCGATCGAAGAGAAGCAGAAAGAAGACCGTGCGATCGAGTTCTACAACCTGTTGTCGTCCTTCGACTACATGTCCTCGACGCCGACCCTGTTCAACGCCGGTACCCTGCGTCCACAGCTGTCGAGCTGCTACCTGACCACCGTGCCGGATGACCTGTCGGGCATCTACCACGCGATCCACGACAACGCCATGCTGTCGAAATTCGCCGGCGGCCTGGGCAACGACTGGACCCCGGTTCGGGCGCTGGGTTCGTACATCAAGGGCACCAACGGCAAATCCCAGGGCGTCGTGCCGTTCCTGAAAGTGGTGAACGACACCGCCGTCGCCGTTAACCAGGGTGGCAAGCGCAAAGGCGCTGTCTGTGCCTACCTGGAAACCTGGCACATGGACATCGAAGAGTTCATCGAGCTGCGCAAGAACACCGGTGATGACCGTCGTCGTACCCACGACATGAACACCGCCAACTGGATCCCTGACCTGTTCATGAAGCGTGTCTTCGATGACGGCAAGTGGACCCTGTTCTCGCCGTCCGAAGTACCGGACCTGCACGACCTGACCGGCAAGGCCTTCGAAGAGCGTTACGAGTACTACGAAGCCCTGACCGAGTACCCGGGCAAGGTCAAGCTGTTCAAGACCATCCAGGCCAAAGACCTGTGGCGCAAAATGCTGTCCATGCTGTTTGAAACCGGCCACCCATGGCTGACCTTCAAAGACCCGTGCAACCTGCGCAGCCCGCAGCAGCACGTGGGCGTGGTCCACAGCTCGAACCTGTGCACCGAGATCACCTTGAACACCAACAAGGACGAGATCGCCGTTTGCAACCTGGGCTCGATCAACCTGCCGAACCACATCGTCGACGGCAAGCTGGACACCGCCAAGCTGCAACGCACCGTGAACACCGCCGTGCGCATGCTCGATAACGTGATCGACATCAACTACTACTCGGTGCCGCAAGCGAAGAACTCCAACTTCAAGCACCGTCCGGTCGGTCTGGGCATCATGGGCTTCCAGGACGCTCTGTACCTGCAGCACATCCCTTACGGTTCCGACGCTGCCGTCGAATTCGCCGACAAGTCGATGGAAGCGGTCAGCTACTACGCCATCCAGGCGTCCTGCGACCTGGCCGACGAGCGCGGCGCGTACGAGACGTTCCAGGGTTCGCTGTGGTCCAAAGGCATCCTGCCGCTGGATTCGCAACAGATCCTGATCGAGCAGCGTGGCCAGAAGTACATCGACGTTGACCTGAACGAAACCCTGGACTGGGCACCGGTTCGCGCCCGTGTACAGAAAGGCATTCGTAACTCCAACATCATGGCCATCGCACCGACCGCAACCATCGCCAACATCACCGGCGTGTCGCAGTCGATCGAACCGACCTACCAGAACCTCTATGTGAAATCGAACCTGTCGGGCGAATTCACCGTGATCAACCCGTACCTGGTTCGCGACCTGAAGGCTCGCGGTCTGTGGGACTCGGTCATGATCAACGACCTGAAGTACTACGACGGTTCGGTGCAGCAGATCGAGCGCATCCCGCAAGAACTCAAAGAGCTCTACGCGACTGCCTTCGAAGTGGACACCAAGTGGATCGTCGACGCCGCCAGMCGTCGTCAGAAGTGGATCGACCAGGCTCAGTCGCTGAACCTGTACATCGCCGGCGCTTCGGGCAAGAAGCTGGACGTGACCTACCGCATGGCCTGGTACCGTGGTCTGAAAACCACCTACTACCTCCGTGCCCTGGCCGCGACCAGCACCGAGAAGTCGACCATCAACACCGGCAAGCTGAACGCTGTTTCCAGCGGCGGCAACCACGGTGACGACTCGGTCCTGGCAGCGCCAGCCGGTCCTGCGCCAGTGCCGAAGGCTTGTGCCATCGACGAGCCGGATTGCGAAGCTTGCCAATAAGCTGAGCTGGTAGGCGCTGAAAGGCGTTTACCTGAAACCCCCGATGAGCCACTGGCTGGTCGGGGGTTTTCTTTTGCCTGCTTTTAAGGTCAGAAGATCGCAGCCTCGTTTCACTCGACAGCTCCTACAAGGGGCGCGCGATTTCCTGTAGGAGCTGTCGAGTGAAACGAGGCTGCGATCTCTTGATCTTGATTCTGCAAGACAAAAAAAACCCCTCGTGAGAGGGGTTCTTTATGCAGCGCTATACAGCATCAGGTCATCTGAATGATGGTCTGCATGATGGTGCTCTGGGTGGAGATGGTCTTCGCGTTCGCCTGGTAGTTGCTCTGCGCCTTGATCAAATCAACCAGTTCGTTGGTCAGGTTGACGTTGGACTCTTCCAGCGAGTTGGACACGACTGAACCCAGGGTACCGGTCTTCGGCGCATCGACACCGGCAACGCCGGAAGCGAAGGTTTCTTTCCAGCGCGTACCGCCAATTGGCTGCAGGCCTTGCTCGTTGGCGAAGCTGGCCACCGCAACCTGGCCGATGGCCTTGGTTTGCTGGTTGCTGAAGTTGGCGGTCATGACGCCGCTGGCGTCGATGGTCAGGCTGGATATCTGGCCGGTGGCGTAGCCGTCCTGGTACTGGGCGGTACGGGCGGTAGGCGAGTTGTAAGAGGTGGTCAGCGCCATGTTGAACGCGATACCGCCAGTGGCAGCGACGGAACCGTTCGGGCCCCAGGTCACAGGAATCGTTGCGGCGTTGGTAATGGCACCTGGCACCCAACCAGTCATGGTCAACGTGTTACCAGTCTGGGTCCAGCCGGCACCCGCCGTCAGCGTGTTGATGCTACCGTCGGAGTTGAAAGTGATGTCAGCAGTGATCGCCACTGGAGGCGTGGTTGCAGGGTTGGCCGGGGAGCGACCGTCCATGTAGGTATAGACACGCCAGGCGTTGGTACCCGTTTTCACGTAGTACTGGTCCATGGTGTGCTCGTTACCCTGGCTGTCGTAGACCTTGGTGGAGATGGTCTTGTTATAGCTGTTGGTATCGGTCGGGCTGAACGGGGCCACGGTCGGCGTGGTTTCCGCCGAGTTCAGGTTCATCGTCTGATCAACCTTGGTAGTCGGATTCGGCTTCAGGCTCGACGTATCAATCTTCAAGTCAGTCAACACACCGTTGATGATCTTGCCATTGGAGTCGACGCCATAACCCTGCAGTCGGTTGCCGTTGTTATCGACCACAAAGTTTTGAGCGTCGGTCTTGAACGCACCGGCACGGGTGTAGCTCAGGGAACCGTTGTCGCTGAGGATGAAGAAGCCGTTGCCCTGAATGCCCATGTCCAGCACGTTGCCGGTGTTGTTCACATCACCCTGGCTGAACTGCTGGGAAACGTTGGCCAGGCGCACGCCGTTACCGATGGTCTTGCTGCCGGTACCCAGGCGAGTGGCCGAGTACACGTCTTCGAATTCTGCACGGGACGATTTGAAACCGGTGGTCGCGACGTTGGCGATGTTGTTGCCGGTCACGTCCAGTTGTTTGTTGGCTGCATAGAGACCGCTAAGGCCGATATTGAAAGACATATTCCACTCCTTTGTGCCGTGTTAGTCGGCTCTATAGACCAATGGTTTGCACTTTGGACAGGGCAACGCTGCCCAGACCTGCCAGGTTCAACATCAACTCACCGCCGGTCTGGCTGATGGTCACGCTGTTGACCGTTGCCGGCAGGTAAGTAATCAGTGAGGTGTTCGTGCCGTCGATGGTGCTCGTTGCGCCGAAGGTGTAAGTACCCGCCGGTGCCACCGCGCCCGAACTGTCCTTGCCGTCCCAAATGAAGCTGGCATTGCCGGCGCTTTGACTGCCCAGGTCGAGGGTGCGGATGACCGTGCCTGCCGAGTTGGTGATCTTGACGGTGGCTGCAGAAACCGATGTCGGCACCACGACGGTACCGTTGAGGCTCTTGGAGGTGTCGACCACGGCTTTGTCGGTCTGCGCGATGACCGAACGGCCCACCAGCGAAGAAGCCTGCAAGGCTTGCGACGAGTTGTAGTTGCCGGCAATACCGCTGACGGTGTCGTTCAGCGTGGTGATGCCTTCCAGGCTACTGAACTGCGCCAACTGGGCTACGAACGCGCTGTTGTCCTGAGGATCGAGCGGGTTCTGGTTTTTCAGCTGGGTGACCAGCAGTTGCAGGAACGCATCCTTGCCCAATGCCTTGCTGCCGGTGGCACTGCTGGTCGCCGCGGAAAGACCATCACTGGTGGTCGTGGTCTTGACCGAAGAGTTGGCCAGGACATCCTTGATGCTTACGCCGCTGGTGGTATCGGTAACACTCATCGAAAGTCGCCCCTTATCACTGACCGAGGGTCAGGACCTTCTGCATCATGGTTTTGGCGGTGTTCATCATTTCTGCGTTGGTCTGGAACGAACGGCTTGCGGAAATCATGTCGGCCATTTCTTCGACGACGTTGACGTTCGGGTAGTAGACGTAGCCCTTGGCATCGGCAGCCGGATGATTCGGCTCGTAGCGCGCTTCAAGGTTGCTCTGGTCTTCGACCACACCCAGCACTTGCACGCCTTGACCGGCCGCGTCCTGGTTCTGGAACAGCGAATCGCTGCCGCCGCTCTGGCCGCCCTGGAACATGGTGGCGAACACCGGATGACGGGCGCGATAGGTCTGGTCGATGCTCGACGAAACGGTCTCGGCGTTGGCGATGTTCGAGGCCACGGTGTTCAAGCGAGTGGTCTGGGCACTCATGCCGCTACCGGCAATGTTGAAAACACTGGATAGAGACATGGATTACTCTCCGCGCAGGGCTGACACCAGCCCTTTGAATTTACTGTTGAGCAGGGTGAAGCTGGCCTGGAAGTTGACCGCGTTTTCCGCGTAATTCGACTGTTCCAGTTGGGCGTCCACGGTGTTCTGGTCGATCGACGGTTGCATCGGCGTGCGATACATCAGCGACTCATCGCCATTGCCCAGCCCTTCAGCTTCGATGTGACGGCTGTTGGTCATGCTCAAGGCGAACTTGCCGTTTTTGGTTTTCTCGTTCTGCTCGGCAAGCACTTTCGAGAAGTCCAGATCCCGAGCCTTGTAGTTCGGGGTGTCGGCGTTGGCGATGTTGTTGGCCAGGACTTCGGCACGCTGAGCGCGGAAGCCCAGGGCTTGTTCATGGATACCGAGCGCTTTATCGAAGCTGATGCTCATGTCGGGAAACCTTCGGGTGACCTGATTTTTCGTAACGTGAACATAGCAAGCGGCGTGCCAATTCAAAAAAGCCCGTAAACCGGGGCTTTGCGGGCAGTCGCGAGGCGGCAATGCCAGAAAAGCGGCAACCGATTTCCGCCGCCTGCCGCTTTTCTGCCGCTTCTCACCATCCAAAGAACACCACTTGACCCTGTGGGAGCGTGGTGTCACAGGCATAAAAAAACGGGAGCCCCAATGGACTCCCGTTTTTTATGCCGTCAACGAATCACTTCGCCTGGTAAATGATCCCCGGGCTGCACTGGACCATCTGGTAATGGTCCGGCAAACCGTTCAGCGCTTCGGACGCGCCAAGGAACAGATAACCGCCCGGCTTGAGCGTGCTGTGAATGCGCAACAGGATGTCTTTCTTCACCTCGGCGGAGAAGTAGATCAGCACGTTGCGGCAGAACACGATGTCGAACTTGCCCAGGCTTGCGTAGCTGTCCAGCAGGTTGAACGAGCGAAACTCCACCCGACTCTTGATCGGTGCCTTGACGGCCCAGCGCCCCGGCCCCTTGGGGTCGAAGTAACGCTGAAGGCGCTCGGGCGACAGACCGCGACCGATGGCCAGGCTGTCGTACTCGCCGGTTTTGCAATTGGTCAGCATGGTGCCGGACAGGTCGGTGGCAACGATCTGCACGCCCATCTTCAATTGGCCCATATTGACCCGTTCGAATTCATCGATGGACATCGACAGCGAATACGGTTCCTGACCCGACGAACACGCCGCCGACCAGATCCGCAGGCGCTGACCGGGGCAGGCCTTGATCGCTTCAGGCAATACCTTGTTCTTCAAGACTTCAAACGGATAGGTGTCACGAAACCACAGGGTTTCGTTGGTGGTCATGGCATCCACCACCATCTCGCGCAAACCGCTGCGCGGCTGGGTCTGGATGCGCTGAACCAGCTCACCCAACGATTTGATGCCCTGCTGTTCCATCAGTTTGTTGAGACGGCTCGAGACCAGATATTGCTTGTTTTCACCGAGCAAAATGCCACAGGCTTTTTCCAGGAATACCCGGAACTGTTCGAAATCCAAATTACCCGTAGACAAAGATACCRCCTCTTAAATCGTGTTGACCGCCAGGGGCAGAAGGCCTCTAGCTGTTATCTGCTGCTTTGATCCGGTCGACTACCCGGGATGCCAGGTCATCAGGACGGAACTTGGCCAGGAAGTCATCGGCACCGACCTTCTTGACCATCGCCTGATTGAACACACCCGACAACGAAGTATGCAGGATGATATGGAGCTTTTGCATGCGCGGATCGGCGCGGATCTCGGCCGTCAGGGTGTACCCGTCCATCTCCGGCATCTCGATGTCGGAGATCATCATCAGGAACTCTTCTTCCGGCTTCTTGCCCTCGTCAACCAGCTTGCGCAGGTAATCCAGCGCTTGCCGGCCGTCGTTCAACGCCACCACTTCGACACCGATCGTTTGCAGGCAACGGGTCACCTGCTTGCGCGCCACCGACGAGTCGTCGACCGTCAATACGCGCAACGAGAGCGCCTTGTGCTGGGTTTCAACATCGACCACGCCGATCGAAATCGCTTCCGGTGTCGGCGCCACTTCCGCCAGCACCTTCTCGACGTCGATGATTTCGACTAACTGGTTGTCGACCCGAGTCACAGCCGTCAGGTAGTGATCGCGCCCCGTGCCCTTGGGTGGCGGATGAATCTCCTCCCAGTTCATGTTGACGATGCGCTCCACCGACCGAACCAGGAAACCCTGGGTCTTGGTGTTGTACTCCGTGATGATCACGAAGGGATTGCTCTGGTCCAGCAACCGACCGGCACCGGTCGCCATCGCCAGATCCAGGATCGGAATGGTTGCCCCCCGAATATTCGCCACACCGCACACGACAGGACTGGACTTGGGCATCAGGGTCAGCTTGGGGCATTGCAGCACCTCGCGAACCTTGAACACGTTGATCCCATACAGCTGCTGGCCGTCGAGACGGAACAACAACAGCTCAAGGCGATTCTGCCCTACCAGTTGCGTGCGCTGGTTCACCGAATCCATTACACCAGCCATGCCCAGACTCCTACACCAACGCTAAGTGTGTTGCGACGCACATTCATCACGAAACGGCACGGCGCTTGCTTTTTAACTCTTATGAACACAGAACCGACATTTTTCCGACACCTGACATCAACCTGCCGCAGATTGCTCTGCGCGATGTCGGCCGCTTGCCTGTTCAACGCTGGCAGCCCTGCCCTTGCTGATACGGTTACCTTGCCTGACATGCTTATCGGCGTCACCCAGGGCTTTCTTGAATTCACCGTAGAGGACTATCTGGCCACCAGTCAAACGCAAGGTCGCTACGAAATCCAGGTCAACCAGCTCGATCCGCGCCTGCGCATGCCTATGTGCGACAAGGAATTGACAGCCACCCTCGAGAGCCCGGCAAGGCCTCTGGGACGGGTCACGGTCAAGGTTCGCTGCGAGGGCGCCTCGCCCTGGACGGTCTTCGTGCCCGCTCAAGTGAAGCTGTTTCGCGACATCGTGACGACCACTCGTCCGCTCAAGCGCACAGGGATTATCGAACCTCAGGATGTAACCCTGCGCGAGCGTGATATCAGCCTGATAAATCAGGGGTTTCTGACTTCCGTCGATCAGGCGATCGGGCAAAAACTTACCCGACCAATGGTCGCCGATCAGATCATTACGCTGGTGCATCTCGAACAGGCGGAAGTGGTTCGCAAGGGCGACCAGGTGGTGATTACCGCCCGCAGTGGTACGCTCAGTGTGCGCATGCCGGGTGAAGCGCTGTCCAACGGCGGCCTGAGCGAACAGATTCGCGTGAAGAACCTTAACTCCCAGCGGGTCATCAAGGCGCAAGTCACCGCGCCCGGCCAGGTGGAAGTGGCCATGTAAGGGCTCTGTGTTTGTGAAGTGATGGCGCACCGCCTGGCGGTTGCCTAAACTGTGCCGCATGCAGGGCATGCGCTGGCGCATGCGAGCTCATTGATAAATGGGCCTAAAGTTTTTCGGGGAATCGCCGAAAACATGGCAAGCGTCCAAATATCCAGAGGTTTTTTGTCATGGTCATCGATTTCAGTCGTTTAAACAGCTCCTCGTCACTTACGGGCAGTACGCGTACCAGCACCGCCAAGGAAACCGCCGAAGCCGGCCAATCCGCGCCGCTGAATACCCCGGCCGAACAGGCCAGTACCACCAAAAGCGGGGAATCGGTACACCTCAGCAATGAGGCTCAACAGTTGCAGAAGGTCACTGACAAGCTGCGCGATCAGCCTGCCGTCGACAACGCCCGCGTGGCCGAGTTGAAAGCAGCGATTRCCGATGGCAGCTATAAAGTCGACAGCAACCGTGTAGCCAGCAAACTGCTCAACTTCGAAGCCCAGCGCTAGGCCACGGCCCGCGCCAGGCTTTTGGACGCTTAAAACCCAAGGCCAGCCATGCACGACACTCATTTACTGCAACTGATCATCGATGACTTTGCCCCGGCGCAACAACTGCTGGAGCTACTGCAAACCGAGTCCCTCGCCTTGCACGGTCGTGACATGCCACTGCTCGAAGAAATTCTGGCGCATAAACAGGCATTGATCATTCTGCTCGAACAGCATGGCCGCAAGCGCAGTGAAATCCTCGCCAGCCTCAACCTGCCAACCAACCGCCAAGGCCTGGAGCAGCTCGCCAGCCAGTCGAGCATTGGCGAACGGTTGCTGGAACAGAGCGACGTGCTGACCGACCTCCTGGCCCAGTGCCAGGCCGCCAATGCCAACAATGGCCAGTCGATTCTGGTGCAGCAGGCCGCCACGGCCAACCAGCTGAAAATCCTCACCGGCGGCGAGCCGCCAGCGCTCTACGATGCCCGCGGATCAACCTCCAAGCTCGCCAAGCCACGCCAGCTCAGTCAGGCTTGAGCCTTTCGATGAGCACGCCCTATCAAGACGCGAAACATGCTGGCAGAATGCTGGCTAGTAGTCATATTTGTCTGGAGATTGATACCCCGTGTCCAATGCCTTAAGCGCGGAAGATGCTCCGCAGCCCCCCAAGGTGCTCACCACGCCCCTGGAAATCTCCGGCAACCTGCGTCAGCTGCAAGACAGCCATGACCCGCTGATCATCACGTTCCACGAGCGCAGCCAGCGCTTCCAGAGTTATCTGGTGGACGTCGACCGTGACAGCAAGATGATCGCCCTGGACGAAATGATCCCGCGCGACGGCGAACGCTTTCTGCTGGCCGGTGAACCGTTCAAGGTCGAAGGCTTCCACGATGGCGTGCGCATCGCGTGGGAAAGCAATGGCCCGCTGACCATCGACGAATCCGGTGATGGCCGCTGCTACCGTGGCACGCTGCCCGATGAGGTGGTTTACCACCAGCGCCGCAATGCTTTCCGCGCGGCGTTGAAGCTGGCACAACTGGTCAATGTCGAGCTGGGGGGTGAGAAACTCAAGTCGCCCATCGCCGGCAAACTGCTGGACATCTCCGCCACCGGCTGCAAATTGCGCTTCGAAGGCGACATCACCGCCAAGCTGCAATTGGGCCAGGTCTACGACCGCTTCATCGCCGCCCTGCCCTTCGGCAGCATGACGGCACCGGTGGAGCTGCGTTACCTGCACTTTGAAGAAAAGATCAACACCACCTTCGCCGGCGTGCGTTTTCACAACATGAGCGGCTTGGTGCAACGGCAGGTCGAGCGGTTCGTCTATCAGCTTCAGCGTGAAGCGCGGCGCTTCGATAAAGACGATTTCTGATACGCCCCGCCAATAAAAAACGGGCAGTCCCTTGCGGTGACTGCCCGTTTTTTTATGCCTTGATCAAGGCCGCGCTTCGGTAAAACTTTGCTCGCGACCTGCGTCCGGGTCTTCTGAATCCGAAACTGTTTCAGGTTCAGGTTCGGGCCCGGCATCCGGATTGGCATCAGGCTCCGGGTTGACCGGATTCTGCATCTGATCCTGCACCACCTGCTCATCGACACGCGGGTCAAGGCACGCCACCAGTGGCGAACTCGACATGCTGTCGGGCATGGCCACGTGATGCAGCGGAGCATCGTCCACCTGATGCAGGTTGGTCACCGCTTTCGGACGGATTCGCCACACCAGCACCAGCGCGAAGAAGCTGAAAAAGGCATAGAGCATGTGACTGCCGAACAACTTCATCAGCACCCCGGCCACCAGCGGTCCGACACTCGCGCCGACACCGTAGGTCACCAGCAACATGGCCGTCAGCGACACCCGGCGATCACCCTCGACGTGGTCGTTGGAGAACGCCACCGCCAGCGGGTACAGGCAGAACTGCACCAACGAACAGAGGAACCCGGCGATGAACAGCACCTCCAGCGGTACCTGCTGCATGATCGCCAGCGGCAACGCGGCCAGTGCCAGGCTAAACGCAAAACTGCGGATCAACAGCGCCCGATCGTAGCGGTCCGACAGCCACCCCAACGGCCACTGCACCACCAGGCCCGCAAAAATGCAGCTGCCCATGAACAGACCGACCTGCTCGGTGGACAATCCTTGCTGGGAGGCATACAGCGGCGCCAGGCCGTAGAACGAACCGACGATCAATCCCGCCCCCAACACCGTGCTCAGTGACTGCGGCACGCGCTTGATGAAGAAGCGCGGTTCCATCGGCGCCGGGTGCAATGGCGCCGGGTGAATCCGCCGGGTCAGGGCCACCGGCACCAGACACAGGGCGAAGCACAGCGCGACCAGCATCAACAGTTCCAGGCCCAGGCCCGGGTGCATGACCAGAATCAGCTGACCCAGCACCAGCCCCAGGTACGAGGCGATCATGTAGCCGCTGAACACCACGCCACGCTGCTTGGCTTCTGCCTGCTCGTTGAGCCAGCTTTCGATCACCATGTACTGGCACATCATGCCCAGGCCAACGATCACCCGCAGGAACAACCACGCGGGCAGCCAGTCCACCAGGCCATGGCCCAGCACCGCCGCACCGACGATCCCGGCGCAGGCTGAATAAGCTCGAATATGCCCGACCCGGGCAATCAGCCGATGGCCGATCTTGCCGCCCAGCACCAGGCCGAAATAGTTGGCCGCCATCAACGCGCCGACCCACAGGCTGTCGACCTTATCGGCCGCCAGGCGCAGGGCAAGGTAGGTACTCAACAGGCCCGAGCCGATCAACATCATCAGCGAGGCGAAATAAAGTCCTCGAAAGGATTTCAGGATTTGGCGCATCGGCGTTCCGAGCGGCTCCTTGCAGTGAGTATCGGGCTATCGACAACGATAGCCCGATGGCGACAGGACGTCAGGCCTGGGCTGCTAGAACACGCCGTTCCCAGGGAGTAATTTCATCGAGGAAGCTGGTCAACTCCAGGGTCTTCGAAGCGATGTAGCCTTCGATGAACTCCTTGCCGAACAGTTCCTTCGCCAATTGGCTACGTTTCAGACGTTCAAGAGCGGCATGCAAGGTACACGGCAACGCAAGATTATCCGGCACCACAAATTCGCCCCGGGCCGCTTCGCTCGGTTCCAGTTTGTTTTCGATGCCATACAGCCCCGACGCCAGGCTCGCGGCGATCGCCAGATACGGGTTGGCGTCAGCCCCCGGCAGGCGGTTTTCGACCCGACGAGCGACCGGTGAACTGGCCGGAATGCGCAGGCCGGCCGCGCGGTTGTCATGGGACCAGCAGGCATTATTGGGCGATGCAAAAGGATGGCACAGGCGCTGATAAGAGTTCACGTTCGGCGCAAACAGCGCGGTGAAATCCGCCAGGCCAGCCTGTTGGCCACCGATGAAATGACGGAAGGTCGCGGTCGGCTCGCCAGCCTCGTCGCTGAACACGTTACGCCCGCTGTCGATCTCGACGACGCTCTGGTGGATATGCATCGAACTGCCCGGCGTGTGAGCCAACGGCTTGGCCATGCAGACCACGGTCAGGCCATGCTTGAGCGCCACTTCCTTGAGCAGATGCTTGAACAGCAAGGTCTGGTCGGCCAGCAACAGCGGATCGCCATGCAACAGGTTGATCTCGAACTGGCTGACGCCCATCTCGTGCATGAAGGTATCGCGCGGCAAACCCAGCGCCGCCATGCCTGCGTAGACTTCAGTGAAGAACGGCCGCAAGCCGTTATTGGAGCTGATGCTGAATGCCGAATGACCGTCCTCGCGACGACCGTCCAGGCCCACTGGCGGCTGGAAGGGTTGCGTCGGGTCAGGGTTGGGCGCGAACACAAAGAATTCCAGCTCGGTCGCCACAACGGGTGCCAGACCAAGGGCAGCGTAGCGAGCGATCACCGCCTTGAGTTGGCCGCGAGTCGACAGGTGCGAGCTCTCGCCGGTCAGCTCCTGCGCATCGCATATGGCCAGTGCCCGAGGGTGCGAACTCCAGGGCAAGCGGTGGATCTGCCCCGGATCAGGCACCAGCGCCAGGTCGCCATCGTCGCTGCCGTAAAAGTGCGCGGGCGGATAGCCGCCCATGATGCATTGCAGCAGCACTCCCCGCGCCATCTGCAAACGCCGCCCCTCAAGAAATCCTTCAGCGGTCATTACCTTGCCGCGTGGTACGCCGTTCAGGTCCGGCGTGACACATTCAATCTCATCAATGCCCGTCAATCGCTGAGCGAGTGAACGATGGCCATCGGTAGTCATGACGCAATCCTTGTTGTTGTACGAGCCGCGAACGGCGACCCGTACAAAATAGGCTCCGGCCGTTCGGAATATCAAGCAGCGTCAAACAAAAAGGCACAATCGCACCGTAGGAGCTGCCGCAGGCTGCGATCTTTTGATCTTGCCTTTAAAAAACAAAGTCAAAAGATCGCAGGCTTCGCCAGCTCCTACGGGGAGTATTCCAGGTCAGAAACGGCGTTTTATGGGAGGTACAGGCTGAACACACCACCGCCCAATGGCCCGCCATTACTGATTTCGGTGCGTCCGCCCACACCATCACGCTGATGCAAGGCAGCAATCCGCCCGGCGAAGTACAAACCAAGGCCGGTACTGCCACTGCTGTGGTTGATGCCCTGCACGTAATCGGCCTGACGCTCGATCATCTCGGCTGGATAGCCCTCGCCATCGTCGTTGATGGTCAGCACCAGTTGCCCGGCTTCATCGCTGACGCTGATCAACAAGGCGTGGCGAGCGTAACGAATGGCGTTGTTGATGCAATTGGCGAGCACCGAGGCAATCAGCTCTCGATCGAAGAAACCCAGCGGGCTCAACGGGTCCACTTCATAGGTCGCGATAATGCCGCGGCTGGCGAACACGTCCTGGTGAGCCGCCAGTTGCGCCTCAATGAAATCATCCAGCTCATGGTAGGCCGGCTGCAATGGCATCTGATTGACGCCGAGTTTGTACAGCCCCAACAACTGCACCAGCATGTCATTGAGATGGGCGAACTCGAAGTCGATGACGCCCTGCTCCGGGGTGTGCTGCTCAGGATCGGGTAAGCGTGCCAGCCATTGACTGTGCGCCTGCATCAGCATGGCCAGAGAGTTCTTCATGTCGTGCACGGTGGAGGCAATCACCGTGGAGAAGTCGAGTGACGGTTCGCTGTCGATCATTCGCCGAACGCCTTGATTTTCAGTTTCTGGTAGCGCGGATAACGCGCATCGGTATCGGGCATCAGGCCGACCGTTTTCAGGCAGGCCCGGCACTCTTCCAGCTCGGCCGACGGGACGCTGGTGTCGGTGCCATGCAGCAGCGACTGCGCCATGTTCAGGGCAATACTGATGTTCTTCGGTTGCAGCGCCAGGGCTTTGCGGAACACCTCCCGGGCTTCCACCAGGTTGCCGGTCTTGTACACCCGCACGCCCTGACGGTTGAGGTCGGCGGCGGCGTTGCCCGAGTTGAGGATGGTCGGGTCGTCGGTCAGCTTGGCGATGCCCTTCATCACGGTCGGATCGTCGCCGTAGATTTCCGCACAGTTTTTCAACATCGAAGCACCGGCACTCGCCTGCCCCAGCATTTGCAACTGCTTGGCCACCAGCAGCGCCGCTTCGGCGCTCATGAACTGTTCCATGCCATCGAGGCGCATCATCGCTTGCTCGGTGAGCTTCTCGGCGGTTTCGGCATCGTTGAGCAGCAGGCTGGTGGCCTTCATCAGACGCGCACGAATCTGCAGGCCCGGGTCGGAAGGGTTCTCCTTCGCCACCGCACTCAGCGTCGTGTTGATTTCCAGGCGGGTCCGTGTGTCCAGGCCCTTTTCCGCGCCTTTGCTGATCAAGGCATGGGCCAGGCCGAGGTTGCTTTCTGCATCCTTGAAACGTGACTGCGCCCCTTGGTTCACGGCCTGGCGATAGGCTTTGGAGGCGGTGTCGAAATCTTCGTTGGCCATTGCCAGTTTGCCCAGCAACGCTTGCCGGCGCACCGCCAGCGGCGACAGGCGAATTGCTTCCTCCAACACTTTCTGCGCCGCTTTGGTGTCGCCTTCGGCGACCAGCACATCGGCCATGCCATCGTAGAGGGCCGGCATCATCGGGAAGACTTTCAAGGCTTTTTCGTAAATGCCCTTGGCCTGGCTGACCTGCCCGCGCTTGAACAGCAATTGGCCCAACCCGGCAAACGCCCAGGGCAAAGGCCGATCCGCAATGATGCTGTCGTAAAGACGCTCCAGCGCTTCGTTCTGGTTCAGGTCGCGCAACGCATCGGCGCGGTAACGCAGGCACAGCGGCGAATAACGAATGTCTTGTTTGCACAAGGCGATGCAGGCATTGAGCACTTCAACCGGTTTACCTCGGTCAAGCGCTTGCAGGATCGGTTTGAGCAAGGTCTTGCGCTGTTCCAGTCGCTCCAGGCGCTGGGCCAGGCCGGAGCGGTTGAACGGTTTGGTCAGATAAGCGTCGGGCTCATGCTCCAGCGCGCTAAGTACCATGGCCTGGCTGGTTTCGGCGGTGACCATGACAAACACACTTTCATGGCTGATCAGCTTTTCGATCATCAGGTCTTCGAGTACCTGCTGACCGTTCTTCTTGCCATCGCCCAGGTGGAAATCCTGCAGGATGAAGTCGTAAGACTTCTGCGAGCACATGCGCAGCGCCTGCTCACCGGTATCGGCGGTGTCGACGTCCTTGACGCCCAACTCCCGCAGCATGGACCTGACGGAACTGCGGAAATCCGAGAAATCATCGACGATCAAAAAGCTTTTTTGGTGATACGACAGCATCGAAGATTTCCAGGCAATTTAAGGAAGAACAACCTAAAGGCAATGGCTGCGAGTTCAGCTTGGCGACTTTTTGGGCGCGCAGATAATAGCGGGAGGCCATCAGCTATCAAGCAATTTCGCACAATCTCGCAATAAGGTTTGCCGGTCGCCGGAGACGAAATTCACAACGACCGATCGGGTTATCGGCCAGCAGTGGCAATCCCTTGAAGCAGCGGGTGTGCAATCGCGTAATTCGTTGTCATGACAGGTTTTCCACGTAAGTCGTCAGGTGGTTCGAGCAAGAAAAAAACCGCCAGAGGAATGCTCTGATGGGCTTTCTTAACCGCTGACGTTGCAATTTGAGGGCGTCCCAGCACTTTAAATACGCAGCCAGCCCTTGCCGCATAAGGGTTTCAGCTCATTTTAGGCGCACCCGTATTGAGTGCCTGCGGCCCCTTCGCCAAAAACAAATCGACGTAATATTGACACCAAAACATCCACTTGTCGGAATATTGGCACATCGTACTGTTACCTTGGTTTAACACCTTTACAAAGCCTGACCCCACAACTAAACACCTATCAAACTGATATCAGGAAAGGCCGTATCCCTGAGTCAGTGCTGTACCAAAACACGGCCTCACCCAGCCATCACTTCAGGGGTCCCTGCCATATGGGTACTCTCAGATCATTGCGCGCCATGCGCAACGCAGCCCCAGGCTTGGGCCCTCGTTCGCCCAACCGCTCCTGCGATTCGCTCCTCAAGTGCGGCGAACTTTTTCACCCCCGCGACACCAGCGTCCCTCTGCCCGCAGCGCCTATTGCGTCGGGCCCGGAATGCCGACGATGTCCGGCGGCCGCCCCGCACCGCTCCTGAACACCCTGAGCGGCACAAACACGGGACTTCGTCCTGTTAGCAGTCCCTGGCGATTCCAATAAAAAAGCATTCTCGGGAGAAAGACATGGCTACCACCACCACGACCAGCGGCGGCACCGTTACTTCGTTTTCCAATACGCCGCAGGCGCAGGACGACATTTTCACAACAGGTGTCATTGGTACGAGCAGCGCGACCATCACTGAAGACCTGCAGGGTGTCGTGTACCTGGACGTCATGTCCAATGACCTGGGCGGTAACGCAAAGACGCTCTGGTCAGTTGATAACGCGACCAGTCTTTCTACTGCCACCAAGGTTTATGCTCCAGCCGATCTGCTGGTCCAGGACACGTGCAGAATTGAGGCTACGAGTACCGACACCAGCCTCAACGGGGCAAAAATCTGGATTACATCGGATGGCAAAGTTGGCTATGACGCCGCGACCTTATCGACTGCTTTCAAGGCGCAACTTCAAGAGCTTGCTGCCGGCGCGTCCCTGGCAGACAGCTTTACGTACGCGATTCGTCTCGGCAATGGCACCCTCAGCTGGGCCACTGCGCAGGTGCAATTCGCAGGTGTGAATGACAGCGTGACGATGAGCCTCGGCGCACAGGCCGGCACCGTAACCGAAGATGCAACCACGACGCCGAGCACGACCGACTCGCTGAGCACGACCGGCACGATTGCATTTAGCGATGTCGATCTGAGCGACACGCATACCGCTTCATTCGTGGCGGCGGGAGGCAATACCACAGCGCTGGGCAACTTCGCCCTTGCCTCTGTAATGGAAGCGGCCAATGCGGCCAACGGCACCGTTAACTGGACCTACACCGTGAACAATGCGGCAGCCCAGTACCTGGCCCAAGGTCAGACAGCTACCGAAACCTATGTGGTCACCGTCAACGATGGGCATGGTTCGTCGACAACGCAAAATGTGATCATCACCCTCACCGGCACCAACGACCAGGTGCACATCACCAGCGGCGTGCAGACCGGCGATGCCAAGGAAGACAGTGGCGACTACGCAGCCAACGGCAGCATCACCTTCACCGACGCCGACCTGATCGACACCCACAGCGTCACCGTCACACCGGGCGCTTCCGGCTACCTGGGCAGCTTCACCACAGATCCACTGCACGACAGCACCGGCACCGGTAGCGGCTCGCTGGGCTGGCACTTCGCGGTAGACAACGCCGCCGTGCAGTTCCTGGGCGAAGGCCAGACCCTCACCCAGACCTATAACGTGGCGATCGGCGACGGCACGGTACAGACCGTGACCATTACTATCACCGGCACCAACGACCGGCCGACGCTGACAATTGCCGACACCGCCGGCACCATGAGCGAAGGCAACGGTACGGCCACACTGAGCGACAGCGGCGCACTGAGCTTTGCCGATGTGGACAACATCGACGTGGTGACTGTGTCGCACACCTCCAACGGCAACATCGCCTGGAGCGGCGGCACGCTCGATGCGGGCGTGGCTTCGGCACTGGTCGCCGGTTTCTCGGTCGATCAGAACAGTTGGGACTACAGCACCAGCCAGAACCTCGATTTCCTCGGCGCGGGTGAAACCGTCACCTTCTCGTATACCGTGGTCGCCACCGACAACAGCGGCGCGGCTAACGCTGCTTCGGCGACGCAGACCGTGACCATCACCATTACCGGCAGCAACGATGCGCCGGTGCTCAGTTTCGCAACGGGCAATGATGCCGGCGCCGTGAAGGAAGACACCACCCTCAGCGTCAGTGGCCAGTTCAACTCGACCGACATCGATCACAATGCCACCGCCACCTGGAGCATTGCCGGGTCCAATACCGGCACCTATGGCTCGATCGCCGTCGACGGCGCCGGTAAGTGGACGTACACCCTGGCCAACGGCACCGATGGCGTTGCCAGTGCCGTGCAGTCGCTGAAGGTTGGCGAGAGTCATAACGAGGTGTTCAGCGTGCAGGTCAGCGATGGCCTCGGCGGCGTCGCCACCCATCTGGTCACTGTCACCGTCACCGGAACCAATGACGGTCCGGTCGCGGTAGCCGATGTCGCCGCCGGCACGGAAAACCAAACCCTGACCATCGACGTACTGGCCAACGACACCGACGTCGACAACGGTCATCTGTTCACCCTGAACAGCGCCAGTGCCCCGCTCGGCCAGGGCAGCGCCAGCGTGGTCGCCAACCAATTGCTGTTCACCCCAGGCAGCGACTTCGATCACCTGGCACAAGGCGCCGTCGCGCACGTGACACTCAGCTACACCATGCAGGACGAACACGGCGCGCTTTCGTCTAGTACGGTGGACGTGACGATCACCGGCACCAACGACGGCCCAGTCGCGGTGGCCGATACSGCCGCTGGTACGGAAAATCAGMCCCTGACCATCGACGTRYTGGCCAACGACACCGACGTMGACGACGGCCACCTGTTCACCYTGAACACTGCCAATGCCCCGCTCGGCCARGGCACCGTCAGCGTGGTCGCCAACCAATTGSTGTTCAACCCCGGCAGCGACTTTGATCATCTGGCGCAAGGTGCAATCCAGCACGTGACACTGAGCTACACCATGCAGGACGAACACGGCGCACTCTCGTCTAGTACGGTGGACGTAACCATCACCGGCACCAACGACGGCCCAGTCGCGGTGGCCGATGTCGCCGCTGGCACGGAAAACCAGACCCTGACCATCGACGTRYTGGCCAACGAYACCGACGTCGACGACGGCCACCTGTTCACGCTGAACAGCGCCAGCGCGCCGCTCGGCCAAGGCTCGGCCAGCGTGGTCGCCAACCAGTTGCTGTTCAACCCCGGCAACGACTTTGATCATCTGGCGCAAGGTGCAATCCAGCACGTAACGCTCAGCTACACCATGCAGGACGAATACGGTGCACTCTCGAGTTCCACCGTGGACGTAACCATCACCGGCACCAACGACGGCCCRGTCGCGGTGGCCGATGTCGCCGCTGGCACGGAAAACCAGACCCTGACCATCGACGTATTGGCCAACGACACCGACGTCGACGACGGCCACCTGTTCACCTTGAACACTGCCAATGCYCCGCTCGGCCAAGGCACCGTCAGCGTGGTCGCCAACCAATTGSTGTTCACCCCTGGCAGCGACTTCGATCATCTGGCGCAAGGTGCAATCCAGCACGTAACGCTGAGCTACACCATGCAGGACGAACACGGCGCGCTCTCGAGTTCCACCGTGGACGTGACCATCACCGGCACCAATGACGGTCCGATCGCGGTGGCCGATACAGCCGCCGGCACGGAAAATCAAACCCTGACCATCGACGTGCTGGCCAACGATACCGACGTCGACGACGGTCATCTGTTCACCCTGAACAGCGCCAATGCGCCGCTCGGCCAAGGCACCGTCAGCGTGGTCGCCAACCAATTGSTGTTCAACCCCGGCAGCGACTTTGATCATCTGGCGCAAGGTGCAATCCAGCACGTGACACTGAGCTACACCATGCAGGACGAACACGGCGCRCTCTCGTCTAGTACGGTGGACGTGACGATCACCGGCAGCAACGACGGCCCGGTCGCGGTGGCCGATACGGCCGCCGGCACGGAAAATCAAACCCTGACCATCGACGTGCTGGCCAACGACACCGACGTCGATGACGGCCACCTGTTCACCCTGAACAGCGCCAGCGCGCCGCTCGGCCAGGGCTCGGCCAGCGTGGTCGCCAACCAATTGGTGTTCAACCCCGGCAGCGACTTCGACCACTTGGCGCAAGGTGCCGTCCAGCATGTGACACTCAGCTACACCATGCAGGACGAACACGGCGCGCTTTCGAGTTCCACCGTGGACGTGACCATCACCGGCACCAACGACGGTCCGGTCGCGGTGGCCGATACGGCCGCCGGCACGGAAAATCAAACCCTGACCATCGACGTGCTGGCCAACGACACCGACGTCGATGACGGCCACCTGTTCACCCTGAACAGCGCCAGCACTCCGCTCGGCCAAGGCACCGCCAGCGTGGTCGCCAACCAATTGGTGTTCACCCCAGGCAGCGACTTTGATCATCTGGCGCAAGGCGCCGTCGCGCACGTGACACTCAGCTACACCATGCAGGACGAACATGGCGCGCTTTCGAGTTCCACCGTGGACGTGACCGTCACCGGCACCAACGACGGTCCGGTCGCGGTGGCCGATACGGCCGCCGGCACGGAAAATCAAACCCTGACCATCGACGTGCTGGCCAACGACACCGACGTCGATGACGGCCACCTGTTCACCCTGAACAGCGCCAGCGCGCCGCTCGGCCAGGGCACCGTCAGCGTGGTCGCCAACCAATTGCTGTTCACCCCCGGCAGCGACTTCGATCATCTGGCGCAAGGTGCAATCCAGCACGTGACACTGAGCTACACCATGCAGGACGAACACGGCGCGCTCTCGTCTAGTACTGTGGACGTGACTATCACCGGCACCAACGACCAACCAACCCTGACAATTGCCGACACCACCGGCGCTATGAACGAGGGCGATGGTGCGGCAATGCTGAGCGACAGCGGCGCCCTGAGCTTTGCCGATCTGGACAGCACCGACGTGGTGACCGTGTCACACACCGCCAACGGCGACATCACCTGGAGCGGCGGCACACTCAATGCGGGCGTGGCTTCGGCACTGGTCGCCGGCTTCTCGGTCGATCAGGACGGCTGGGATTACAGCACCAGCCAGAACCTCGACTTCCTCGGCGCGGGTGAAACCATCACCTTTTCGTACACGGTGGTCGCCACCGATGACAGCGGCGCGGCTAACGCTGCTTCGGCAACGCAGACTGTCAGCATCACCATTACCGGCAGCAACGATGCACCCGTACTCAGTTTCGCCAGCGGCAACGAGCTTGGTGCAGTGCAGGAAGACACCATCCTCAGCGTCAGCGGCCAGTTCAGCTCGACCGACATCGATCACAATGCCACCGCCACCTGGAGCATTGCCGGGTCCAATACCGGCACTTACGGCTCGATCGCCGTCGACAGCAGCAGCGGCCARTGGACCTACACCCTGGCCAACGGCAGCGACGGGGTCGCCAGTGCCGTGCAGTCGCTGCAGGCCGGCGAGAGCCATAACGAGGTGTTCACCATCCAGGTCAGCGACGGCCTGGGCGGCGTTGACACCCAGCAGGTGACCGTCACTGTCACCGGCAGCAATGACGCGCCGGTGCTCAGCTTCGCGTCGGGCAATGATGCCGGTGCGGTGCAGGAGGACAGCACCCTCAGCGTCAGCGGCCAGTTCAGCTCGAGCGACATCGACCATGCAGCCACTGCCACCTGGTCCATCAATGGCTCGGCAACTGGAACCTACGGCTCGATCGCCGTCGACGGCAGCGGTCAGTGGACTTACACCTTGGCCAACGGCACCAATGGCGTYGCCAGTGCCGTGCAATCGCTGCAGGCCGGCGAGAGCCATAACGAAGTGTTCAGTGTGCAGGTCAGTGATGGCCTCGGTGGCATCGACACCCAGCAGGTGACCGTCACTGTCACCGGCAGCAACGATGCGCCGGTGCTCAGCTTCGCGTCGGGCAATGATGCCGGTGCGGTGCAGGAAGACAGCATCCTCAGCGTCAGCGGCCAGTTCAACTCGAGCGACATCGACCATGCGGCCACCGCCACCTGGTCGATCAATGGCTCGGCAACCGGCACTTATGGCTCGATCGCCGTCGACAGCACGGGCCAGTGGACCTACACCCTGGCCAACGGCAGCGATGGCGATGGCGTCGCCAGTGCCGTGCAGTCGCTGAAGGTTGGCGAGACTCACAATGAAGTATTCACCGTGCAGGTCAGCGATGGCCTCGGTGGCGTCGACACCCAGCAGGTGACCGTCACCATCACCGGCAGCAACGATGCGCCGGTACTCAGTTTCGCCAGCGGCAACGATGCCGGCACCGTGCAGGAAGACACCACCCTCAGCGTCAGCGGCCAATTCAGCTCGAGCGACATCGATCACGCGGCCACCGCGACCTGGAGCATTGCCGGGTCCAACACCGGCAGCTACGGCTCGATCACCGTCGACAGCACGGGCCAGTGGACTTACACGTTGGCCAATGGCACCGACGGTGTCGCCAGTGCCGTGCAGTCGCTGAAGGTTGGCGAGACTCACAACGAAGTGTTCAGCGTGCAGGTCAGCGATGGCCTGGGCGGCGTCGACACCCAGCAGGTGACCGTCACTGTCACCGGCAGCAACGATGCACCGGTGCTCAGTTTCGCCAGCGGCAATGATGCCGGCGGGGTGCAGGAAGACACCATCCTCAGCGTCAGCGGCCAGTTCAGCTCAAGCGACATCGACCATGCGGCCACGGCTACCTGGAGCATCGCCGGAACGGCTAACGGCACTTATGGCTCAATCGCCGTCGACAGCACCGGCCAGTGGACCTACACCCTGGCCAACGGCACCGATGGTGTCGCCAGTGCCGTGCAGTCGCTGAAGGTCGGCGAGAGTCACAACGAAGTGTTCACCATCCAGGTCAGCGACGGCCTCGGCGGCGTCGACACCCAGCAGGTAACCGTCACCGTCACTGGCAGCAACGATGCGCCGGTGCTCAGCTTCGCCAGCGGCAATGATATGGGCGCGGTGCAGGAAGACAGCATCCTCAGCGTCAGCGGCCAGTTCAACTCGAGCGACATCGACCATGCGGCCACCGCCACTTGGAGCATCGCCGGGTCCAATACCGGCAGCTACGGCTCGATCGCCGTCGACAGCACCGGTCAATGGACCTACACCCTAGCCAACGGCACCGATGGCGTCGCCAGTGCGGTGCAATCGCTGAAGGCCGGCGAAAGTCATAACGAAGTGTTCACCATCCAGGTCAGCGATGGCCTCGGCGGTGTCGACACCCAACAGGTCACTGTCACCGTCACCGGCAGCAATGACGTCGCCGTGCTGTCCTCGACCAGTGTCACACTGACCGAAACCAATGCTCCGCTGACTACGGGTGGTAGCCTGACCGTCAGTGATATCGACAGCCCGGAAAGCTTCCACACGCAAACCAACACCGCCGGCAGCTACGGCCAGTTCTCCATCGGCACCGACGGAGCCTGGACCTACGTCGCCAACTCCGCGCACAACGAGTTCGCCGCCGGYACCACCTACACCGACACCTTCGCSGTGAGCAGTGCCGAYGGCACCCTCACTTCGGTCACCGTGCACATCCTCGGTACCAACGATGCGGCCGTGCTGTCCACCGGCGTCTCCAACCTCACCGAAACCAATGCCGCCGTCGACATTTCCACCGCCGGTACCC
>NZ_JBFTZE010000029.1:0-51678 GCF_056406935.1 Pseudomonas sp. P1_A1 | reverse complement strand
CCTGTAGATACTCTGTTCACGGTCAAGCTTTTAGCAGATGTTTTTCGCTGAAAAGCTTGGCCGTATCGAAATCCTCTCCAGCGCGTATGCAGGCCCACAAACCTGTCAGGTATTTGCGCATAACCGCACAGATGGCCTGCATTTTTCGTTTTCCGCGACCGACTAGCACGTCGTAAAAAGCCTTCACATAAGGATCGCAGCGGATCGCTGACATGGCAGGCATGAACATCGCCGAGCGCAGGTAGGCGTTGCCACCCTTGCTCAGGCGTCCGGGCTTGTCGACGCTCGTTCCAGACTGGGTCAGTCGCACGTCCAGCCCTGCATAACGACTGATCTGGGGGGATTTGAGCGTCACTGGCAGGGTCGTCAGTTCAGCCAGCACTGCAAATGTCGAGACCTCACCCATTCCAGGTGCAGCCACCATGTGATCAAACTGCTCCTGCAAAATTGGACAGCTAGCGATGATGTCTCGCCCGGCTCGCCTAAACCGTTCGATGCGCCTGCCGAACGTCGCAATAGCTTCTTCCTCATCCTCAATCAGCATCGCTGAAGTTGTTTCGGTCGCTTGAAGGGCATGCAGCTCATTCTTCGCTCGGGTGCAGTGGCAGGTCAGACGGTTGATATGCCGGCCAATGGCACGCAACTCAAGCTGGGCGGGGCTTGGAGGAGTCCACAAGCGAGGCGTCATGCGTTCGCCGTACTCCGCTAGCAACTGGGCGTCGATGGCGTCCGTTTTACTGTGTTGAAGCATCAGTCTTGCAAAATTGCGGGAGCTTTTCGGGTTGATCACAGAAACCGGCAAGCCTGCAGTGCTTAACTCCAGGGCCGTGAAGATGGCTCCTGGTTCCCCTGACCTCGAACTTCATGCCGCTGCAACCTTGTAATGCGAAGTCCGACTTGTCGGCTTCTCGATACTCTTCGTGGTGGGCAATGAGGCGGGGGAGCCTCTCTACAGACAAGGTCAGGAGCAAGTCCTGCCTTCAGGAGCGGTCGGCCTCCCCCAGAAACACATCTTTGAGACAACACCGAGGAGCTTAGCTGCTCTCGCCGGGTGTTCGGCCAACATACAAGGAGCGGGCTCTGTGACGAGGGGGCTTGCCCCCGTTCGGCTGCGCAGCAGTCGTAAACCGGATACCCCGTTGCTGACTTAAGATCGCGGTGACTGGTTTTAGGGGCGCCATGTCGCTGTTGTTCACGGTGGCGATGGTCACCGTTTCACCTGCCTGGCAGAGCAGGGCAGAGCACAGGCCGGCGGACAGAAAAAGCGCGCTTGGAATGATCTTCATCGTGATCTCCGCTCTGCGCCTTGGGCGGCAGAAGCTTTATTGTTGTTGTAATCCACGATGCGAGTCATAGCCGCACCTGGATGACCACAGAATTGCAGCTACCCAAGCAGCGAACAAATGAATGGCATACGCGCCGCTGATACTTTTTTGACCGTGGAAAAAAAGTATCAGTGGGCGCCATGTAGCACGCTAGGCACCGGGCGTCGTTAGTGCGAGTCTGATGTCAGCGTCCCGAGACTTCGACTCGTCCCAGGCTCGCGGTACCTTGATAAAACCAACAAAAACGGAATCGCCAGGGTGATGAACCATCACGTAACCGCAGACAAGCCGCCAGCGCTTGAAGTCATTCTGAACGAGCCCCAGCACAGCTTTCGTTGGTACGAGCACGACTATCCCTTCGACCTGGCACGCTGGAACCATCATCCGGAGTTCGAGATCCACCTGATCCGCGAAGGCAGCGGTCGGCTACTGGCTGGTGACTACATCGGCGTATTCGAAGCCGGCCATGTCGCCCTCATCGGCCCGGGCCTGCCTCACGACTGGATCAGCGATCTGGGCAAAGGCGAGGTGATTACCGGCCGTGACGTCGTATTGCAGTTTGATGGCCAGACGCTGATGCAACTGCGTGACAAGGTCCCGGAACTCAGCGAGTTACAAAGCCTGTTTCGCCAGGCGGCGCAGGGCATCGAATTTCATGGCAACACCCGCAAAAAAGCAGCTCGACTGCTGGAAGAGATCGGCCAGTGCCACGGCTTGCAGCGACTGTGCCTGTTCCTGTCGTTGCTGCAACTGCTGGCTTCGGCCCCCGACAGCGAGAGACAGACGCTTGCCAGCCTGCAATACGCGCCTATGCTCGACGCATTGACGGCTCAGCGCATGAGCATTGTCTTCGACTACATCCTGAACGACCTCGCTGACGAGTTGCGGATGTCGGTCATCGCCCAGCGTCTGGACATGAACGAGCCGGCCTTCTCCAAATTCTTCAAGCGCGCCACCGGCCATACCTTCGTCGACCTGACGCGCAAACTGCGAGTCCAGCGTGCCTGCCGTTTGCTGGCGCAAAGCAGTTTCAGCGTTGCCGATATCTGCTTTGAAGTGGGGTACGCCAACTTGTCGAATTTCAATCGGCACTTCCGCCATGAAATGCATGAGACACCCAGCGAGTATCGGCAGCGGTTGCAGCGCGCATCTTGCGGTGGGTAGCGCTTTCTGTGGCGCTGAAGTGTTAGTCTCGAAAGCAACCGGGTAGTGGCGTTAGCGCATCTGGAATTATTTTCTTCCAGTTCTTGACATGCCTTTCGAACCAGTCCAGAATTGCGTCCATTCCTGATTCAGGAACACGAAAACCCCTTAGATTTCAAAGGGTTGGAAGCTAGATTAGAATCTTGTTTCCAGATACGAGTTTACACGTTTGATGTTGCGCTACTGAACGTCAGATGTTTGAGGCCGAATAGCAAAATGGTTATGCAGTGGATTGCAAATCCACCTACGCCGGTTCGATTCCGACTTCGGCCTCCACTTTAAACGAGCTCCGTAGATCCATGATCTACGGAGCTTTTTTATTTTCGCAGTCCTGCAAGATTTAGTCTTGAAAAGGGGATTTGCGAACTTGCTTCACCGGGGCGGGATGTATATATTTCCCCCTCTGTTGCACAAGCGTCAGAACTGCCAGGTCGTAACTGGTCAGTCTCCAGACAGCTTTACCGCGCTACCGCCCGAATGGCGAAACTGGTAGACGCATGGGACTTAAAATCCCCCGCTCGTAAGGGCGTGCCGGTTCGATTCCGGCTTCGGGCACCATGAATATCAAGGGCTTGCGTGAGGTTTCTCATGCAAGCCCTTATTTTTTGCTTCGAAAAAAACTATCTCTGCTCCATTGCGGTCTTTGCCCGTAGGTCGCCTGAAATTCTGTTTTTTGGAATGCCTACCGGCTCGTGCGCGTCATCAAACCTTTTCTTGAGCACGCTTGCGATCATCGGTTGGCCGGTTCCAGAACCACTAAGCGCGTCGATCTGATCTTGTGGCCAGCCTTTCACGCCATGATTCGATCAATCAACACCTGAGTTCACCGATAATCTCAATACCGAGTTGAGGTCGGGTTCGTCGACGAAGATATCGAATATACGCATTCTGGAGCCACGCGCCGGATTAAACCTGGCTCACTGATAATCAAATATTACGAGTGAGGACGAGAACCATTGAAAATCCACATCCACAGGCATCCATACTTAATGGAATGACGGATACGACCACTTTCTGTTTCCGCGTGTTCGTGTAAATCTGTTTATTAAAGAAATATATTACAAATTATTGCCGTGATCCCTTTTTCTTTGTTAGATTGCGCGCCTCAAAAATTAACCAGGGACGTGTGATGTTTTTTATTGTCTGGCAAGGATGGGGCCTTCTTTCGATTCTTATCCCGGTACTTTGCATGGTGCCTTTCGCAGGGCTCCTCAATGGGCTCGGGTTGGGTGTCGGTCTATTGGTTGGCGCGGCCGTCAATGCCTATATTGGTCACCGGCTGAATAACCAGCCGGGCAAAACCTACATTGATAAAGACAGCGGTGGCGAAGTCGTCTTTCGCAAGAAACACACGTTGTTCTATGTGCCCATGCAGTATGTATCTGTGCTGTGGGCAGTGGTGGGTGTATTTGCGTTGTTTAGTGCGCACTAAGCGCACTGGCTTTCGTCACTGTAAGGGCTGCTTGCGGTCCAAAACTGCTCCGTCAGCGGACTAGGCTTAATAAACCGGATACTCGAATGCTCCCGCGCTGACAACGGGGCTGGAAAAGCTATACCTTTCTCTGCTTGTGGAGAGAGTCCATATCAGCCTATTCAATCCATATAGCCCTCGAAAGAAAAGTTCGAGGGTTCGAATCGTGCGTATAAAGTCTCCGCAAAATAGCTAATCAGGATGGAGCGACGGCGTGCGCCGATTGAGTTCAGACTGCCCGCATGCACTAAATCCACATCAAACACCAAGATGTCGCCAGCGGCGCCGGAAAGCTGTACAGACCGGGGAAGGTCACCCAGCCACTCGGCCGGGATCGCTCGACAAAGTAGCGCAAAGCCATTTCGATGGAGTTGCTCGCGGTCAGTCATAGCTTCCTCAATTATTGAGCAGAGGATTTCGGGCTCAGATTTCGCGTAGCAGCGCGCAAAAAAGGCGTTTCGGCGGTCAGTATGCGGGCAGTCTGGAAGAACCGACGTTTTCAACAGAATCGGCCACAAACAGCCATTCTCGGCCCTGTTCAGGGCGCTTTGCATGTCAGCCAGGCCCCCCAGAAAAGGCTGCTGAAGAAACGGGTAGTGTCCCCGAATCCGGCGTCATGCAAAAGTTTTTGAACCGCCGCCTCGGAATGTGGAGGATCAGCGCCCAGAAGAATTTTCCCAAGCTTGGCCTTCACTTCATCCGGGCTGGCTCCATGCTGCCGCCATCGCTGCCCCCAGGCAGCCAGCAGTAACGGCTGGCTGGCGTAAGCATATTGATTCCCCGCGACAATCAGCGGTGCCCCCGGCTTTAGATGAGCCCGAATGGATCGTAGAATTTGTCGCTTGGTACCATCCCCTTCGAGATGATGGAGTACGCCGATCAGGGTGGCTGCGTCGTATGACTGGTCTGCCGCCAGGTCTTCAACATTCCCGAGATGCATGGCCGTTCTTTCAAGCAAGTTGTTTGCCTCTAACTGCTGCTTCGCTGCCTCCAGCATCGGCTCGGATGGATCAACGGCAGTGAAGCGCCAACCTGGCTCAAGCTTGGCCATGGCAATAATTTCCTGTGCCGTACCACCAGCACCAACCACCAGTATTTTTGCCGAGCTTGCATTGCCAAGGCTTGCCGCCAGCATGCACGCAGCCAAGTCTTGGCAGGCGTCATATCCTGCAAGTGCAATACGGCTCTGTCGGCCGTACTCATTGGCTCGGGAGGTATCAAATTTTTCAGCGGCGTTGAGAGGGGATGATTTCAAGTCGGTTCTCCATGTCCTGAAATCCAAGCTACGCCACACATAGAAATAATAAAAATTCATTAATTTTATGTGCTGCATTCCAGTAAGGAATGTATGGCTCAAACAATCGCGATCTTTGCTTAAGCTGACTCGGCCTTTATCGACAATCCCACCCACACCGGGCGCTTCAATGGCACGACGGTAACCTAGATGCTCAACTAAAGTCATGGGTGGAATGGAGCTCGGCGATGCCGCCATCGCCACGTCCGGCAGCTATCGACACTGGGTCGATGTGAGGGAAGTCTTATGCCTACACTATGCCCATTGTCGGTGGCCAGTTGCAGGCGCAGCTTAAGAAGCGTCCACGCCAATTGCCAGCCACCTGAACCTCTTAGCCACCGACGACAGTGAGCCCCCTTTAAACAATGAAATTCATGTATAGGCACACCGAGTACCACCGAAGCGATCGGATCGGCTGGCTCCGCGCCTCCGTTTTAGGGGCCAACGACGGCATTGTCTCCACCGCCAGTCTGCTGATTGGCGTCGCTGCGGCCAATGCGAGCCACGCCACCTTGCTGGTTACAGGAATGGCAGGGCTGATGGCCGGTGCCATGTCCATGGCTGCAGGCGAGTACATTTCCGTTCACTCCCAGGCTGACACCGAGCGGGCCGACCTGTCCCGGGAACGAGCAGAATTGGCGAGCGATCCGAAAGCAGAACGACTTGAGCTCGCCAACATCTACATGCATCGCGGCGTCTCGCCGGAACTGGCCCATCAGGTGGCTGACCAATTGATGTCCCACGACGCGCTGGGCTCCCATGCCAGAGACGAACTGGGTATCAGCGAAACCCTCACCGCCAAACCCTTGCAGGCCGCTCTGGCCTCGGCCGCCAGCTTTGTGGTGGGCGCCGCATTGCCTCTAGCCGTGACGTTTTTCGCACCGGAGCAGAGCTCGGTGCGCTGGATATCGGGTATGTCATTGGTGTTTCTCGGGACATTGGGCGCCATTGCTGCCAGAGCCGGCGGTGCCAGCATTATCACCGGCGCCTGGCGAGTAACCTTCTGGGGCGCGTTGGCCATGGGGGTCACCGCACTGGTGGGGCATTTGCTTGGGGCCGTGGTCTAGATCCCCTCGATACCCGAGACCCATGTGCTGCCTTCTATCCTGTTAGTACCAGAGACATGTCCGGATATTCCGCGCACATGAAATCGACGAATGCTCGAACTTTTGGAGTAGCCAAGCGCCTGGAGGTATGCAAGACCCAAAGCTCGGGTTCAACACCCGATACCGTGCCCCACTGGACCAACTCGCCACGGGCGAGCTGATTCCATGCGATGGACTGTGGGATCAGGGCAACACCACCACCGGCGATAGCCGCATCTCGGACCATCAGTAACGAAGAGAACCGCAGCTTTGGGATCGGCTCCAGGACCAACTGTCCGCCATCGAGACTCCAGTGGGTGGGCTGGAAGCTCGAAGTTACGATGCCAGGAACGGGCCTGATTGCGCCCGGCGTTGGTTTAATGACTTCAGGCGCCGCCACGACTATCAGCCGGTCTTTGGCGAAGCACCGGCCGACCAAACTGCTGTCTGGGCTCGGGTTGATCCGGATGGCGACGTCGAATTGTTCCTCCACAAGGTCAACCACGCGATCCTCCGCCACGACTTCGATTTCGACCTCCGGGTAGGCGGCACAGAATTCTGCTCCGATGCGGCCCATTGCAAGCTGGGAGAACAGGACTGGGGAGGCGACACGCAAGCGTCCGCGAGGCGTCGATACGCCCTCACGGGCTGCTGTCATGGCTTCGGCCACCTCGCTCAACGGTCCTTCTGTTCGAGCCATCAGCATTTCGCCAGCTTCGGTGAGCTTCAGGCCGCGAGCGCTGCGCTCGATCAGCCTCACCCCCAGTTGCTCCTCAAGGTCGGAGATTCGACGCGATAGGGTGGCTTTGGATATGCCGCTCGCACGGCTCGCCTTTCCAAGCCCCTCATTCGTTGCGACGAGTGTGAAGTCGATCAGCGCGTTCAGGTTCATAGTGTTCCAATTTTGAAACGAAGTGTCTGTATTTTGGTGTCTGCGCTTTATCTGCGCAACAGCATATCTTCTCGTCATCGGAACTCGATACGAGGAATTGCAATGAGCACCCTGCAACGAGCTGTACTGATCCGGGCATACGGCGGTGCTGACGCCGTGGAAGTGGCCAAAATCGAAAAGCCAGAACCTGGGCAAGACCAGGTTCTCGTTCGGGTTCGTGCCGCCGGCGTAAACGGTATTGATTGGAAGGTCCGCGAAGGTCATGTACGAAACGCGTTCCCGCTTCCATTGCCAATAGTGCTGGGCGCCGAAATGGCGGGTGTCGTCGAGGCTGTCGGCCCCGGTGTCTCTCGCTTCCGTATTGGCGATCGCGTCATGGGCGCGGTGGGAGGACTGGGCGCTTACGCTGAATGTGTGAGCGTCAGTGAGTCGAGCCTCTCCCTTACGCCTGAGAATCTTGATGATGTCCATGCTGCTGCTGTTCCTGTCGCAGCCGTGGCAGCCTGGAAGAGCCTCAATCATGCGGGGCCGATTCATCCCGGCCAGCGGATCCTTGTCCACGGAGCGGCAGGTGGGCTGGGTGCCTATGCCGTGCAGTATGCCAAGCGGGCAGCTGCGCAGGTCTTCGCAACTTCGGGCACGGCTGACCTGGACTATGTACGCAGCCTCGGTGCCGATCATGTCATCGACTATCAAACCCAACGTTTCGAAGACATCGTCCGGGACATTGACCTGGTACTCGACTATGTCGGGGGTGAGGTGCTGGATCGCTCTTGGCAGGTGCTGACTGAGAACGGCGTCATTGTCGGCACGTCGTCGCCCGACATTCTGGCGCGTATCCCAGCCAATCGCCGGGGCCTGTGGTTCATGAACACACCTGATCCCGAACTTCTGGCTTCGCTGGCAAAAGAAATCGCCAACGGCACGCTGCGGACCAGGATCGGGGAGGTCGTTGGCTTCGCAGACATACCCCAGGCGATTGAACGCAATCGCACCGTTTCCGGGACTGGAAAAATCGTGGCGGACTTCTCTCGCTGATCCACTCCATCTATCACTGCAGGAGATTCAAAATGAGCATTCTCGTTACTGGTGCCACGGGCACCATTGGTTCACTCATTACTCAGGGCCTGGCTGACGCGGGCGCCGAGGTCAAAGCGCTCGTGCGCCAAGCTGGTAAACGCGACTTCCCGGCTGGCGTCACTGAAGTTGTAGCAGACCTCACCGATGTACCCTCAATGCGCGCTGCGCTGTCTTCGGTACGGACGCTGTTTCTGCTCAACGCCGTTACGCCCGACGAGGTCACGCAAGCCCTCATTACGCTGAACCTCGCTCAAGAGGCTGGCATTGAGCGCATCGTCTACCTCTCGGTGATTCATGCCGACATATTCACCAATGTTCCGCACTTCACGGGCAAGCATACCGTTGAGCGGATGATCGAAAGCCTCGACATCCCCGCGACTATTCTGCGTCCCGCTTACTTTATGCAAAACGACCTCATGGTCCAACAGACGATCCAGAACTACTCGGTGTACCCGATGCCAATCGGCTCGGCCGGCGTCTCAATGATTGATGCGCGCGATATTGCCGATGTCGCCGTGGCAGAACTGCTGCGACGCGACAAGG
Organism: Pseudomonas sp. P1_A1; assembly: GCF_056406935.1. Classification (NCBI taxonomy): domain Bacteria; kingdom Pseudomonadati; phylum Pseudomonadota; class Gammaproteobacteria; order Pseudomonadales; family Pseudomonadaceae; genus Pseudomonas; species Pseudomonas sp. P1_A1. The sequence continues at coordinate 42,785 of NZ_JBFTZE010000029.1, read as the reverse complement.
CATCTTCTGCTCTTGATCGTGTAACGCTGGAGCTGGTTGGGCCACAAGCACTGGTTGGTGCATCCGTGGCAAAGACCTGGAGTTCCGCCCTGGGTCACGAGATCGCTTACGGTGGTGACGATGTAGCAGCCTTCGAAGGGCAACTGGCTTCGTACGGTCCCGGCTGGTTGGCATACGACATGCGCCTGATGATGGCGGGTATCCAGAAGTTCGGCATGCAAGCAGCTGAAGGAGCCGTGGACCGGCTGGAAGCCATCATTGGGCACCCGCTGCGTTCTTATGAAGACTTCGTCCGCGAAGCTACTGCCGGCGTTTAAAAAACAGGGCAGGGGGCATTCTTTTTCGCCAATGCATTGTCCCCTGTTAACCCATCTTCGTTCGGCTCCGCGCCGTCTAAAGTGAACACTCACATGAGTCACCAAACTTTCAATCGATCCAACAGCACGAGCAGGGTTTTCAAGTACACGTCCCTCGGATTACGTCTTATAGCGGCCTTGGCGTTTCTGGCAGCTGGCGGTGCCAAGCTCGCTGGCGTGCCAATGATGGGCTACACCGCCAAGGTCGGCAGCGCTGGATGATCTCGGCCGTGGCGCGGGTGATGCTGCAATGGCCATTGCTTCAATGAAGTGATGACTTTATCGAGGACTGTTTTTTTGTGAATGGGAATCAGTGTTAATTACGAATGGTTTTGTATAGCATGCGCCGGAGTTTTTTGGCAGTTTCACTCCCTGCATTGGCCTATTCGTAAAGGTTTTTCTCTCCATGCGTCGAACCCTGCTTTCCATTTGTGTGCTGCAAGCATTGTCGTCTACCTCATGGGCTGAACAAACGGAGGTGTCACCCTCAACGCTTGAGCTGGACGCAACCGATGTTATCGGTACTGCGAATTACGAAAGGGCGGACGGCCCGGTGCAGGGTTATCTGGCTACGCGCTCGGCCAGCGCCACACGCACCGACACGTCGATCCACGAAACCCCGCAATCGATCAGTGTGGTCTCGAAAGATGCGGTCGAGGATCTGGGAGCCACCCGTTTGCAGGACGCGTTGGACTACGCCGGGGGCGTGGGGCGGGCGAACAATTTTGGTGGACAGGGTCTGACCACGTTTACCGTTCGTGGCTTCACCACTGGCGAGTTTTATCGCAACGGTTTTCCGATCAACCGCGGTTATCCGAACATGCCGGATGCCAACACTATCGAGCGACTCGAAGTGCTACGCGGTCCGGCAACCATGCTCTACGGTCGGGGTGATCCTGGTGGCACGTTCAACGTGGTTTCCAAACAGCCATTGCCCGAACGCACCGTCACCTTGGGCAGTCAACTGAACGATCAGGGCATGAAGCGTGGCACGCTGGATGCTTCCGGCCCGCTCGACGAAGAAGGGCGCCTGGCCTATCGACTGAACGTAGTGGGCGAGGGCGGCGACACCTTCCGCGATCACGTCGAAACCGAGCGCTACGGTATCACTCCGGTGCTCACGTGGCAGGCAACCGACGCGACCAAGCTGATTTTCGAAGGCGACTTCATGCGTAACAACGCACCTCTGGATCGAGGCGTTACACGTTTCCCGAGGCAGACAGGTACCGCCTCTCGCGACAGTTTTTTCGGCGAAAAAGACGCTGGCAAACTGCATAACGACAACAACATGGCGCAGCTGCGTTTCGAGCACATGCTCAATGACGACTGGACGCTGGGTGGTGGCTTCCAGTGGCTCGATGGTTCGCTCAAGGGCAACGCAGTCGAGGCCAACGGTATTGCCGCTGACGGCCGCACCTTGGGGCGCAACTTCAACTATCGCAAGCTGGAGTGGACCGACAAGGATACCCAGCTCAATCTGACCGGCCATTTCGATACCGCTGGTTTACAGCACACGTTGCTCACCGGTATCGAGTACGAAGATTATGACTACAAGTCGATCATTCAACGCTCCAGCGGTGCTGTCGATGCGTATCCGATCGACATCTTCGATCCGGTGTACGGCCAGTCGCGTCCAGCACTGACTCGTACGCCGACCCACGACAAGGAAAACCTCAAAACTTATGCCGCGTTTGTGCAGGATCAATTGGCACTGACCGACAAACTGAAGGTGCTGGCAGGGGCGCGTTTCGAACGCTTCGAACATGACTACGAAACCTTTGTCCCGGGCGGCAAGAGTTGGCAGGCGAGTGACAACGCAGTAACTCCGCGCATCGGCGTGACCTACGATTTGACCGAGACATTAGCGGTTTATGCCGACACCGCGCGCTCGTTCAAGCCCAACACCGGCGCAAGCCGCCTCGGGGGAGGGTTTGCGCCGGAGAAGGGCAAGTCGTACGAAATGGGTATCAAGTGGGAAGCACTGGATCAGCGGTTGAGTGTCGATGCGGCGATCTATCAGATTGAGAAGCGTAACGTGCTGACCACCGACCCTGTCGATTCCACCTTCAGCGTTGCTGCCGGTGAAGTGCGAAGCCGTGGTTTCGACATCAACGTTGCCGGCAACCTCACTCCCGAATGGCGCGTGATTGGCGGCTACGCCTATGTCGATGCCGAAGTGACCAAAGACAACGTACTGCGCTCTGGCACGCGGCTGCTGAACATCCCGAAAAACAGCTTCAGCCTGCTGAATATGTACGAGTTCCAGGACGGCACCCTCAAGGGATTGGGCTTGGGCACCGGATTCAAGTACGTCGACGAGCGCGCCGGGCAAACCGCCAACACTGCGTTTTCGATGGGCAGCTACACCGTTGTCGACTTGCTTGGCTTCTACAAGATCAATGACAAGGTGCGGCTCAATCTTGACGTGAAAAACCTGTTTGATCGCGATTATGAAGAAGGCGCGTTCGGCAATGTTTACGCTTATCCGGGTGCGCCACGAACTGTGCAAGTCGGTATTTCCTACACGTTGTAGTGCGGTGAATATCAAGGGGGGAGGAACGCTTTGGTCCCCCAGGAAAGTGGCGGACACAAAAAAAGTCCCAGCTGTAGGGGTGGATCCCCCCTGGAGAATCCATCAAGGCCACCACACCCGTCCGATTGTCAGTTGGACGGGTGTGGTGCTGCCATTGATGGCAGGCACTCCTTGTTGGTTTCCGGTCCGCTATGTTTGATGGCTTGAGCAGGCAAAATCCGAAGGGTCGAACCGATCGGTCGTGTCCATCCGAATACTTCGCAGGCCCACTGTTTCCAGGTGTGAGGCGTATAAAGGCTCCGAAAAATAGCTCATCAGGATGGAGCGACGGCGTGCGCCGATTGAGTTCAGACTGCCCGCATGCACTAAATCGGCATCAAACACCAGGATGTCACCCGCGGCGCCTGAAAGCTGCACAGACCGGGACTCGTCATTGAAGTCCAATGGCGGCGCTTCCTGGTCAGGGCGATGGCTGCCGGGGACGATACGTGTCGCGCCGTTCTCGGGGCCATAGTCGTCGAAATAAGCGATGGCGTTCACAATGTCGCCTGGCCGTTGGTCCGACAAGTCGCGGTGCAGTTGCTGATGACCGCCACCTGCAAGGGGTTCGCGACCCTCCACCTGCGAGAGGAAAAACCGTTCTCCAATCAACTCACCCACCACCGCCAGCAGCTCCGGCAGACGACACACAGTCTGAATCTTCGAATCAGAATCCAACAGCGAATGGCGCCAATCCATGCCGCGCGGCACTGGCCATTGGTCCGCCGGCTTCACGCCCGCATCGAACACGGCACGAAGGTCACCCAGCCACTCGGCCGGGATCGCTCGACGGAGCAGCGCAAAGCCATCTCGATGGAGTTGTTCGCGGTCAGTCATGGATTCCTCAATTTCCTTGCCACCAACGCATCAAAAATCCTGCAGTTGCGCGCGCAACTGATGGACATCATAGAAGAACAAAGTGGACAGCCTGTTCTTCGCGCTCGTTCAGATCTGTTCCAGCAACCAGGTACGGAACGCGATAAGCGATGGCAGCATTTCGTTGCGCGGCGGGTAGGTCAGGTAGTAGCTGCGCTGGCTGGCGAAGGGCTGATCGAGGCTGATCAGCTCTGCGTTGGCCAACTCGTCGGCCACTAGGATGCGTGGCACCAAACCGATGCCGATGCCGGCCCTGACAGCCTGGATCAAGTGCGAGGTGAGTTCGAAACTCGGCCCCAGCCGCATCATTCGATGGGGCAGGCCGTGGTGGCTGAACCACTCGCCCCAGACGTTGGCATTGTTTGTGACGTTGAGCAGTGTCTGTGCGCCAATGCGCTCCGGCGTCCAGGCGTCGTGGAGCTCGGCCGCTTCTGGAGAAATGATCACCATCAGTTCTTCGGTGTGCAGGCGATGGCTGATCAGGCCCGGCAAATCGGCATTGCCGACGACGATCGCGGCATCGATACCGCTGGTTTCGAAGTCGATGGCGTCGATCCGGGAATTGATGTGCACCAGCATGCCGGGATGGGTTTTGTAGAAGTCATGTAGGCGCGGCAATAACCACTTCGAGCCGAAGGTCGGCAAGGTGGCCAGGCGCAAGGTGCCGCTGCCGGATTGATAAGCCATGGCTTGCAACGTGGCGCTGCGGATGCGTCCGAGCGCTTCGCTCATTTCCCGCTGGTAGAGACGACCGACATCGGTCAACTGCACTTGCCGGCCTTCACGGCGAAACAGCGTCAGGCCCAGTTGCTGTTCCAGCGCCTGGACTTGCCGGCTCACGGCGCTTTGGGTCAGTGACAGTTCCATCGCGGCGCGGGTGTAGCTTTCATGGCGGGCGGCGGCCTCAAAGGCCAGCAGCAACGACATCGAGGGCGTGAGGTGACGGTAATTCATTCGTAAAAGTCATCGATAGCGGCAGGATTATCCATTTGTCCGGCGCCAGAGCCTACAGGATCATTGGCGTAGCCGACGACCTGAGGCTGACCCATTAATGCTCAGGCGACAAGTGTTTTGATTTTTTTCATGATTAGACCGACAAGAGAACAGCCTGCGATGATCGCCCAGTTGCCCACCGTTGCACTCGCGGCACACTACCCGGAATTTCTTCAGGCCCTGCGCGCCAGCGGTTTTCGTGGCCAGCTCAGCGCCGACTACGCCACCCGCACCGTGCTGGCGACCGACAACTCGATTTACCAGCGCCTGCCGCAAGCGGCGGTGTTCCCCATGGACGCGGACGACATCGCACGCATCGCGACCTTGATGGCCGAACCACGCTTTCGCCAGATCAAGCTGACCCCGCGAGGCGGCGGCACCGGCACCAACGGCCAGTCATTGACTGATGGCATCGTGGTCGACTTGTCGCGGCACATGAACACCATCCTGGAAATCAACGTCGCCGAGCGTTGGGTGCGGGTGCAGGCGGGCGTGGTCAAGGACCAGCTGAATGCCGCGCTCAAACCCCATGGGCTGTTCTTCGCCCCGGAGCTGTCGACGTCCAACCGTGCCACCGTCGGCGGCATGATCAACACCGACGCCAGCGGCCAGGGGAGTTGCACCTATGGCAAGACCCGCGATCACGTGCTGGAACTGCACAGTGTGCTGCTCGGTGGCGAGCGCCTGCACAGCCTGCCTCTGTCCGACGCGGAACTGGAAGTGGCATGCACGCAACCCGGCCGCATCGGCGAGGTGTACCGGACGGCGCGGCACATTCAGGAAACCCAGGCCGACCTGATCGAGTCGGTGTTCCCCAAACTCAACCGCTGCCTGACCGGTTACGACCTGGCGCACCTGCGCGACGAGCACGGGCGTTTCAACCTCAACAGTGTGCTGTGCGGTGCGGAAGGTTCGTTGGGCTACATCGTCGAAGCCAAGCTCAACGTGCTGCCGATTCCCAAGTATTCGGTGTTGGTGAACGTGCGCTACAGCAGCTTCATGGATGCGTTGCGCGACGCCAATGCGTTATTGGCGCACAAACCGTTGTCCATCGAAACCGTGGACTCCAAAGTGTTGATGCTGGCGATGAAAGACATCGTCTGGCACAGCGTCGCCGAGTACTTCCCGGCGGACGCCGGGCGCGCGACGCTGGGCATCAACCTGGTGGAGTTCAGCGGGGAAGACCTGGCGGACGTGAATGCTCGCGTGGCGTCGTTCGTGGAGCATCTGCAGGCCGATACGACGATTGAGCGACTGGGCCACACTCTGGCCGAGGGGGCCGAAGCCGTGACCCGCGTATACACCATGCGCAAACGCTCGGTCGGGCTGCTGGGTAACGTCGACGGCGAGGTTCGCCCGCAGCCTTTCGTCGAAGACACCGCCGTGCCGCCGGAGAAACTGGCTGACTACATCGCTGAGTTCCGCGCCTTGCTGGATAGCCATGGCCTGGCCTATGGCATGTTCGGTCACGTCGATGCCGGTGTGTTGCATGTACGTCCGGCGCTGGATATGAAAGATCCGGCCCAGGCCGCTCTGGTCAAGCCGATTTCCGATGCCGTGGCCGAGCTGACCCGGCGTTATGGGGGGCTGCTGTGGGGCGAGCACGGCAAAGGTTTGCGTTCGGAATATGTCCCCGAGTTTTTTGGCGAGCTGTACCCGGCGCTGCAATCGCTCAAGGGCGCGTTCGACCCGCACAATCAGCTCAATCCCGGCAAGATCTGCACTCCGCCGGACGCCGCGCAAGGCTTGCTCAAGGTCAACGAAGTTACGCTGCGTGGTGACCTGGACCGGCAAATCGACGAGCGCGTCTGGCAAAGCTTCGGCTCCGCCGTGCACTGCAACGGTAATGGCGCCTGCTACAACTATGATCCCAACGATGCGATGTGCCCGTCGTGGAAAGCCACCCGTGAACGCCAGCATTCGCCAAAGGGCAGGGCCTCATTGATTCGCGAGTGGTTGCGTCTGCAAGGCGCGGCCAATATCGATGTACTGCAAGCGGCCCGAGGCAAATTGTCGTGGCTGAGCGGGTTGCCAACGCGGTTGCGCAATAACTTGGCGCGCTCGCGCGGCGAGGCGGATTTCTCCCATGAGGTCTACGACGCGATGGCGGGGTGTCTGGCCTGTAAATCCTGTGCGGGACAATGCCCGGTCAAGGTCAACGTGCCGGAATTCCGTTCGCGATTTCTGGAGCTGTACCACGGTCGTTATCAACGCCCGCTGCGCGACTATCTGATCGGCTCGCTGGAGTTCACCCTGCCTTACATGGCCTACGCGCCAGGTTTGTACAACGCGGTGATGAGCTCGAAATGGGTGAGCCGTCTGCTTGAGCGACAGGTCGGTATGCTCGACAGTCCGTTGATCAATCGCCATAACCTGCAGGCCACGCTGACCCGCTGCAAGGTCGCTGTCGCCAGTGTGCCAGCCTTGCGCGAGCTCACTGTCGCGCAACGCGAGCGCAGCGTGGTGCTGGTACAGGACGCCTTCACCCGGTACTTCGAAACCCCGTTGCTGGCGAGCTTCATCCAGTTGGCGCATCAGCTGGGTTATCGGGTGTTTCTGGCGCCCTATAGCGCCAACGGCAAGCCTTTGCATGTGCAGGGTTTCCTCGGTGCCTTCGCCAAGGCGGCGATCCGCAACGCCCATCAGCTCAAGACGCTCGCCGACTGTGGAGTGCCGCTGGTGGGCCTGGACCCGGCGATGACCCTGGTCTACCGCCAGGAATATCAGAAAGTACCGGGGCTCAACGATTGCCCAAAGGTCCTGCTACCCCAGGAATGGCTCTGCGACGCGTTGCCGGAAAATCCGCATCCCGCGACTGATACCTTCCGTTTGTTGGCGCACTGCACCGAGAAAACCAATGTCCCGGCCAGCACTTCGCAATGGGAAACCGTTTTTGCCAGGCTCGGGCTCAAGCTGACGACTGAGGCGACCGGCTGCTGCGGCATGTCCGGAACCTACGGTCATGAAGCCCGCAACCAGGACACCTCGCGGACCATTTTCGAGCAGTCATGGGCCGGCAAGCTGGACAAAAAGGGTGAGGCGCTGGCGACGGGATACTCCTGTCGCAGTCAGGTGAAGCGCTTTGCCAACAGGCAATTGCGCCATCCACTGGAGGTTGTGTTGGAGCGCATTGTTCAGCCCGTTCGCTGATGCAAACCAAACGCTGCGGCTGATTGCACGCAGCATCAGTTCCTTGGCGCGGCGCTCCTGCCCGTCGGACAGGGCGCCCACGGGCGTGCCAAGGTGCATTGATGGTGTGGATTCACCTGTCAGGAGTGAGCCGGGTAATCCACGTATCCACGCTGATCGCCACCGAAGAAGGTGCTCGGATCCGGCGCATTGAGCGACAACCCGTCGCGAATTCGTCGTGGCAGATCAGGGTTGGCCAGAAACGGCCTGCCGAACGCGATGATGTCCGCGCGGCCGTCGATCAAGGCCTGTTCCGCCGTCTCGGGGTCGTAGCCACCGGCGATCATCAGCACGCCGTCCCACGCTGCACGCAGTTGGCCGATGATTGCATCCCAGCGCGGATCGAAGTTCTCGTCCTTGACGGTGCCGACGACAGCAGGCTCGACGAGGTGCAGGTAGGCCAGATTCCACTGGTTCAATGAACGTACGATATGGCCGAACGTAGCTTGCGGCGTCTCATCGCCCATGCCCATGAAGCGTCCCATCGGCGTGAGGCGTACGCCCACGCGCTGCGCACCGACTTCGTCGACGACGGCAGCAACCACTTCCAATAACAGGCGCGCACGGTTTTCCAGGCTACCGCCGTAGCTGTCCTCGCGCTGGTTACTGTTGCTGTTGATGAACTGATCCAACAGATAGCCATTGCCCGCATGAATTTCCACGCCATCCATCCCGGCGTTCAGCGCATTGCGCGCGGCCCGGCGATAGTCGTTGATGATGTCAGCGATCTCCGAGGTTTCCAGTGCCCGCGGAACCGGTACGTCGCCCCACACACCGTTGCCATCCGCGTCGACGATGAACGTCTTGCCCGGCACGGGTAATGCGCTCGGGGCCACTGGAAGGGCATTGCCAGGCTGGAAGCTTGGGTGCGACACGCGGCCCACGTGCCAGAGTTGCATGAAGATCAAACCGCCGGCCTCGTGCACCTGGCTGCTGACTTTGCGCCAGGCCTGTACCTGCTCATCGCTGTAGATGCCCGGGGTCCAGGCATAGCCCTGGCCCTGTCGGGAGATTTGCGTCGCCTCGGTAATGATCAACGCGGCGCTCGCACGCTGGCGGTAATACTCGGCATTCATGGCCGTCGGGATATCGCCCGGTTGCCCGGCACGAGAGCGTGTCAACGGCGCCATCGCCACTCGGTGCGGGAGTGTGTATGGCCCCAATGCGATGGGTTGGAACAGTTGCTGCGTCATAGAATTTCTCCGGGTTTCGAAAAGAGGGAGCAGGGCGGCGATGGACGTTTGGCCAGGCACCGTATGGCTGTAAGTTAATCCGCTGCATGCCGCTTGATAATCCGCATCAGCCTCTACGCTGCATTGCGTGAAACGCAACGCTGCGCAGGGTCAGGACGGTTGCTCCGAGCGGGTCAAAGGAAGGTTCAGCCAGCGTCGGCCGGTAGCGTTCGCCACGGCATTGCCGAGGGCGGCGGCCATCGGTCCCTGGACGATTTCGGCGGCGCCGAGAAACGGCTGTCCCGGCTGGTCGAGCAGGTGCACGTCGACCTTTTTCGGCACCTGCGAAAAGCGCAGGATCGGGTAGCCACTCCAGTCGTAGCTGCGTATGCCCCCGGCGTCATAGGCGACTTTTTCATACAGCGTCCAACTGGTGGACTGCACGATCCCGCCTTCCACCTGGTTACGCAGGCCATCGGGATTGACGATTTGCCCGACGTCTACCGCCGTGACGACGTGATCGACCTGCACCTCGCCGGTCTGCGGATGTACGCGCAAGCGCACCGCGATCGCGCAATAGCCCATGATGTTTTTGTAGCGGGCAAACGCGAAGCCGATGCCCGCGCCAGGTTCGCTGCTTTTTTGCGGCCAGCCGATGGCGTCGCGCACGCGCTCCACCACGGCCCGCGCCCGGGGATCCGCCAGATGGGCAAGGCGCAAGGCCACCGGATCGCTCCCGGCCCTGGCGGCCAGTTCATCGATGCACGCCTCGATTGCGAAGACGTTGATGTGCGCGCCCAGCGAGCGCATGGCAGAGGTGCGAAACGGCATCTCGGTGACGAAGTTCATGTTGATGCGAGTGGACGCCAGCGTGTACAGCGGCACGGCATTGCGATCGCCGTCGCCTTCAGGTTGAGCGATGGGCACCGAAGGCGCGGAGGTGAACGGTCGGGCCAGCAGTCGCGCCGGCAGCAACCGGCCCGCGTTGACGATGCGTTCGTTATGCGGCGTGGTCCACAGTTCATAGTTCCAGTCCTGCAGTCGACCTTGCGCATCAAGATTGGCCTGCACTTCAGTCACCATCGCCGAGCTGTAGGGTTCCCAGAGATTTTCCTGCTCGCGCATCCACTGCACCCGCACCGGCGTGCCCGGTATTCGCATGGCAATCAACGCCGCGTCGGCCGCCGCATCGTCTGCGCCGTTGTGGCCGTAACAACCGGACCCTTCGGTGTGGATACAGCGAACGCGCTCGGGCGGTAGGCGCAGCATTTCGGCGATGCCGGCGCGCAGCGGATACACGCCTTGGGTGTGGGTCCAGACGGTGAGGGTGCCGTCCTTGAACCAGGCCACGGCGCAGGACGGGCCGATGGAGCCGTGCATCAGGTATTGCTTGGTCACGCGCGCTCGATAGCGGTTGTCGGTCGCTTCCTGTGGCGTGCCCTCATGGCTGATCGGGTAGCGGCGTGAAGGCAGGCGCTCGAGCAATGTGTGGATGTCCCGTGACTCGGGTATGGCTTGACCACCGCTCCAGCGCGCCGATTCATATCCGCTGCGCATGGCTTTGATCGCTTGCCATTCATCACGCGCCACCACGGCAAGGTAATTGCCGTCGCGAATCACCTGCACAACCCCCGGCAACATTTTGATCGACTCCGCGTCGAAGGCCTCCAGCGTGCAGCCGGGACGAGGAGGGCGAATGACCCGGGCGTGCAGCATGCCCGGCAGACGAATGTCCTGGACAAATGCAGGGCCGCCGCTGACTTTTGCCGGAATATCCAGCCGTGGCAGCGAATGACCGATCAGCTTGAAGCCCGTCGCTGGCATTGCCGGCGATTCGGACTTGGCATAGAGGTGCAGATCGACGTTTTTGACGGCGTCAGCGTAGGACATTCGTTGTCCGGCAGGGCCGTGAATGATGCCTTCCTGCGTCGTCAACAGTGGCGGTGCCAGCTCCAATGCATGGGCCGAGCCGTTGACGTTGAGCGTGACTTGGGTCATTTCGTCTCCTGACGGATCGCTTCAATAGTGGAAGAAAGTTCTGTCCAGGGTTGGTCAGGCCTGGCTTGCTGGCGCAGGTATGACGCCAGGGCTGCGAGTTGAATGTTGTCCAGGCTGGCGGCAAACGGCGGCATGACCGGTCCGGGCACGCCCGGAGTTGCCGGCACACCTTCGAGCACGGTTTTCAGGAAGTTGCGTGCGCTTGGGGCTTGCAGTGCCGAGGTGCGATCAAGCGCCGGACGCCCGTCGATCTCGCGCATCGGCGCCGCAGGGGCATGACAACCGGCGCAGGCACTGGCGAACAGCAGGGCGCCGCTGGTCTGGTGCAAGGTCTCAACGCTCCCGGCGCCGGGTTGGATTTCGGTGATTGCCGCCTTGGTTTGCAGGCTCAGCAAATACTCGGCAATCGCCTCTGCGTCGCTGACCGGCAAGCGAGCCAGACTGAGGCTGACCGGGCGCATCGGGCCCGCGGCTGTGCCGTGCCCGTCCACCACTTCTGCCCGCAGATAGTGGACCAACTGCTCAGTGCTCCACGGGTTTGTGCGACGGGCCATGCCGAGCAGCGAAGGCGCCTCCCAGCCATCCACCTCTCCGCCCGCGAGGCTTTCGCCGGACTTCTCGGCACCGATCAGGTTCAACGGTGAATGGCAGCCCGCGCAGTGGCCGGGGCCTTCAACCAGATAACGTCCGCGATTCCACGCTTCAGATTGCTGCGCCACAGGTGTCAGCGGCTTTGCATGCAGGAACAGCAGATTCCAGAACGACACCAGCGGCCGGATGTTCATCGGGAAATTCATGCGGTTTTGCATGGCCGGTGAGTTCACGGCAGGGCCGCTCATCAGGTACGCATACGCGTCGGCAATGTCGCCTTCGCTCATGCGCCGGTAGTGCACGTACGGGAAGGCGGGGTACAGGAAGTGGCCATCGCGGGAGATCCCTTCACGCATCGCCCGCTCGAACGCCGGCAGTGACCATTGGCCGATACCGGTCTGCGGATCGGGTGTGATGTTGGTGCTGTAGAGCGTACCGAACGGCGTCACCAGCGGCAGCCCGCCCGCCATGTATTGACCGCCGGGACGCGTATGGCACACCGCACAATCGCCTGCTTCGACCACCCGCGCACCGCGCTGCAATTGCGCGGCATCGAACGTTCGCGGGCGCTCAATCGGTGCTATCGCCGGGCGCCACATCAGCAGCGCCGCGCCGATTACGCCGATCGAAGCGAGGACGGCCGCGCTGATCCAGAGGGGGCGGGATCTCAGGAAGTTGGCCTTCATGAGGATTTGCAACGTGAGGGACGCGCGGAGGGCATTGATGATGGATTCGGGGTCATGAACAGCTCCTTGAGCAACCGGGGAAGGGCGCTGATGGAGAGCCCTGCGCCAAGTGCCCAAGGGTAGAGAAGTCGCAAGCGTCGGAGTATTGCCAGGTCGCGCAATAGCGCTTTGCGCCAACCGCAACGCCGGCATCGTTGCGGATGGCGCATCACTCCATTGCCCGGATGATGGATTCTCTGTGTCGGCCCATGCCCTTAGCCTTGGCACCACTTTCCCGAACTCAACGAGGTGTCATCATGCTCACGGGTAACCCCGCAGCGGCGGCCAAGGCCGAACAGCCTGCTTCACTCTCCGGCCTGATGGTCGCGTTCCTGGCGTTTTGCTGCGGCGCGGTCGTGGCCAACCTCTATTACGCCCAACCGATTGTCGAATTGATCGCGCCGCAGATTGGCCTGTCCAGCGCCAATGCCAGCCTGATCGTTTCACTCACACAGTTTGGTTATGCGCTGGGTCTGCTGTTGCTGGTGCCGCTGGCCGACCTGATGGAAAACCGGCGGCTGGTCGTGGGCTTCACCCTCGCGGCGAGCGTTACGCTGTTGTGTGCCGGGTTGACGCACTCGCCGTCGATGTTCCTCGTGTTTTCATTGCTGATTGGCCTTACTTCGGTGGCGGTGCAGATTCTGGTGCCACTGGCGGCGCACCTGGCGCCCGAAGCCACGCGCGGCCGCGTGGTGGGCAATATCATGAGCGGGCTGCTGCTGGGCATTCTGTTGTCGCGCCCGTTGTCCAGCCTGCTGGTGGACGTGTTCGGCTGGCGCGGGGTGTTTTACAGCGCGGCGGTACTGATGGCCGTCATCGCCCTGATCACCGCGGCTGCGCTGCCGCGCCGTGTGCCGACGCATCAGGCGACTTATGCCGCGTTGATCGGCTCGGTGTTTACCCTGGCTCGTCGCCATCCGGTGCTGCGTCAACGTTCGTTGTATCAGGGGTTGTTATTCGCCAGCTTCAGCCTGTTCTGGACCCTCGCGCCGATTGAGCTGATGCGTCACCACGGTTTCAGCCAGGCGCAGGTGGCGATTTTTGCCCTGGTCGGAGCGGTAGGTGCAGTCGCTGCGCCGATTGCCGGGCGCTTGGCCGATGCCGGTCACGGCTACCGCGGAACACTGGTCGCACTGCTGCTGGCACCGGCTTCATTGTTGATCGCTGCGCTGCCCGGCAGCAGCTACCTGTGGTTGGTGGTGTGTGCGGTGCTGCTGGATTTCGCCGTGCAACTGAACATGGTGCTGGGCCAACGGGAGGTGTACGCCATCGACCCGCACAGCCGGGCACGACTCAACGCCGTGTACATGACCAGCATCTTCGTTGGCGGTGCCTTGGGATCGCTGGTGGCGAGCCCGCTCTATGAACACTTCGGCTGGAACCTGTCTGCCGCATCGGTGGCATTGCTCCCGACGCTGGCCCTGGTGATGTTCCTCGGTCGCAAGGCCGATGCCTGAGCGCCGGGTGCCGGGGAGTCCGGTGAAGCACGGTCATACAAGACGTCTGGCGAACGGTGATGCACTATCATCACCGTTTCTTTTTGACCGGATTCCGCTTATGGACAAGTTGCTGGCACTGAAGATGTTTGTTGAAACCGTGCGTTGCGGCGGCTATTCCTCCGCGGCGCGCAAACTCGGCATCTCGACGTCTTCGGTCACTCGCCAGGTGGCGGGGCTGGAAAACGAGCTCGGCGCCAGCCTGCTCAACCGCACGACACGCAACACCAGCGTGACCGTCGCCGGGCAAACTTATTTCGAAAAGGCTGTGGCGATTCTTGACGCCATCGACGAAGCCGATGCCGTGGTTGCCGACCGTGGCAGCGAGGCGCAAGGACGCCTGCGGATCAGCGTCCCTGTCGAGTTTGGTCGGCGGATCATCGCGCCGCATCTGGGCCGTTTGCTCGAGCGCCATCCGGGACTGGAAATAAGCGTGTCGTTGAGCGATCAGGTCAGCGACCTGCTGAGCGAACAGATCGATGTGTCAGTGCGTCTGGGATCGTCGGTGGTCAGTGAAGACATCGTCAGTAAACGGGTAGGGACCTTCCAGCGCTGGGTGGTGGCCAGCCCGGATTACCTGAGCCGCCACGCGGCGCCGTGTCATCCTCGGGACTTGCTCGAGCACCAATGCCTGCGCTTCGATTACGGTGGTTCGCACCACTACTGGACGTTCCAGGGCGACGAGGAAACCATCCAGCTCAATGTGCATGGCCGCCTGCAAAGCAACAACGCCGACATCTTGCGCGAAGCGGCAATCGCTGGCGGCGGCGTGACCCTGCTGGCCGACTGGCTGGTGCGCGACGATGTCGCCGCAGGCCGGCTGACACGGTTGCTGGAGCATTACGAAGTCAACCCCGGCAGTGCAAGCAGTTGCATCAATGCGCTGTACTTGCCCAATCACCGGGGCTCTAGCCGGATCAATGTGTTTATCGATTTTCTAGAGGAAATCCTCACGCCTGGTGGATTGAATAGCCGATAGATTCATTGCCCGTCACTTGCTGCGCTCGAGTCATAAGCCGGGCACGGCCAAACGCGTCAGCTACACAAATGGCTGGCCAGTAAAACCACGTGGCAGTCTTTGCCGTCCGGGCATTTCGATCAGCCGTTGGGTCCACTCTGAGCGCCAATCATTGGCGGTGTGGGTGGCTTTGGCCTTGCGTGCGGCCCGACGGGCGGCGTTGCGTTCGGTTTTGCGCGCTTCTTTGAACGCATCGGTGTTGCGGCAGCTTCTGCATTTCACGCGGTTCAGTATGCTGCTGGAGGTCAGGTTGCTGCCTTTGTGCCCGCAGGCCAAGTGCCCGCCGACTTTGAAGTGAGTGACCATGGGACATCTCCTTCGTGATGTGTAAGCGTTCGACAACCGGTGGATGAGGGCGTTCGTTCGGGATATGGCAGGCAAAAAAATGGCCCGCATGCGGGCGGGCCAGGGGATGTTTTCAAAGGAGCAAGTGAACTGTAGGGGCTCGGTTGTGAAGGCGGTGTGAAATGGCCGAAGCACGAATAAAAAAAGCCCGGCAAACCGGGCCGGGTTGGGCTGCAGCGCGAGTCGGGCAGGCAGGCACAACCACGGTGACGAAGAGGTCACCGCTCAGGTGTGCTGAATTGGACTCTGTCCCTGGCTCAAATAACGCGGTCGCCTGATTTGAACCGAGGCAGTGGCGGCTCGACATGTTTGAGTGCAGACAACGCGCTGCGAATCTGCGGCGTGTCCTTCTCGATGTCGTTCAAGCGGTCACGAATCCTGAGCGCTGTCGGATGCCCCCCTTGATGATCGACCCAGTCGGCGATTTCCTTGCACGCAGCAGCAAGGCGCGCCTGACGGGAGTCAAGCAGGGTGAGCAGGGTGGCGATAGACTCTTTCTCGGACATGACAATCACCTCCGTTCAAGGAAATCGGCTAAAGGGCAACAAAAAGCCCGCGGGGGAGCGAGCTTTCTGCCGATGGGTCGCTGGTCCTTCAGCTCCTTCAAGTATAGACCCGGAAAATGAAAGTGGCCGGCGTCAAGCCAACCCGTGCGACACCGGCGAACTGGCCGCATTAAGCCGGCGACATTCGCGCTTGGCGTCCTCTTCAAGATCGAAACCGTCACCAATGAAGCCGCGAGTGCGGGTATCGACGATGCGATACCAGACGGCGGCGTCGGGCGGTGGGTGACCGGTTTCTCCGGCCCGGCGGCCATGAACGATGATCTTGTTGCAGCGTTTCACAACGAAAATGTCTTCCATGGCGTCCACCGAAGCTGTTCGTGTTCAGATCAAGCATAGAAGCGCTTTGCGATCATGCAAAAAACTGGTGGGTCAGTTCGTCGGTTGGGAGTGTCTTCGAAGGCAACTCACTACGTTTCAGCCGTCTCCATAAGCTTCTCCAGAAGCACCGCCAAGGCCACTTCCTCTGGTCTGAGTCTTTTACGCCCTCTGGATCGAGGCAGTTCGGCCAGTACGCCCCGCATGAATCCATCGACAACCGCCGGGTGGATGTAGCACTTGCGGCACACTGCCGGGGTATTTCCCAGCTGCCGGGCGACATTCTTGACCATGTCCACCACGTGTTGCTTCGCCTCGGCTGGCGATTCCCACTGCAGCTTGCGCAACACTGCCAACGCCAGCGCACTGCCGGCCCAGGTGCGGTAATCCTTGGCGGTGAAGTCGGCGCCGGTCAGCATTTGCAGGTAAGCGTTTACGTCGGAGGAGCTGACGGTGTGCCGGTCGCCGTTCTCGTCCAGATACTGAAAGAGGTCTTGCCCGGGAATCTCCAGGCAGCGCTTGATGATCCGGGCCAGGCGTCGGTCTTTTACGGTGATCTGGTGCTCGATGCCGCTCTTGCCGCGAAACTGGAACATGATCGCGCTGCCGTTGATCTCGACGTGACGGTTGCGCAGGGTGGTCAGGCCGTAGGAACGGTTATCCCGGGCGTACTGAGTATTGCCGACCCGGATCAGCGTCGCATCGAGCAAGGTAATCACCGTGGCCATCACCTTGTCGCGGCTGAAGCCGGGTGTCGCCAGCAGCGCATCAAGCTGTTTGCGCAGTTTCGGCAGGGCCAGGCCGAAGTCCCGCAAGCGTGAATATTTGTCGGCATCGCGCACTTCGCGCCAGCGCGGGTGATAACGGTATTGCTTGCGGCCACGGGCATCGCGACCGGTGGCTTGCAGATGACCGCGCGGGTCGGGGCAAATCCACACATCGGTGTAGGCGGGCGGTACTGCGAGGGCATTGATGCGTTTGATTTCATCCGGATCGGTAATGCGCTGACCCGACGGGGCGAAATAGCCGAATGCGCCACGCAGCTTCTTGCGAGTGATGCCGGGCTGGCTGTCGTCGACGTAATGCAGGTCGGACGGCAGTCCATCGGACAACGCGGTATCTGGCATGGCAGGCAATCCCGGGCGGCGAGTCAGGGTGTTAAGCCATTGACCACGCGCCATTGCCGGGGTGCCTGAAGAGTGCCGACAGATTTTAGGCCAGCACCGCCACCGCTTTGATTTGTGCCCACAGTTGCTGGCCGGGGTGCACGCCCAACTGATCCCGGGAGTAGCGGGTGATTCGCGCCAGCAGTGGCGTGCCAGCGGCGTTGAGGCGGATCAGTACATGAGCGGCGTTGTCGGCGCCGATTTCACTGATCACCGTGACCGGCAGGCGATTGAGGATGCTGCTCTGTTCGACGCTTTGCAGGCTCAGGCTGACATCCCGCGCCTGAACCTTGCAGCGCAGGGTCTGGCCCTTGGTCATCGGCGCATGGGCAACCCGAATGCTCAGGTCGGTGTCGGGCAGTTGCAAGGTCAGCAGCTGGTAGTCGGCTTCGTAGGCGCTGACGTGCCCTTCGATCACCACGCCGGCGTCATCGCCCAGCGCCAGCGGCAGATCGAGCCGGGCCAGGGTTTCGCCGATGGCGCCGCTGGCCAAAGCCTTGCCGTTGCTGAGCAGGACGAGGTGATCGGCAAGCCGCGAGACTTCATCCTGGGAATGGCTGACGTACAGCACCGGGATGTCCAGCTCATCGTGCAATCGTTGCAGGTAAGGCAGGATTTCGTTTTTACGCTGGGTATCGAGTGCCGCCAGCGGTTCGTCCATCAGCAACAATCTGGGGCTGGTGAGCAAGGCGCGAGCGATGCCGATCCGCTGGCGCTCGCCACCGGAAAGCTTCTGCGGGCTGCGGTCGAGCAAATGGCCGATTCCCAGCAGTTCAGTGGCATGGGCCATATCGACCCGGCGCTGTTGGCGGGGGATACGCTTGAGGCCGAACTCAAGATTGCCCCGCACCGACAGATGGGGAAACAGACTGGCTTCCTGGAAGACATAACCCACGGCGCGTTTATGCGGCGGGACGAAAATCCGCTTGTCGCTGTCCTGCCAGACTTCATCGTTGATCTGGATAAAACCCTGCTCGGCGTGTTCCAGGCCAGCGATGCAACGCAGGCAGGTGGTTTTGCCCGAACCGGAATGACCATAGAGCGCAGTCACTCCACGGCCGGGCAATTGCAGGTCGATATCCAGGGCAAATCCCGAATAGCTCAGTTTCAAGCGCGTTTGAATCATGGGTCAGCTCCAGGCCGCTTTGGTTTTACGGCTGGAGTAGAGCGCCAGCAACACTGCAAAGGAGAACACCAGCATTGCCCCGGCCAGCCAATGGGCCTGGGCGTATTCCATGGCTTCGACGTGATCGTAGATCTGCACCGAGACCACGCGGGTTTTGTCGGGAATGTTGCCACCGATCATCAGCACCACGCCGAACTCGCCGACGGTGTGGGCGAAACCGAGAATGGCCGCGGTGACGAAACCGGGGCGGGCCAGGGGCACCATCACGCTGAAGAACGTGTCCCAGGGATTGGCGCGCAAGGTGGCGGCCACTTCCAGTGGGCGAGTGCCGATGGCGGAAAAGGCATTTTGCAGCGGTTGGACCACGAACGGCATCGAATACAGCACCGAGCCGATTACCAGCCCCGCGAAACTGAAGGTGAGGGTGCCGAAACCCAGTGATTGGGTGAACTGACCGACCCACCCGTTGGGGCCGAGCGCCAACAGTAAATAAAAGCCAATCACCGTGGGCGGCAGCACCAGGGGCAGGGCGACGATCGCCCCGACCGGGCCGCGCAACCAGGATTGGGTACGCGACAGCCATAACGCAATCGGAGTGCCAATGATCAGCAGGATGACCGTGGTCAGGGACGCCAGTTTCAGGGTCAGCCAGATCGCGGAGTAATCGGCACTCGATAGTGTCATTTAGAGTTGGTAACCATAGGACTTGATGACGGCGGCGGCTTTCGGCCCCTTGAGGTAGTCAACCAATGCCTGGGCGGCCGGGTTGTCCTTGCCCTTGTTGAGGATCACCGCGTCTTGTTTGATCGGATCATGCAGGTTGGCCGGAACGATCCAGGCCGAACCGCTGGTCACTTTGCCGTCTTTGTAGATCTGCGACAAGGCCACAAAACCGAGTTCGGCATTGCCGGTGGACACGAATTGATAAGCCTGGGTGATGTTCTGGCCTTCAACGATCTTGTCTTTGACCTTGTCAGTCAGGCCTTGCTTGGCCAGCACCTGAGTGGCAGCCAGGCCGTACGGGGCGGCTTTCGGGTTAGCGATGGAAAGATGCTGATACTTATTGTCGCTTAGCACTTTGCCCTTGGCGTCGACATAACCTTCCTTGGCTGACCACAGCGCCAGGGTGCCGATGGCGTAGGTGAAGCGCGACCCCTTGACGGTGTCGCCTTCGGTCTCGAGTTTTTGTGGAGTGGTGTCATCCGCCGAGAGCAACACTTCGAACGGCGCGCCGTTCTTGATCTGGGTATAGAACTGGCCGGTTGCACCAAAGGAGGTGACCAGTTTGTGCCCGGTGTCTTTCTCGAAATCGGCAGCGATGGCCTGGATCGGCGCGGTGAAGTTGGCGGCAACGGCGACCTGGACTTCGTTCGCGTGGGCGGACCCGAAAGCGAACACGCTGAACAGGCACA
The DNA here is from genome assembly GCF_056406935.1 of Pseudomonas sp. P1_A1. Lineage (NCBI taxonomy): Bacteria > Pseudomonadati > Pseudomonadota > Gammaproteobacteria > Pseudomonadales > Pseudomonadaceae > Pseudomonas > Pseudomonas sp. P1_A1. Next base: position 22,869 of record NZ_JBFTZE010000029.1, on the reverse strand, counting down.
CAGGGGCAAAACGTGAGGCACGCATGGTCATGAAACGGCTCCGTGGTAGGCGAGTGACACGCTATATATCAGAATATATAGCGAAATGCCTGTAAACGGAACGTGCCGGATGCGGAGTGCAAGGTCGGCAGCGAACTGTGGTGAGGGGCTTTTGTGGCGAGGGGGCTTGCCTCCGTTGGGCTGCGAAGCAGCCCCAGAATCTTGCAGTTATCGTAGATTTTGCGAGTGCTGCGCACTCGAACGGGGGCAAGCCCCCTCGCCACAGGGGTTAGCGGTGAGTCAGTTTGGCGAGCGCTTCCTCAGCCAAACGCCGGGTAAGCTCTGCCGAAGTCAGTTCAACGCCCAGGGTGAACGCCTGCCCCGCCCAAAGGTTGCTGAAATCCGCTTCCCCTTTAGCCCGCAATGGCATCAGCGCACCGCCCGCCAAGGGGAAGGCCGGTGCCTTGGCGCTCATCGGCCCCAGCTCACGCATCACCCGATTGAGGATCCCGCGCGCCGGGCGCCCGGTGAAAATGTTGGTGACCGCGGTCTCGCTTTCCTTGGCCGTGCGCAACGCCTTGTGGTGAGACGCGCTGATCTTGGCCTCTGGCGTGAACAAATAAGCCGTACCTACCTGAACCGCCGATGCGCCCAGCATGAAAGCCGCCGCGACGCCACGCGCATCGCTAATCCCGCCCGCCGCAATGACTGGCACTTTCACCGCATCAACGACCTGCGGCACCAGCGCGAAAGTACCCACCTGGCTGCTCAAGTCATCACTGAGGAACATGCCCCGGTGGCCGCCAGCCTCGTAACCCATCGCAATGATCGCATCGCAGCCATGCTGCTCCAGCCAGATGGCTTCTTCGACCGTAGTCGCTGAGGAGAGAACTTTCGCTCCGGTGGCTTTTACCCGATCCAGCAGCGACTTTTCCGGCAGGCCGAAGTGAAAACTCACCACTGCGGGGCGAAACTCTTCGATCACTTCGCAGGCCGCGTTATCGAACGGCGCGCGATTGGACACCGGCGTCGGTGCGTCGAAGTCGACGCCCAATTCCCGGTAGTACGGTTCCAGCTGGTTTTTCCAATCCCGGGCGCGCTGCTCATCCGGCGGCGGAGGTTGGTGGCAGAAGAAATTGACGTTGAACGGACGCTGGGTGTGTTGGCGAATCGTCTTCAGTTCTTCGCGCAACTGCTCGATGCTCAGCATTGCGGCGGGCATGGAGCCGAGGCCGCCGGCGTTGCACACAGCAATCACCATGGCCGAAGTCGTCGCGCCGGCCATAGGGCCCTGGATGATCGGCAGCTCGATCCCGAGCAGGTCAAGAATGCGGGTGTCTGGCCATTGGCTCATGTGCAGTGTTCTCCTACGTCGAAACAGGGCAGGGACGGTAGAAACAAGTTTGTATCAGTAATGCCTGGCGCAAGGCCAGTCGAGTTTTTTATGAGTAAGGGATGATCTACAAGGCGCCAGCCGATGGGGATTGGCTTAAAGTCGGGTACGGTGATGGGGTTCCCTGTGTTATTTCAACAGCACGACAACTGAGCGATTCCACCTGGAGGCAGTGATGTTCAAAGGCATTTTGATCGACAAAGACGACAGCGGTTACCGGGCCACGCTGCAAGAGATCACTGACGATCAATTGCCCGAGGGCGATGTGACGGTGCGTGTGGCGTACAGCACGCTGAACTTCAAGGATGGCCTGGCGATCACCGGCAGCAGCCCGGTGGTGCGCAAATTTCCGATGGTGCCGGGGATCGATCTGGCGGGCACCGTCGAAGTCAGCAGTCATCCGGACTACAAGGTCGGTGATCAAGTCCTGCTCAACGGCTGGGGCGTGGGTGAAGGACACTGGGGCGGGCTGGCGCAGAAAGCTCGCCTGAATGGCGACTGGCTGATTCCGTTGCCCAAAGCGTTCACCGCCGCGCAAGCGATGGCCATTGGCACGGCCGGCTACACGGCGATGCTCAGCATCCTGGCACTGGAGCACAACGGCGTGAGTCCCGAGCAGGGCGACGTACTGGTGACGGGCGCCAACGGTGGCGTAGGCAGTTTCGCCCTCGCGCTACTGAGCAAACTCGGCTATCGCGTGGTGGCCTCCACCGGCCGCACTTCCGAACACGACTACCTCAAGCAATTGGGCGCCAGTGAAATCATCGACCGCGCCACATTGTCGGAGCCGGGCAAGCCGTTGGCCAAGGAGCGTTGGGCGGCGGTGATCGACTCGGTCGGCAGTCACACGCTGGCCAATGCTTGCGCGAGCACCAAGGCTAACGGCACCGTCGCCGCCTGCGGCCTGGCCCAGGGCATGGACTTCCCGGCTTCCGTCGCACCGTTCATATTGCGCGGCGTGACCCTGGCCGGGATCAACAGCGTGACCCAACCCAAAGCCCGGCGGATACTGGCCTGGAATCGCCTGGCCAAGGACCTGGATTTCGCCTTGCTGCCGCTGATCAGCCACGAAATCGGCTTGAGCGAAGCCATCGACGCCGCGCCGCGCTTGCTTGCCGGGCAGTTGCGTGGTCGGGTGGTGGTCGACGTCAATCGTTGATCGTCTTGGCACCAATCAAACAGACAAACTGTAGCGAAAAGGAAATAGCGACAATGGATGTAAAACTGCGTGAAGTGCTGCCCTTCAGTGTCTCGGGTTTGCAGGTGCGAACCCGCAATGCCGCAGAGCAGCAGCCGGATACCGCACGTATCGGCCCTATGTGGGAACAATTTTTCGTCGAGGACGTTTTCGACAAAATCGCCCACAAACAGCCGGATTCCTTTATGTACGGCGTGTATTCCAACTACGAGTCCGACGCTTCAGGCCACTTCGATGTAACCGCGGGCGCGGCGGTCACCGCACCCTCCGAGGACTTTGCGCAGATTCAGGTTGAGGGCGGCGATTACCTGGTGTTCAGCGCCAAAGGGGCGATGCCGGACAGCGTCATTCAGGCTTGGGGCTTTATCTGGGCTTACTTCGAGGACAACCCACAGGTTCGCCGCAAGTTCGCCACGGACTTCGAGGTCTACACCGGCCCGGAATCCGTGGCGGTCTATATCGGCATTCAGGACTCAAACGCGTTTTCGCGCGCCAGTAACTGACGCTTACGCTCCACCCCCCAGCGATAGCCCGACAGGTTGCCGTCGCTGCGCACCACGCGATGGCAAGGGATCGCCACCGCCAAACTATTCGCGCCACAGGCCTGGGCCACGGCGCGCATGGCTTTCGGCGCGCCGATGCGCTGGGCGATATCGGCGTAACTGGCGGTGCTGCCGGCGGGAATCTCCCGCAGGGCTTGCCACACCCGCTCTTGAAACGCTGTGCCGCGTACATCCAGCGGCAGATCCAGGCCGAGGGCCGGGGCTTCGATAAAGCCGACGACCTTGGCGATCAACTGCTCGAACTCATGATCGGCGCCAATCAGGTTGGCGCGGCGAAACTTGTCCTGCAGGTCGCAGACCAGTTGATGCGGGTCGTCGCCCAGCAGAATCGCGCAGACACCGCGCTCACTTTGGGCCACCAGAATCGCTCCCAGAGAGCACTGGCCGACGGCAAAACGGATGTCGTTGTTCTGCCCGGCCGCGCGATAGTCGCCGGGTGTCATGCCGAGCAGTTGATCCGCTGCCTCATAGAAACGGCTGTTGGAATTGAATCCGGCGTCATACAGCGCATCGGTAACCGTGCTGCCATCGGTCAGGCGCTCGCGAACCTTGCGTGAACGATGGGCGGTGGCGTAGCCCTTGGGCGTCAGGCCGGTGATGGCCTTGAACACGCGATGGAAGTGGAAACTGCTCAAACCGGCCGCATCCGCCAGTTCATTCAACCCCGGCAACGTTTCGGCGGATTCGATTTGACGGCACGCGGCGGCCACGGTGGCGGCATGTTGGGCGGCGACGTCGCTGTGATCTTTCGCGGCCCGTTTACTGGGGCGATAACCCGCCGCCTGAGCTTGCTCGGCGGTGTCGAAGAATTCGACGTTCTGCGGTTTCGGCAGGCGTGCCAGGCTGCTGGGGCGGCAGTAGATACCGGTGGTTTTCACCGCATACACAAACTGCCCGTCGGCACGGGAATCGCGCGCGACCACGGCGGCCCAGCGAGGATCGTTTTCGGTGGCGATTGTTGGCGATTGAGTTGTCATGGCTTCATGTCCGTTGACCCGTTTCATGCAGATTAACCAGCCGGCACCGACGCCACACTCCGGGTCTTGCGGTCGAATTCGAATGCTTCATCCCGCGGTACGAAAAGTGAAATTGATCCGCTGTTCGCCCAGCCGCGGATGTTGGCCGTCCTTGATCGGCAATACCCCGTGGTAACGCAAACGGTCCACACCGCCCCAAACCACGATATCACCGTGAAACAGCGGCACCCGCTGGCTTTTGGCGCTGCGTTCGAAGCCACCGAACAGGAACGTCGCCGGCAATCCCAAAGACACCGACACGATGGGGGCAGTGTAGGCGTTTTCGTTTTTGTCTTGATGCAACGACATCCTGGCCCCGGGAACATAGCGGTTGATCAGGCAGGAATCTGGTACGAACGCCATAAACCCTGCCTCTTGCGCTGCCGCCTGGGCCAGTTCAAAAAACACCTCGGGCATCTCAGGCCAAGGGGCGCCGGTCTGCGGATCGTTGCGGGTGTATTGGTAGCCGCTGCGGTCGGTGGTCCAGCCCCAGGTGCCGCAACTGCTCAAGGCCACCGACATGGTAAAGCCGCCGGGCGTGACCATCTGCCGAAACGGCGCCGCTGTCAGAACCGCCTCCAGCGCCGGTAGTAACCGGTCGAGCCAGGGCAGGGCGAAGCCCCTAAGGACGTAGGATTGTTCGCCGATCTGCTCGCGCCTGGGCTGCTGCTCGGGTTCGGCGTCGGCAAACAGATCGAGGGTGATCGGGCTCATGGGCTCATAACGCATCGTGAAAGATGATTCCAAGGGTATGCCTTTTTCCACTGTGCAGGCGACTCACTCCATGACGCAGGGTCACTCGGTAATAGCCGCGAACGCCTTTAACCGGGCGCTGACTCACGGCAAAAATCAACGCATCACCTTTCTTCAGACCGATGACTTGCGGGCGCGATTGCATCCGTGGGCGTTGTTCGGTCAGCACAAATTCGCCACCGGTAAAGTCCTCTCCCGGTTCTGACAGCAGAATCGCCACTTGCAGCGGGAACACGTGTTCACCGTACAGATCCTGATGCAAGCAGTTGTAGTCCTGCGGGCCGTATTGCAGCAATAACGGTGTCGGACGTTCCTGACCGGCGGCATGGCAGCGTTGCAGAAACGCTTCATGGGATTCGGGGAAACGGGTCGGCAGGTCCATGCATTCGTACCAGCGATTGGCGATGGGAACCAGTCGAGGGTAGAGCGCGCTGCGCAACCGGGCCACCGGATCCGGCAGCGGGTAGCTGAAGTATTTGTACTCGCCACGGCCAAAACCGTGGCGCGCCATCACTACTTTCGAGCGAAAGGGCTCGGGGCGGTCGTACAGGGCGCTTATTTCATCGCAGGTCTTATGGCTTAAAAGCGATTCGATGATCGCGCAGCCATCCTGGTCGAGTTGCTGCGTAAGCCTGCCCCAGTCGAGGGCATCGTGGTGAATCGGATCGGTAAACAAGGGTTCTGGCTCCTTGACCAAAAGGTCGAGGCGGCCAGTTTAGTGAGCCTTGCGAGAGCGGGCACTCCGGCGCTTGCGGTCGAATTCGGGAGGGGAGCAGACGTCCATGTTGTCGCTCCAGATCGCGTTACAGCGCTTTGCTGACGCTGATCTCGCTGATGACGTCTTCGCTCTGGCCATGCAGCTTGTCCAGCGCAGCCTTGGCCTCTTCAGCAGTGCCGTTTTCAAGCTGGGCGAATTCGAAGCGACGCTCGCCGTTGAGTTTGTATTTGATGACGTATTTGGTCGTCTGGGCCACGGTCATACCTGCCTGTTCGGGTGTGGGTTCAGCTCAGCTTCGAGCTGGAGCGGCGGATGATCTTGATCGAGTGCGTCAGGGTCGGTTTGCGGGTCACGCTGATCGGCCGGCGGTTGACCGTGTCGATGGTGATGTTCCAGAAACCGGTGCTCGGCGCGGTGATCCGGGCCGGGAAGGTGTCGAATGCGCCGCCGTGGTAAGTGTGACGGCCGCCGTTCTTGAAGCTGCGGAAGTTGGCGTCGTTCATCAAGCGGATGTTGCACATTTGGGAGCACTGAATGACGACGATGTCGTCTTCGTTGAGGTGCTCGCGCTGGTGGATAAATTTCATGAGGCGCCTCCAGAAGGGCTTTTTCTACAAAATCAAAACGATAGCATGGGCGATTGGCGCAGTTTATCAGCCCGAACAGGTTATTATCTGGCTGTCGGGGTCCGCTTTGACAATTAAAAACAGTTATTTGGAATTCTATGAGCGATAAAAGCAGGGAGCCTTGGAGAAAAACAGCAGTTGTGCTGTCGGAGGGTCTTTATCGGAGGTTTCATATGAAATGGGGTGTTCTGGTCGTGCCGTTTGTATTGGCAGTGAGTGGATGTGCGACGGTCTCGGACATCACTGCGTCGTTGCCTACCATGAACGTGATTTCAGGCAAGAAACCCCATGAGTACGCCCAGTGCCTGGTCGAGAAGTTGGCCAGTAGCCGTGGGGCCTTGCAAGTCGAGCCGCAAAAGGATGGCATGCGGGTGATTGTGCCGCAGAAGTTCTCCTCGGGGCCGGCGGCGGTGTTTGACATTGAAGACCGCTCCGGTGGCAGCAGCATCAAACTGCATGAGCGCATCTCCAATGTGCCGTTGCGCCCATGGGATGTGCGCAATGCCGCCACCGCGTGCATTTCCGGCTGATAGACTACCCCCGGTCAGCATCGATGCCGTCAAAGTCGCACTTTGACGGCATTGTCATTTCTGGAGTCGAGCATGAAACGAGAGCAGGTGCGGGAGCGCCACGCAGAGGGTCATATCTCTGCCACCCATGTGATTCAGAACCCGGCGAATCCGGGGGAGTGGATCGTATTTTTCAAGAAAAGCGCCGGGCGCAGTTTTTTCCTGGTGGATGACAACGATGAAGTCGAGTCCTTCAGCCGCCTCGACGATTTGATCGAGACCGTACGCGGGCTCGGGATCAAGTTCGCCGAAATCCATATGTAGGGCATTGGGTGCCCTACTTGCAGACCACCACTACACTGCGGTTCTTGTAATTGCCGACGTCGACCCCCAGGGTTTTGTCGCTTTCCTTGGTCGAAGGTGTACCGTCGGTACCGACAATCCGATAGCCGGTGCCGGCGCAAGAGGCATCGGCTTTTTCGTAGCAACTGGCCCAGGCGTTGGCTTCTCCGGAGCAGTCGATGGTCAGGCCTTGCTCGCCATTTTTCAGGTAAGTCGTTTCGGACGTGGCGCAGCCACTCAGGGCCAGTACCGCAATCAGTGGCAAGAATCTTTTCATGTCGTGGTCATCGTCAGTGATGGGGGCTAAACGCTATGACAGCGGCTGCAACAAAAGGTTATAGCGATTGGCCACTTCGTTGCAGGCATTCACAAAAAAGCCCTGTGCAAAGACAGGGCTGCGGTCACGCCAGGTTCAGCTCAAGGCTTGTCCTTGCCGCGCCGCTTAGGTGCTGCGGGTTGATCCTGCAACACCGATGCCACTTCAATCGCCAACGCTTCTGTCGGAAACGGCCCGGCAATATTCTCGCCGCCGACGCTGTCTATCCACCACTGGCCGTCTTTCGCCTGATTGATCAGGTACCCGTTGACGCTTTTTGCTGCCGACATCTATCTGCCTCGTTGGCTGGTTCAGGTGCGCAATGATAGCGCCAAATGCCCTCAACGGGTGCCGATGGGTGTAGGGTGGGGCAGATTGTCGCTAGGCTGATGGCCGCGCAGGTCGTCGATCTCTGCTATCTATAAGAGGTTGTGCAGCTAATCTGCGGAACTATCCATCAGAATATTTCTCTATGATGGCGTCGGTTAGCCAGTGCGGGGCATTGTAAGGTGCACGCCGCCTGATTAGACTGCGCCGAACTCGTACACACAGCCCTTTCAAGGACTTATATGATCAAGAAATGCTTGTTCCCAGCAGCCGGTTACGGTACTCGCTTCCTGCCAGCGACTAAAGCCATGCCCAAAGAAATGCTGCCGGTGGTAAACAAGCCACTGATCCAGTACGGCGTCGAAGAAGCACTGGATGCCGGGTTGACCGAAATCTCCATCGTCACCGGTCGCGGCAAACGCGCCCTGGAAGACCACTTCGACATCAGCTACGAGCTGGAAAACCAGATCAAGGGCACTGACAAGGAGAAATACCTGGTCGGCATCCGTAAGCTGCTCGACGAGTGCTCGTTCTCCTACACTCGCCAGACCGAAATGAAAGGCCTGGGCCACGCAATCCTGACCGGCCGTCCACTGATTGGCGACGAACCTTTCGCCGTAGTACTGGCGGACGACTTGTGCGTCAACCTCGAAGGCGACGGCGTTCTGACCCAGATGGTCAAGCTGTACAAGCAGTTCCGCTGCTCGATCGTGGCCATCCAGGAAGTCGATCCTCAAGAAACCAACAAGTACGGCGTGATTGCCGGCGAGATGATTCGCGACGACATCTATCGCGTTCACAGCATGGTCGAGAAGCCAAAACCTGAAGATGCACCGTCGAACCTGGCGATCATCGGCCGTTACATCCTGACCCCGGACATCTTCGACCTGATCGAACAGACCGAGCCAGGCAAGGGCGGCGAAATCCAGATCACCGACGCCCTGATGAAGCAAGCGCAAAACGGCTGCGTCATGGCCTACAAGTTCAAAGGCAAGCGTTTCGACTGCGGTGGCGCCGAAGGCTACATCGACGCGACCAACTTCTGCTTCGAGAACTTCTACAAGACTGGCAAGGCTTACTGATAGCGCCTGACCTGCTTGTATTGAAAAGCCACCTTCGGGTGGCTTTTTCATTTTTCGGCCCCAAATAGTTTGCAACGCTTGCCCAACGGGCGACCGCAGGTATGCTGGTGACCTGCCGAGGAGATAGAAATGGCCTACGATTTTGACCTATATGTGATTGGTGCCGGTTCTGGCGGTGTGCGGGCTGCGCGGTTCGCGGCCGGTTTTGGTGCGAAAGTCGCCGTGGCCGAGAGCCGCTACCTGGGCGGTACGTGCGTGAACGTCGGCTGTGTGCCGAAAAAGCTGCTGGTGTACGGCGCGCACTTCGCCGAAGACTTCGAGCAATCGCAAGGTTTTGGCTGGACTCCGGGTGAAGCGACGTTCGACTGGGCGACGCTGATCGCCAACAAGGATCGCGAGATCAATCGCCTGAATGGCATTTATCGCAATTTGCTGGTCAACAGCGGTGTGACCTTGCATGAAGGTCACGCGAAAATCGTCGATCCGCACCAGGTTGAGATCAATGGCGAGCGTTACACCGCCAAAAACATCCTGATAGCCACCGGTGGCTGGCCGCAGATCCCGCAGATTCCGGGGCACGAGCATGCCATCAGCTCCAACCAGGCGTTCTTCCTTAAAGAGCTGCCCAAGCGCGTTCTGGTGGTCGGTGGTGGTTACATTGCGGTGGAGTTCGCCGGGATTTTCCACGGGCTGGGTGCCCAGACTACGTTGCTGTATCGCGGTGATCTGTTCCTGCGCGGCTTCGACGGCTCGGTGCGCAAACATTTGCAGGAAGAGCTGACCAAGCGCGGCATGGACCTGCAATTCAATGCCGACATCGAGCGTATCGACAAACAGGCCGATGGCAGCCTGAAGGCGACGCTCAAGGATGGTCGCGAGCTGGAGGCGGACTGTGTGTTCTACGCCACCGGTCGGCGTCCGATGCTCGACAATCTGGGGCTGGAAAACACTGGGGTCAAACTCGACAAGAAAGGTTTTGTCGAGGTCGATGAGCAGTATCAAACCGCTGAACCGTCAATCCTGGCTCTGGGCGATGTGATTGGTCGGGTACAGCTCACGCCGGTCGCTCTGGCCGAAGGCATGGCCGTGGCGCGGCGTTTGTTCAAGCCTGAGCAATATCGCCCGGTGGATTACAAGATGATCCCGACCGCCGTGTTCAGCTTGCCGAACATCGGCACTGTCGGCCTCACCGAAGAAGAAGCGCGCGAGGCCGGGCACGATGTGGTGATCTTCGAAAGCCGTTTCCGGCCGATGAAGCTGACCCTGACCGAATGCCAGGAACGCACCTTGATGAAACTGGTGGTGGACGCCAAGACCGACAAGGTCCTGGGTTGCCACATGGTCGGCCCGGATGCCGGCGAGATCGTGCAAGGGTTGGCGATTGCCCTGAAAGCGGGCGCGACCAAGCGTGACTTCGACGAAACCATCGGCGTGCATCCGACGGCCGCCGAAGAGTTCGTCACCATGCGCACGCCAGTCGCAGGTTAATCGTCTTTCTGCGGCGCTGATGCGTCTGGCCCTGTCGCAACGACAGCGGCCAGGCGCACGCTTTCATCCAGGCTTGCCTGCAACTTGATCAGTTCAACTTCCAGTGCTTTGTTGATGTGCGATTGCTCGTCAATGTTCTGCTTGAGCGACTGGCTTTCCAGCAAGGCAATGCGCAAGCGTTCCTGGAGGAGGGTGCGTTCGCTGTCGATGCGGGTGACCTGTTCCAGTAACTGATCCTGTCGGCTGTTGGTGTGCTTGAGTTGCTCCTGCAGCAGGCTCAACTCCCGCAGCGTGCCGCGGTTTTCGGTCAGCAGGCGCTCGTTGTCGCGATGCAGTTGGGTGATTTCATCCTGGCGTACCAGTGCGCTTTGCTGGGCTTGACGCAACTCCATCTGAATCTGCTGCACTTGGCCTTCGTGGCGTCGCTGTTCCTGTTCGCGCTGGTCTTTGACGGCGTTGCGATAGTGCTCCAGTGCTTCGCGGGCGTGCAGGTGCTTTTCTTCCAGTGAGCGGATCTGCTCGTCCTTGTCCTGCAAGCGCAATTCGAAATCCGCCAGTGCCTGGTTCAGCCCGGCGTTGCGGGTTTGCTCGGTTTGCAGCATCGAGCGTGTGTCGTGCAGTTCCGCCGATTCCTGGGTCAGCGCCAGGCTTTGAATTTCGTATTGCTGCTGCAATTCGGTATTGGCCTCGCGGGCCTCGTGCAGCTGGGTTTCCAGCTCTTTTCGTTGTTGCTCGAACTGCGCGCGTGCCTGGTCGATGGGTTCTTGCGCCTGTTCTTTCAGGCGTTGCGCCAGCCGCGCCACCAGCGCTGTCAGTTCATCATCGATCGGTTCGGAAGGTGCTGGCGCGGGTTCGGCGCCGTCGTCGAGCTCTTTCAGGTAGCGATGGATCGTGGTTTTCGAGCCGGTATTACCCATTTCGATCCGCACTGCGTCGATGCTCGGATGCTCGCCCCGGGCGAGGATTGCCGAGCGTGCCGCTTGCACCAGTGCCTTGTTTACGCCGCCACGTGCCATGTGTTCTCCTACGATTTGATACTGTGGTACGTACCACTAATATGCGTAATGTACCATGCCGTGAATAAAGTTAAAAACTTGTGATAGCTGATGCGGGATATACTGGTATTACCCCGTGTGATCAGCTGTAGACCGGTTTTCAATCGCCAACACGGTACGTTTTCGAGCACTGAGCCCATGACCGATCTGGATCGCTACCTGCAAGCCGCTACCCGTGACAACACCCGTCGCAGCTATCGCGCGGCCATCGAGCACTTCGAAGTCAGTTGGGGCGGGTTCCTGCCGGCGACCAGCGATAGCGTGGCGCGTTACCTGGTTGCACATGCGGGCGTGCTGTCGATCAATACCTTGAAGTTGCGCTTGTCCGCATTGGCGCAGTGGCACAACAGCCAGGGGTTCGCCGATCCGACCAAGGCGCCGGTGGTGCGTAAAGTGTTCAAAGGCATTCGCGCGTTGCACCCGGCCCAGGAAAAACAGGCTGAACCCTTGCAGCTTCAACATCTGGAGCAAGTGATCGCCTGGCTGGAGCAGGAAGCGCAGTCCGCCAGGGCGCAGGGCGATCGAGCGGGATTGCTGAGAGCCAGGCGCGACACCGCACTGATCCTGCTGGGCTTCTGGCGTGGTTTCCGTAGCGATGAGTTATGCCGCGTGCAGATCGAGCACGTACAAGCCAGCGCCGGTTCAGGCATTACCCTCTACTTGCCACGCAGCAAGGGCGATCGCGAGAACCTCGGCCGGACCTACCAGACTCCCGCCTTGCAGCGCTTGTGCCCGGTGCAGGCCTACATCGAATGGATTACCGAAGCGGCGCTGGTCCGTGGGCCAGTGTTTCGGGGCATCGACCGCTGGGGCCATTTGAGCGAGGAGGGCTTGCACGCCAATAGCGTGATCCCGTTGTTGCGCCAGGCACTGGAGCGCGCCGGCATTGCGGCCGAGCACTACACCAGTCACTCCTTGCGTCGTGGCTTTGCCACCTGGGCCCATCAGAGCGGTTGGGATTTGAAGTCGTTGATGAATTACGTGGGCTGGAAGGATGTGAAGTCAGCCATGCGCTATGTTGAAGCCAGCCCGTTTCTCGGGATGACCCGAATCGCTGAAAAGCCGTTGGCGCTGTAGATCACGTTTTCTTCTATTAATACGCTCAGCTAATAGCGAAAACAAATCAGCAGCATCAGGTTTGCCAATGAGCCAACCGGCGATCGGGTGGGTAGGATTCACCACATCAACTTCTTAACCCCTGACGGAGAGTCACCGATGCCTATCATCAACAGCCAAGTTAAACCGTTCAAAGCTACCGCCTACAAAAACGGCGACTTCGTACACGTGTCGGACGCTGACCTGAAAGGCAAGTGGTCTGTCGTTTTCTTCTACCCAGCTGACTTCACCTTTGTTTGCCCGACCGAACTGGAAGACCTGGCTGACAACTACGCCGAGTTCCAAAAACTGGGCGTCGAGATCTACAGCGTTTCCACCGATACCCACTTTGCCCACGCTGCCTGGCACAACACTTCGCCAGCGATCGGCAAAATCCAGTACACCATGATCGGCGACCCGACTCATGTCATCTCCCGCAACTTCGACGTGCTGATCGAAGAAGCTGGCCTGGCTGACCGTGGCACTTTCGTGATCAACCCTGAAGGCCAGATCAAAATCGTTGAACTCAACGATGGCGGTGTAGGCCGTGACGCCTCCGAGCTGCTGCGCAAAATCAAGGCCGCTCAATACGTCGCCGCTCACCCGGGCGAAGTGTGCCCAGCCAAGTGGAAAGAAGGCGAGGCCACTCTGGCTCCGTCCCTGGACCTGGTCGGCAAGATCTAAGTCTGTGACGCGCTTCATCAGGGCGGGACTCCGCACCTACTAAGTAAGCTGCACCGCCCTCAAAAACGCCCGGGCGAGATTCGCTCGGGCGTTTTTTTATGTCTGATTAGATCAAAAAGGAAATCGCCCGTATGTTGGACGCCAATCTTAAAGCCCAGTTGAAATCGTACCTGGAACGGGTCACCCAGCCGATCGAGATCGTTGCCTCCCTCGACGACGGTGCGAAATCCCAGGAAATGCTCGCGTTACTCAAAGACGTTGCCAGTCTTTCCACCCAGATTACTTTGCTCGACAACGGTAACGATGCGCGTAAACCATCGTTCTCGATCAATCGCCCGGGCGCCGATATCAGCCTGCGTTTCGCCGGCATCCCGATGGGCCACGAATTCACATCCCTGGTGCTGGCCTTGCTGCAAGTCGGCGGCCACCCATCGAAAGCCAGTGCCGACGTTATCGAGCAGATCCGCTCGCTCAAAGGCGAGTTCAGCTTCGAGACTTACTTCTCGCTGTCCTGCCAGAACTGCCCGGATGTGGTTCAGGCGCTGAACCTGATGGCTGTGCTGAACCCGAAGATCCGCCACGTCGCTATCGACGGCGCGTTGTTCCAGGCCGAAGTCGATGAGCGCAAGATCATGGCCGTGCCCAGCATTTACCTCAATGGCGAGATCTTCGGCCAGGGGCGCATGGGCCTTGAAGAAATTCTCGCCAAGATCGACACCAGCGGCATCGAGCGTCAGGCCGAGAAGATCAGCGCCAAACAAGCCTTTGACGTGCTGGTCGTCGGCGGTGGCCCGGCCGGTGCTTCAGCGGCAATTTACGCCGCCCGCAAAGGCATTCGCACCGGCGTGGCGGCTGAACGTTTTGGTGGCCAGGTGCTCGACACCATGGCCATCGAGAACTTCATCTCCGTGCAGGAAACCGAAGGGCCGAAACTGGCCGTGGCACTGGAAGAACACGTTAAGCAATACGACGTGGACATCATGAACCTGCAACGCGCCGACAAGCTGGTGCCGGGCAAAAACGGTGAACTGCACGAAATCCATTTCGCCAGCGGCGCGTCCTTGAAAGCCAAGACCGTGATCCTCGCCACCGGCGCGCGCTGGCGTGAAATGAACGTTCCGGGTGAGCAGCAATACCGCAACAAGGGCGTGGCGTACTGCCCGCACTGTGACGGTCCGCTGTTCAAGGGTAAGCGTGTGGCTGTGATCGGTGGCGGTAACTCCGGCGTCGAAGCGGCCATCGACCTGGCCGGGATCGTGTCCCACGTAACCCTGCTGGAGTTCGACGTACAACTGCGCGCCGATGCGGTGTTGCAGCGCAAGTTGCACAGTCTGCCGAACGTTACCGTGATCACCAGTGCGCAAACCACTGAAGTGACCGGCGACGGCCAGAAGGTCAACGGCCTGCGCTACAAGGATCGTCAGTCGGACGAGCTGCGCACTGTCGAGCTGGAAGGGATCTTCGTGCAGATCGGTCTGTTGCCTAATACCGATTGGCTCAAAGGCACCATCGAGCTGTCACCGCGCGGCGAGATCATTGTCGATGCCCGTGGTGAGACGTCGATCCCCGGCGTGTTCGCGGCTGGCGATGTGACCACCGTGCCGTACAAGCAGATCGTGATTGCGGTGGGCGAGGGCGCCAAGGCTTCCCTGAGCGCATTCGATCACTTGATCCGCACTTCGGCGCCGGCATAAACGCCGAAGCTGAAAACACAAAACCCCATGAGCGATCATGGGGTTTTTTGTGGGTGGATCAAAAGATCGCAGCCTGCGGCAGCTCCTACAGAATCGAGCCTGGCTTGGCTTTTGTAGGAGCTGCCGAAGGCTGCGATCTTCTTACAACGGTGCCGGCTGAATGATCTCGACCCAGTAACCATCCGGGTCCTTGATGAAGGCCAGGCTCTTCATGCGACCGTCGTTCAGGCGTTTCTGGAAATCGCAGCCCAGCGCTTCAAAACGTTCGCAAGCGGCACGGATGTCTGGCACCGAGATGCAGATATGGCCGAAGCCGCGCGGGTCGGTGTTGCCGTTGTGGTAGGCGAAATCCGCGTCGTTCTCGGTGCCGTGGTTGTGGGTCAGTTCGAGAATGCCGGGGATCGATTTCATCCACTCGGTGCGGGCAGCGGCATCGGCCGGGATCTGGTTTTTATCGACCAGCGCCAGGAAATACAGGCTGAACTCGGCTTCCGGGAAATCGCGTTTTTCCACCAGCGAGAAACCCAGGACGCGAGTGTAGAAATCCAGCGACCGGGTGATGTCCTTGACCCGCAGCATGGTGTGGTTGAAGACGAACTTCTGAGTGGCGGTGTCAGGTTGGGCGGTCACACCAGGAAATGTATTGAGTTCGTGCAGGCTCATGGGCCCTCCGGAAATTCCAAGAATGCTCACAATGATACGCAAGGGCCCTGGCATCGCCAAACCAAAACCGCAGGCTTGCCTGCCGGGCGGGTGAAGCTCAGACTTCGCGGCTCAATCCGTGAGTGTTCATTACAATGATCCGACCCTGTCAATTGATGTTCGTCCTGATGTGTCTGCTTTCAGCTGTTACCCGTGCTCATGCAGAAGCTCCGGTCGTGACCTGGCCCAATGGATGGATTGTCGAGACCGTTCCGCAAGACGAGGCCAAGCCCCAGGTTTCCCGGCAACGCGCAGTAAAAAACGACCAGGAAGGTACACCGGTAATGGTGATGGAGTTGACCATGACTCAAGTGGAAAGCGGTCATCAGGTGAATCTGGAAGGTGTGTTACTGGAAATGCGCAAGTCCGTGCAGAAGGACTTTTTTCAGGGTGGCTATCAGAGTGTCTGCAACAAAATTCATCCGACTGCCTTGAGCCGGTTATCGGCGCTGGAAACTACCTGCACCATTACCCAGAACGGTCGACATGTGTTGTCTCAAACATTGGTCGCCGCAGTGGACGGCGATAAAGCCTATGTTCTTTCCTACGCGGGGCAGGCTGAGGTTTATAAGGCAAGTCAGGGCGACATAGAGGCAGCTCGAAACAGCTTGAAACTTTAGTTTAAGGTTTCTGACCCACGTTTTTGAGCATGGCCCGCATTTTTAGATAGCCAAACGGATTAAGCACAAAGTTAGTCAGTCTATAGCGAGTTGATCGGCGACTAGCGTCGCATTTTAGGTGGCATCCATGAAAAAGCCCTGCATTGGCAGGGCTTTTTTTATTACCGTGAGCGCTTAGGCACGCAGCCAGGAGTCAACGGTGGCTGCACCGTATTGTTCCTTCCAGGCTTTCAGGCCGCGGTGGTTGCCGCCCTTGGTTTCAATCAGTTCACCGGTGTGCGGGTTCTGATAAACCTTGACCACGCGAGCGCGGCGGGTTTTAGGGGCTGTTGCCTGCTGCAGGCCGGATTTCGCCGGGTGCGGGTCGAGGATGGCGATGATGTCGCGCAGGCTCTTGCCGTAGGTTTTCATCAGCCCCTGGAGCTTTTCTTCGAATTCGATTTCTTTCTTGAGCCCGGCATCGTTCTTCAGCGATTCCAACTGCTTGAGCTGTTCTTGAAGGGCCTTTTCAGCTGCACGGAATTCAGCGAGTCTGGACAATATCTTTACTCCAATAGTGTGTTTGGCTGAAACCAACCGCAAACAAAGCTATAAGCCAAGAGCCTTGAAGCGACTCGGTGATAATGGCACGCCTGTCGATTTTGCACAGGTATGAAAAATTGTAGTAGTTAAATCGCCAAGAGTAAATCCTGACTTTCTCTTCATGTAACAAGAGTAGTCTTTTGATTCAATTTGGTGCGCGTCATCATGATCTCGGCGCTTAACGTGGCTAGTTAATGATCACTTAATGCACTAATGAATTCTGCTCCGGGCATCGGCCGGCCGAACAGATAACCTTGCAGAAAGTTCACGCCATGGGTGGTCAGATAGTCACTTTGCTCCTCGGTTTCCACGCCTTCGGCGACGATACCCAGATCGAGTTTGGCCGAGAGTTCGATGATGCTGTCCAGAATGTGCCGGGAGAGGGCATCGACACCGATCATGGCGACAAAGCTCTGGTCGATTTTCAAGAAGTCCACATTGAACTGACGCAAGTAACCGAGGCTTGAATGGCCAGTGCCAAAGTCATCGATGGCGATCATCACACCCAATGCGCGAAGCTGCTCGAACAACTGCAGGGTGATGGCTGTCGGTTCGATGAGTTCGCGCTCGGTCAACTCCAGCACCAGATGGACACTGCCCGGTGCAAAAGCACTGAGGAATTCACGGCAGTCTTCGACCAGCGCAAGATCCCGGCAATGACTGGCGGTGATGTTGATACCGATGTGGAACGGCCCGTCGAACGATGCCGACAAGGGCGCCAGCAATGTCGCGGTTTGTTGCATCAGCGAGCGGGTCATCGGCACGATCAGCCCGGAATGTTCGGCAAACGGGATGAACAGATCCGGACGCACCAGGCCTTCCCTGGGATGTTTCCAGTGCATCAATACTTCGGTGCCGGACCACAGCTTGTTGTCGCCATGCACCACGGGCTGAAAGTAAGGAATGAATTCTGCTGCCTCCAGCGCCCGCTGCATTTCACGGCTGGGCGACATCGAGCGCTTCTGTAGCACATGCCCGATCGAACCTGACACCACGCCGAAGAACATCAACAGACTGAACAGTGGCGGGTATTCACTACGCATGTAACGCCAGGTTTCTCCTTCGGGGAAACCTGCGGCCACAGTAAAGGCATAACGCGAGGACGTCAGCGTACTTTGTGCTACCGGAAAGGCGGGCGGGGCGTCCTCGTGAACTTTGCCGTCGGCAGACAACCAGTTGGGACCGACTTGTAGCAACAGTAATGTCTTGCGGCCGATCAGGCGCAATTCGTTGCTCAGGTGATAACCGTTCAGCGTGGTCAATGCCCCTTTATTTCCTTTGCTGAGCCGGTACACCAACAGCGCGGTATTGGGCGTGACCGGGTTGCCGTTCATGAGCCATAACTGGCCTTGGGTGTAGTCGCCGGGATTGACCTTTTCCTGATATTCACCGAACAACGAACTGCAATAGAGGTTGTCGTCCCACACCAGGTTGGTCGAGCGCACGAAGGGCCGGCGCGTAACTTGTTCGCGCAAGGCCAGTTTGACGTCATTGCAGTTTTTGCCAGCCAGCGGCAGGAGCTCCTGCGCCGCTTGGGCGGTGTTGTCGAGCATCAGTTCGAACTGGCGAATGGATTCTTCGCCAGTCAGTTCAGTACTCTGCTTGAGGGTACGTTCAGCCTGCAGATAGAGAATGGCGACTCCCAGCAACACCGGGAGCAATCCGCTCAAAACAGTCACAGTGATCCGGGTGCCACGCTTGCGGCGACTTTTGACGTTCAGTGGCATTCGCAAATCCATCGCGATAAAAGAGGGCTCTCAAAGGTTGGCAGGTCGACATGCCTCCCAAAAGAGTTCAGCCATGATAGTTGGCTATCGGCCCTTATGCCGCTCAACCTTTAACCAATCTTGAGGCCAGTTTAATAAAGGCCAGCGTCGCGGGGGATGACTGACGCTGATCGAGCACAGCCAGACCCACCTGGCGGCTGATGGGTGGTGACAGTGGCTTTTTCACGTAGCGGCTGTCGTTGACGTCGGGCAGTGAGCCTTCGGCGACCACGGTCAGGGCATCGCCACGAGCTACTGTGTCCAGCGTGCTGAGCAACTGCGAGCAGCGATACCGAATGTTCGGCGTCAATCGCGCCGTATTGAACAGGCGCGACACCAGCTCCGAAGACCCGGCCTCGGTCAGCACAAAAGGGTCTTGGCACAAGTCGCTCAAACTCACGCTGTCGCGACCGGCCAGTGCATGATCGGCAGGCAGCAGCGCGACCATCTGGTCTTCGATCAGTGCAATCGTGTCAAAACGTTCCTGGGGTAACACCACGAAACCAATATCGATACGCCGCTCTTCCAGCCATTGAATTACCTGGCGGTCCGGACCTTCGTCGATGTGAACCTCGATGCCCGGGTGTGCGGCGCGGTAGTGCTGCAAGATCCTCGGCAGCAGCTTGATCGAAGAGGTCGGGCCGAACGAGCCAATGCGTAAGGTGCCGGTTTTCATCCCGCGTGAATCGGCCGCCTCTTGACGCAAAGTGTTGGCCAGCCCAAGCATCGCCCGAGCGCGCAGTAATAGCTGCTGGCCGATGTCACTCAACTCGACCTGGGACTGATGCCGGCGCAGCAGCTCGACACCCAACTCCTGCTCCAGCGACTTGAGTGCGTGGGAGACCGCCGACTGGGAAATCTCCAAACGATGGGCGGCCGCCGTGAAGCCGCGCAGCTCGGCCACCAGCGAGAAAATCTCCAGTTGAGTGAGGGTCATGAGCTTTTACTCATTTTACGATGATCGATAATTAGTCGAATGATACGCCACATGCCCGATTGCTGGTGGTGGAGACTTATGACTACGTGTGAACAGACCCTTGCGAACTCTTCGGATGTGCCGGTTTATCTGAAGCTGGCGTCGGTCACCATGATCTGGGGCGGGACGTTCGTCGCCGGGCGGTTTCTGGCCGACAGCCTCAGTCCGTTATTCGCTGCGAGTCTGCGGTTCCTGCTGGCGAGCGTGGCGTTGCTGTTGTTCCTGCTGCTGGCGCGGGTGCCCCTGGTGCGACCCAGCCCCAGGCAATGGTTGCAATTGGCGCTGTTGGGATTCTTCGGGATTTTCTTCTACAACCTGTGCTTCTTTTACGGGCTGCATTACATCAACGCGTCTCGGGCATCATTGATCGTAGCGTTGAATCCAGCGGTGATCGGCCTGGCTTCGTGGCTGCTGTTCAAGGAGCGGCTGAGTCGGGCGAAAGTGGTCGGTATCGCGATCTGCATTGCTGGCGCCAGCCTGGTGATCGTCAGCCGCAATCCGCAGTTACTGGGCGGCAATGCCGATGCCTGGATTGGCGACGTGTTGATCTTCGGCTGCGTGCTCGGCTGGGGCATTTATTCGCTGTTCTCCAAAGGCCTGACTCAAACGCTGGGGCCGGTGCAGACGGTGACGTACTCGATTTTGCTCGGCACGCTGATGCTCTGGGTGACCAGCGCCGTGCGGGGCGAGTTGAGTGTCGCGGCGCTCATCGGACTCGGCACGCAACAATGGTTGAGCCTGATGTACCTGGGCGTACTAGGTTCGGCATTGGCCTACATTGGTTATTACGACGGCATCCGCAAAATCGGCCCGACGCGCTCGGGCGTGTTTATCGCCTTGAACCCTTTGACTGCTGTTCTTCTCGGTGCGTTGTTGCTGGGCGAACAGCTGACACTGGCGATGTGCCTGGGCGGCGGGCTGATCCTGGCGGGGATTTTCCTGTGCAACAAACCGCTTGCGCAGGCCATGAAAAAGGGGATTGTATAAGAAGGCGGACAAACTGATTTACGCTGTGTAGAATCCGGTTACGCATATAAGAATAATCGTCTTCTGGCAGCAGAAGCCTCGCCCGCAAGAGCCTTGGGTCGACAATGAAGATATTTGGGTTTCAATTGATCTACGGTGACTTCCTCGCCCGCAGCGTGAGGGGCATCTCCTGCGCGCCACCCGCCGGTCTCAGCATTGCTAGCAACTAACGATCCGTTAATTCTAAAAGCATGATGAGGCGCCAAAATGGCAGATTTATACGAAAACCCAATGGGCCTGATGGGCTTTGAGTTCATCGAATTCGCATCGCCGACCCCGAACACTCTGGAGCCGATCTTCGAGATCATGGGCTTCACCAAGGTCGCGACCCACCGTTCCAAAGACGTGCACCTGTATCGCCAGGGCTCAATCAACCTGATCCTCAACAACGAACCCCACAGCGTGGCCTCGTACTTCGCGGCCGAGCACGGCCCGTCGGTGTGCGGCATGGCGTTCCGGGTCAAGGATTCGCAAAAGGCCTACAAGCGTGCCCTGGAACTCGGTGCCCAGCCGATCCACATTGAAACCGGCCCGATGGAATTGCACCTGCCGGCGATCAAAGGCATCGGCGGCGCGCCGCTGTACCTGATCGACCGTTTCGGTGAAGGCAGCTCGATCTACGACATCGACTTCGTATTCATCGAAGGTGTTGACCGCAACCCGGTTGGCGCCGGTCTGAAGATCATCGACCACCTGACCCACAACGTGTATCGCGGTCGCATGGCCTATTGGGCCAACTTCTACGAGAAGCTGTTCAACTTCCGCGAAATCCGTTACTTCGACATCAAAGGCGAATACACCGGCCTGACATCCAAAGCGATGACCGCGCCGGACGGCATGATCCGCATCCCGCTGAACGAAGAGTCGTCCAAGGGCGCCGGGCAGATCGAAGAGTTCCTGATGCAGTTCAACGGCGAGGGCATCCAGCACGTGGCGTTCCTCACCGATAACCTGATCGATACTTGGGATCGCCTGAAGAAAATCGGCATGCGCTTCATGACGCCGCCGCCGGACACCTACTATGAAATGCTCGAAGGCCGTTTGCCGAACCACGGCGAGCCGGTCGATCAACTGCAAGCACGGGGCATCTTGCTGGACGGTTCGTCCGAGCCGGGCGACAAGCGTCTGCTGCTGCAGATTTTCTCGGAAACCCTGATGGGGCCGGTGTTCTTCGAGTTCATCCAGCGTAAAGGCGACGATGGATTCGGCGAAGGCAACTTCAAGGCACTGTTCGAGTCCATCGAGCGTGACCAGGTTCGTCGCGGTGTGCTTTCCACCGATTAAGCCGTTCCTGATATGAAAAAGCCCGGTCAGCAGCAACGCTGGCCGGGCTTTTTTTTGAATCATGCAATTACATTGGCCGGCGTCGTTGCCGGACCAGATGCTTGAACCCTTCAAACACCAGCGCCACCACCGCCAGCCAGATCGGAATGTAGGTCAGCCATTCGCCGGCCTTGATGCTTTCCCCGAGCAGCAACGCAACGCCCAGCAACAGCACGGGCTCGACGTAACTCAACAACCCGAACAGGCTGAACGGCAGCAACCGGCTGGCAATGATGTAGACCACCAGCGCCGAGGCGCTGTTCACCCCGAGCAGGGGAATCAACAGCGACAGCCACGGATGTTGATCGAACACGCCAAAACCTTGTTCACCTCCCTGCACGAACCAGAGCGCCACCGGCAGCATCAACGCCATGTCCAGCCAGAGCCCGCCAAGGTTGTCCGTGGCCAGGCGTTTGCGCAGGATGAAATAGATCGGATAGCCGATCACCACCAGCAAAGTCGCCCAGGAAAAGCCGCCGACCTGATACAGCTCGTTGAGCACGCCGAGGCTGGCGAAGAACACGGCGATTTTCTGCAGGTAGGAAAGGCGCTCGCCATAGACGATTCGCCCGGTCAGGACCATGGACAGCGGCAACAGGAAATACCCCAGCGACACGTCAAGGCTATAGCCGTTGAGTGGTGCCCACATGAATAACCAGAGTTGCAGGCCCAGCAGCACTGCCGAGCCGATCAGGGCGATGAGCAACTTCGGCTGGCCGGCCAGCCGCCGAAGAATCTCGACCACGCGTTTCCATTCGCCGGACACCACCATGAACACGGTCATGCATGGCGCGGTCAGCAACATCCGCCAACCGAAAATCTCCACGCCACTCAAGGGGGAGAGCAGTGAGGTGTAGTAATACATGACGGCAAACAGCATTGAGGCTGTGACCGATAGAGCGATACCTTTAGACAAACTGTCCTCGCGGGTTGTAGGTCAAACGGGGCGCGCAGGATACGTGGTTTTTGTGCTGAATATTGGCCAGGCGATCGATATTTTCAACATGGCTGCCCCCCAATGTAGGAGCTGCCGCAG